>JBDTLK010000055.1:0-19206 GCA_039934835.1 Edaphobacterium sp. (SeqCode) | reverse complement strand
GTCGAGCGCTGGCGCGAGGTGCGCGCGCGCATTCATGCCGAAGTCTGCGAGAAGGGCTTCGACGCTGCCCGCGGTGTATTCGTGCAGAGGTATGGGTCGACCGATCTCGACGCCAGCCTGCTCATGATTCCGCAGGTCGGATTCCTGCCGGCGTCCGACCCGCGCGTGCGGGCAACGATCGAGGCCATCGAGCGCGAGCTGGTCGTCGATGGACTCGTCTTGCGCTACAGGACGAGAGACGGCATTGACGGCCTGCCGCCGGATGAGGGGATTTTCCTGCCGTGTTCGTTCTGGCTCGCGGACTGTCTGGCAATGCTTGGGCGACAGGCCGACGCCGAGGCGCTGTTCGAGCGCCTGCTGACCCTGCGCAACGATGTTGGCTTGCTTTCGGAAGAATACGATCCCCGCAACCGGCGTGCGCTTGGCAACATGCCTCAGTCGATGACTCATGTAGCCTTGATCAACACCGCGCGCAATCTGTCGGAGCAGGGCGGCCCGGCGGAGCACCGCAGCAGTGGCGCTAGGGCGAAGGAGCCGCCGGGCGGCCGAATGCGTCCTGCGTCGCCGGCACCGGAACAAACTGGCGGACCATAGATGGCTGCGCGCGGCGGCGCCCGCGGTGCCAAGCGAAAACAGCGCGACGTGTCGGCATTTCATAGCTCAGGAGGCGGCGCGATGATAGCGACCCGGAAACTCCACGACCTCGGACAGAGCCGCTGGCTCGACAACATAACGCGAGACCTTCTCGCCAGCGGAACGCTGGAGCGCTACATCGATGAGTTCTCCATCAGCGGGCTCACGTCGAACCCGACGATTTTCGATCACGCCATCAAGTACAGTTCGGACTACGATGCGGCCATCGGCGGCGCGCTGAAGGACGGCAAAGCCGGCGAGCAGGTCTTCTTTGACCTCGCGCTTGACGATCTCACCCGAGCTGCGGACCTGTTTCATCCCGTGTTCGAACGCACCTGCGGAGTCGACGGCTTTGTGTCCCTCGAGGTCTCGCCGCTGCTCGCACACGACACCGAGCGCACGCCGGCCGCGGCAAGGGATCTGCACGCGCGTGCGAATCGGCCGAATGTGTTCATCAAGATACCCGGTACAAAGGAAGGTCTGCCGGCGATCGAGGCAGCGATTTTCTCCGGCGTGCCGATCAACGTCACGCTGCTGTTCTCGCGCGAGCAGTATGTTGCGGCGGCGGAGGCGTACCTGCGCGGCATCGAGCGGCGCATTGCCGCAGGACTCAGGCCGGACGTTGCTGCGGTCGCCTCGCTGTTCGTCAGCCGCTGGGACGTCGCGGTGTCGGGTACGGTGCCGCCCGCACTGGTCAATCGGGCTTGGCATCGCCATGGGTCAGCGCACGTACAAGGCGTATCGCGACCTGATCGCGTCAGAACGCTATCAGCGCGCCTTCAATGCCGGCGCCCGGGCGCATGCTCGCCAGCACCGGCACCAAGGCTCCGAAGGCCTCGGACATTTTGTACGTCAAAGCGCTGGCGGCGCCGTGCACCGTCAGTACGCTGCCCGAGGCGACGCTCAAGGCCTTCGCCGATCATGGTGACGTCGAGGCTACGATGCCGGCAGACGGCGGCGACTGCGAGGCGACGCTGGCGCGGTTCGTGTCCGCTGGAATCGACATCGACGCGCTTGCTGCGAGACTGCAGGACGAGGGGGCCGCGGCATTCGTCAAGTCATGGAACGATCTCATCGCGGCCATCGCAGCGAAGGGCACCCGACCGGAAAAGGTCGATTGAAACCATGCTGACAGCCGATCGGAAAACAATGCAACGCATCTGCGGACCAGCCAACAGGAAGGAGCCCGCGTGAACGTTCTGGTGATCGACGTCGGTGGCACTCACATCAAGATGCTGGCCACGGCCAGGCGGACGGAGCGCAAGTTCAAATCCGGCCCGCAGATGACCGCAGCGCAGATGGCGTCGGGGGTGAAGCGGCGGGTGGCCGGCTGGCGCTACGACGCCGTCGCGATCGGCTACCCAGGTTCCGTCCTGCGCGGGCGGCCGAGCGCCGAGCCGCACAATCTGGGAACCGGTTGGGTCGATTTCGACTACGAGGCGGCATTTGGACGGCCGGTGAGGATCATCAACGACGCCGCGATGCAGGCGCTCGGCGCCTACCGGGGCGGGAAGATGCTGTTCCTGGGCCTGGGCACCGGCCTTGGTTCGGCGATGGTCGTCGACCGCATCGTGGTGCCGATGGAGCTTGCGCATCTCCCGTACAGAAAGAAGACCTTTGAGGACTATGTCGGGGTGAAAGCGCTCAAGAAACGCGGCAAGAAAAAGTGGCGCGACTGCGTAGCCGACGTCATCGAACGACTCGTCGCCGCTCTGCTGCCTGAAGACGTGGTCATCGGCGGGGGCAACGCGGAGCACTTAAAGCAGCTGCCAATACGTTGTCGACTCACCGACAACGGCGCGGCGTTCGTCGGTGGATTCCGGCTATGGGAGATAGCGCACGACGCATCGTCGCTGTCGCGACGAGCCGCCGATGGAGTCGCAAAACGCGGAACGCGAGCATGAACGCAGCGCCGTCGCAGCTACCCGTGCTCACCACGGACCCGGCATGGCAGGCGCTCGAAGCACATCATCGCACGCTGCGTGCCGTGCACCTGCGGCAGCTCTTCGCCGACGATCCGCAGCGCGGAGAGCAGATGCGACTCGAAGCTGTCGGCATCTACCTGGATTACTCGAAACAACGGGCCACGGCCGAAACGATCGACCGGCTGGTGCAGCTCGCGCAGGCCCGCGGTTTGCGCGAGCGAATCGACGCCATGTTCCGCGGCGAGAAGATCAACGTCGCCGAAGGTCGCGCAGTGTTGCATGTCGCATTGCGCGCGCCGAAGGGCACCTCGATCGTTACCGACGGCAGCAATGTCGTGCCCGAAGTCCACGCCGTGCTGGACCGGATGGACGCGTTCTGCCGCCGCATCCGCAGCGGCGAGTGGAAAGGTCATACCGGCAGGCGAATCCGCAATGTGGGGCGAGCCCGGCACCAACGGCCAGCATTCGTTCTACCAGCTGATTCATCAGGGAACGCGACTGATCCCATGCGATTTCATCGCCTTCGCCCGGCCGCTGAATCGGCTGGGCCGTCACCACGACATCCTGCTTGCCAACGTCTTCGCCCAGGCCGAGGCGCTCGCATTCGGCAAGACGCTCGCCGAGGTGACGGCGGAAGGCACGCCGGCGCACCTCGCGGCGCATCGCGTGTTCGAAGGCAACCGGCCTTCGAGCATGATTCTCGCCGACCAACTGACACCGGCCACCCTTGGCACGCTGGTTGCGCTCTACGAGCACAGTGTGTTCACGCAGGGCGTCATCTGGAACATCGATTCGTTCGACCAGTGGGGCGTCGAACTGGGCAAGGTTCTCGCGCAACAGATCATTCCGGAGCTCGAAATCACGACCGAGCCACTGCTCAGCCACGACAGCTCGACCAGCGCGCTGATCCGCCGCTACCGCACGATGAAGGGAACGCCGGCATGATTATCCTGGCGACGAACAACGCCAGCCAGCATCCCGCGGCGAACGAGATGGATGCGCATGAAAGGATTCTCGGTGACGCCATGATCGGCGATTCGACACTGTTCGCGCGCGAAGACTGCGTCGAGGAGGCTTGGCGCATCGTCGATCCGGTGCTCGATGCCAAGGTACCCGTCCTCGTGTACGAACCCGGAAGCTGGGGCCCGCAGCCAATCGATTCCAGCGTACTGCCGCACGACGGCTGGCAGTACCGGACGCTCGCACCCAGCGCATGATGCACGTCGAAGTCCTGCCCGACCCGGCGGCGGTCGCCCATGCTGCGTCCGCGTTGGTCGCACGCGAGGCACGCGCGGCAGTGGCGTTGCGCCAACAATTCACGCTCGCGGTCAGCGGCGGCCATACACCGTTGCCGATGTTGCGCGCCTTCGCCGGCGAGGACGTGCCGTGGTCCGCAATCCAGATCTTCCAGGTCGACGAGCGCGTTGCGCCCGAAGGTGATGACGATCGGAACCTGACCCAGCTGCACGCGGCACTGCTCGCGCATGCGCCCATCGCTGCGTCGCAGATTCATGCGATGCCGGTGGCGAGCAGCGATCTCGAGAGCGCCGCTGCGAGCTACGCAGCGATACTGCGCGCGGTTGCCGGATCGCCGGCGGTGCTCGATATGGCTCTGTTGGGACTCGGCGCCGATGGGCATACCGCTTCGCTGCTCCCCGGCGACCCCGTGCTCGACATCACGGATCGCGACGTGGCGCTCGCGGGTCCGTACGAGGGGCGCCGCCGGATGACGCTGACGTACCCGGTCCTGAACCGTGCCCGGCATGTGCTCTGGATGGTGACCGGGCAGGATAAGGCCGACGCACTGCTGCGCCTGTTCAGCGGCGACGCGCGGATCCCCGGCGGACGGGTGGAGCAGCGCAACGCGCAGGTTTTTGCCGATCGCGCCGCGGCGCGACGGCTCAAGCGTGCCTCCGCCAACTGACAGGAACCGGGCTTGCGCCGGGCCTCGCAGTCAAGTGCGGGCAATGAATTCGAGAGGAACGGCGATGATACGCAGCGACATGGCAACGCTTGCCATCAATACCATCCGCACGCTGTCGATCGACGCTGTCCAGGCGGCGAACTCGGGCCATCCGGCCACGCCGATGGCGCTGGCACCATTGGTCTGCACGATCTGGAATCGGGTCATGCGATTCGATCCGCTGGATCCGATCTGGCCCAATCGTGACCGCTTCGTGCTTTCGAACCGTCATGCGTCGATGCTGCTGTGGTCGGTCCTGTATCTCACCGGAATCCAAGCGGTGAACGCCGAATACTCGGCAGCCACATCGGCTACGGGTCGCCGCACCGGCAGGACACGGCCGCGGCGCACGGCGAGCCGCTCGACGAGGAGGAGGTGCGGCTCACCAAGCGCGCCTACGGCTGGCCCGAGGATGCAAAATTCCTGGTCCCGGACTCATTCTCATAGCCTCCGGCAGCGAAGTCACCCTGGCGGTCACCGCGCACGAGCAGCTGCTCGACGCCGGCGTCGGTTCACGTGTCGTATCGATGCCGTCGTGGGATGTATTCGAGCAGCAGTCGCAGGACGATCGCGACGGCGTTCTACCGCCGCAAGTCACGGCGCGCGTGGCGATCGAACAGGCTTCGACATTCGGCTGGGAGCGCTACGTCGGTACGCGCGGCCGCGTCATCGGCATGCACACCTTCGGCGCCTCGGCGCCGCTCAAGGCCTTGCAGCAGAAGTTCGGCTTCGAACTTGTGCACGTCGTGGCGGTCGCGAAGGGGTTGCTCGGCAGAGCATGAGCCGTGCTCCGAGGTTCGTGCTCTCGCAGCGGCAGGCGGCTCACGTCGTACGGCACGCGGCCTGACCGGCGGATTTGTCGCTGCCGCGAACCGCGGCGGCAAGGATTCAGCAAAACGCTGGCGCGTCGATGCGGCGCAAGTACGGCGCGTTTCGGCGCGGTAGAATGACGCGCCCGTGATTGTTGGTCTGCCGATCGCAGGCCGTGTCGCCTTGGCCCGAGGCCACCCCGCCGCGCGCAGGCGTTTGCAGATCTGGGCCGTGTTGCGCAGCGCATGTGAACGAGGAGGGGTCCGCAACGTGTCGATGGACGAAAATGCCGCGCTGGAGGTCACCGCGATACAGGCACTCGACGGCGCGCATCGCGCGCAGTCGGTCTGGACCGATGCCGATCGCGCTTGGGCGAGCCGCGCCGCGGCCGAGGTCGTGGGCGAGGGTGGCGCGCCGGAAAGTTTTCTGGCGACCCGGGCGCGACTTGCGCTGGCACGCGTCGGCGAGCGCTACAAGGCTTTTCCGCGGGTCGTCAATGCCATGCGCTGGCGACCCTGGGTGGGAAATATAATCGTTGCCAGCGCATTTCTTGCGGGTTTGGCAATCGACGAAATCGGTGGACAGCAGCGCATCAACCTCCTTTCGCCGCCGTTTTTTGGTCTGCTCGTCTGGAATCTCGCCGTGTACGCCATGCTCGTGGTCGGTTTCATCATGCGCTATGGCGACGCCGCATCCCCGGGACCGGCGCGAGGTTTCGTGATCCGATGGGCCGGCGGGCGTGCAAACGCCGGACGCGGCGAGCTTGCGCCGGCCATAGCGCAGTTCGCGAGCCAATGGGCGATTCTGTCGGCCTCGCTTTACGGCGCACGCGTGGCACGCATCCTTCATCTTGCTGCAGCGAGCTTCGCCGTTGGTCTCGTCGCGGGCCTCTATCTGCGCGGCATCGCATTCGAGTATCGGGCGACCTGGGAGAGCACATTTCTCGATGCGCAAACGGTGCGCTCGCTGTTGGCGATTGCATTGGCGCCGGGGTCGGCGATTTCGGCGATTCCGATTCCGAGCCTGGCCGAGGTCGAGGCCATCCGCGCTCCCGCGGGGGAAAACGCCGCGCGCTGGCTGCACCTGATGGCGGGTACGGTGGCGCTGGTGGTGATCGCGCCGCGGCTCGCGCTGGCGCTGTGGTCAGGGTCGCTCGAACGCTTCCGGCAAGGGCATCTGCCGGTTGCGCTGGACCAGCCGTATTTTGCGCGGCTGCTGCGCGGTTTTCGTGGTGGACCGGTGCGCGTGCACGTCATTCCTTACAGCTATGCGCTGCCGGCGGCGGCGTCGGCGACACTCGAACGCGTGATTCGAGGCGTGGTCGGCGCGAACGCGTCGCTGACCGTCCGAGCGCCGGTGGCTTACGGCGGCGAGGATGCGCTCGCGACCGACGCAGTGTTCGAAGGCTCAGCCCATGTGATCGCGGTGTTCAATTCCACGGCGACTCCGGAGCGCGAGACCCACGGCGCATTCCTGGACGCGGCCGCCCGGCGACTCGGACCCGGTGGCACGCTGGTGGCACTGGTCGACGAGAGTGCATTTCGCGAGCGCTGGAACAGCGAGCCCGAACGTGTCGAGGGACGCCGCGCGAGCTGGCGCGCACTTTGCGCCGATTGCACTGTGGCCTGCGCCTTTGCCGACCTCGGTGCGTCCGACGCGGTCGATGCCACGATCGAGCTCGAGCGTGCGCTCGAGAAAGCCATGCTGTGATGGCAAGCGAAATCGCGCTGTCGCTGATATCGCACACCAACGCGGGTAAGACGACGCTCGCGCGCACGCTGCTCGGACAGGACATCGGCGAGGTTCGCGACGCGCCGCACGTCACCACCGAGGCTGCGGCGCACTCGCTGCAGGTCACCCCCGAAGGCGATGCGCTGGTGCTCTGGGACACTCCCGGCTTCGGCGACAGCGCCCGCCTTGCGCGCCGTCTCGCGCAACACGGCAACCCCATTGGCTGGTTCCTGTCCCAGGTCTGGGACCGCTTTCGCGACCCGGCGCTGTACCTGTCGCAGAAGGTGGTGCGCAACGTGCGCGAGGAAGCCGATGTCGTGCTCTATCTTGTCAACGCGTCCGAGACGCCCGCGGACGCCGGCTACATCGCGCCCGAACTCGAGGTGCTGGCGTGGATCGGCAGACCGGTGTTCGTTTTGCTCAACCAGATGGGCCCACCGCGACACGCCGCCGAGGAGGACGCCATCGAACGGCGCTGGCGCGAGGCCCTGGCGTCGCACCGGTTCGTCCGCGGCGTGCTCACGCTCGACGCGTTCGCACGCTGCTGGGTGCAGGAGATCGTGCTCCTGCGCGCGCTTGCGCCGGCCATCGCCACGGCCAAGCGCGAAGGGTACGACCGGCTGGTCGCCGCCTGGCAGGCGCGGCGAAGCGCGCAATTCGATGAATCGATGGCAGCGCTTGCAGTGCCGATCGCGCGTGCGGCCTGCGATCGCGTCGCGCTCGACGCCCCTGGCATGATGGACAAGTTGCGCAATGCCGTGCGCTCGATGGTGGTGCGCCGGAAGACAGAGGACGACAAGCAGCGGGCGGCGCGCGTGCTCGTCGAGCGGCTCGATATCGACGTGCGCGCGAGCACCGCGAGACTCATCGCGATCCACGGCCTCGAGGGCCGCGCGGTGGACGCGGTACTCGAGCGTCTGGCCGGCGATGTGCGCGTCGACGCGCCGCTGGACGAGGGGAAGGCCGCGCTGATGGGCGGAGTCGTGTCCGGCGCCGCGTCAGGCCTTGCCGCCGACCTTGCGGCCCACGGGCTCACGCTCGGCGCCGGGACGCTGATCGGCGCGATCGCCGGTGCGCTCGGCGGCGCGGGCATCGCGCGCGGCTACAACGTGATGCGGGGCAGGACCGGGCCGGTGTTGCGCTGGGATGACGAGCTTCTCGATCGTCTCGTCAGCGCCGCGCTGCTGCGCTATCTCGCCGTCGCGCATTTCGGCCGCGGCCGCGGCGACTGGAAGGAAAGCGAATATCCGCCATTCTGGGACGAACTCACGCAACGCGAGGTTGACGCTCTTCGGCCGTCACTGGCCGCGATCTGGTCGCGTCGCGACGGCGACGCTGACGTGTCGGCCATCGAGAAGGAGCTGGCTCCCCTGCTGAAGCGTGGCCTTCGCTCCGTGCTCGACACGCTTTATCCAGGGGCGCTCGGCAAGTCGCGCACGGACGATGCGATTGCACCGCGCGGTTTCGAATCGGTCTGAGCCTTCGCATTGGAGTCGCGGCGCTGGTGTCGCAAACCGGCGTACCCCCGGACGGTGCGGTTCCGAAAGCATCGCGCCTGCTCCACGCGCGCCCAAACGAAATCCATTGACGCAGCCCGATGCGAACCGACGCTCGTGTGGCGCGACGGCGACCGTTCGTCGTACTATCTTCATCGTAAACGCCGGTTTCTCAACGCGCATGGGCGCGATCCACGGAGCGTGCGCGGATGATGCATCATCACGACATGCCGTTCGGCGCGGCGATTCGCGCCGATGGCGCGACGCGCTTCCGCCTCTGGGCGCCAGGTGCTGCTCGCGTTGACCTTATCGCGACCGTCGAACAAGGGCAGCGCGAAATCGCGATGCACGAGTGCGGTGGGGGATGGCGCGAGGCGATCCTCGCCGAGACTGGGCACGGCAGCCGGTACGGATTCCGCATCGATGGCGGCATCGTCGTCCCGGATCCGGCGTCACGCTCCAATCCCGACGATGTGCATGCCCTGTCTGAAGTGGTCGATCCGCGGAGTTTTGACTGGTCGGACGACGTCTGGCGTGGCCGGGCGTGGGAAGAGGCGGTGATCTATGAGTTGCATGTCGGCACGTTCACCGCAGCCGGCACCTTCGACGCCGCCTCCGAACGGCTCGATTATCTCGTCGGCCTCGGCGTGACCGCGATTGAAGTGATGCCGGTCGCGGATTTTCCCGGCACGCGCAATTGGGGCTACGACGGTGTTCTGCCTTTTGCGCCCGACGCCACGTACGGTGAACCGAACGCGCTCAAACGCCTGGTGCAGGCCGCCCACACGCGCGGCCTGATGGTGCTGCTCGACGTCGTGTACAACCATTTTGGCCCCGAGGGGAACTACCTGCACCATTACGCGCCACAGTTTTTCAATGCCCGCCATCAGACACCTTGGGGCGCTGCCATCAACTTCGACGGCGAGCACTCGAGAACCGTGCGTGACTTCTTCATCCACAACGCGCTATTTTGGCTCGAGGAATACCAGTTCGACGGCCTGCGCCTCGACGCGGTGCACGCCATCGCCGACGATTCCGCGCTCGACATCGTGAGCGAAATCGCGGCCGCGGTGCGGTCAGGCCCGGGACGTACCCGCAACGTGCACCTGGTCCTCGAGAACGACCGCAATCAAGCGCGCTACCTCCTGCGCGATGGCGCGCACCTGCCCACGCTCTCCACCGCGCAGTGGAACGACGATATCCACCATGCTGCGCACGTCCTGGTTACGGGAGAGCGCGATGGCTACTATGTCGATTACGCCACCAAGCCGCTGTGGCAACTCGCACGCTGCCTGGCCGAGGGTTTCGGCTACCAGGGAGAGGCGTCCGCACATCGCGGCGACAACGCGCGCGGTGAGCCCAGCGCCGATCTCCCGCCGACCGCGTTCGTCAATTTTCTGCAGACCCACGATCAGGTCGGCAATCGGGCTTTCGGCGAACGCATCGCCGCGATCGCCGAACCGCGCGCACTCGACGCGCTGGCGGCGTGCATACTGCTCGCGCCATCACCGCCAATGCTGTTCATGGGCGAGGAGTTCGCTGCTTCCACGCCTTTCCTCTTCTTCTGCGACTTTGGCCCTGAACTGGCTGCAGCGGTGACCGAGGGGCGACGCAACGAATTCGCCAACTTTGATCGCTTCCGCAACGACGGTAGCCTGGGCAGCATTCCCGACCCGAACGCGCGGGAGTCGTTTGTCGCCTCGAAGCTCGATTGGACCGAGCTCGATCGCCCGCAACATCGCGCTGCACTCGCGGGCTATCGTAACTTGCTCGCGCTGCGGCACGAGTACGTGATTCCGAGCCTCGCGCAGATCGAGCATTGCGGTCGCTTCGAGGTGCGTGGCCCCGGCCTGCTGCGCGTCGATTGGTGGCTTGGTGGCACCCGCCAACTGCACCTGTTGGCGAACCTGTGCGATACCCCGGCGCTGGGTGTGTCGCGGCCGCCGGGACGATGCTTCTACACGAAAATGCCGGTCGGCGCCGCGCCCGGTCGAGCGGACGAAGTGGGCGCCTGGGTCGTCGAATGGTCGCTTCAACCATGAGCCCGCGCCTTGCTCACCTGGCGATGCAGCACGGTATCGCGCTCGAGTACCATGACGTCTGGGGACATTCGCACCGTGCACCCGAGACGTCGGTCGTTGCGCTGCTCGAGGCAATGGGTGTCTGGGCAGGCAGCGCAAAAGAGATCGAAGCATCCATCGCCTTCCATGGCGCGAACCGCTGGCGCACCGTCGTCGAGCCGGCACTGGTCGTTTTCGCCGACGAATCCCAACGCACCATCCGCTTGCGCCTCCCCGCCGAGCTCGAACTGGCGGAACTCCTGTGGACCGCCGACGAGGAAGGTGGCGAGCGGCACGCAGGCTCGTTCATACCGGCGCAGCTTGGCACCACCGCGCACGCCACGATCGGGGCAATGCGCTTCGACGAGCGCGAATGGGTGCTGTCGTTGCCGCTTCCGCCGGGCTATCACCGCCTGACTATTGCCCACGCGGAAGCTGTTCTGGGTACGTGTGTGCTCATCGCAGCGCCACGGACGTGCCATCGTCCGGCGGCGCTCGACGCCGGCGGTCGGGTGTGGGGTGCCGCGGTCCAACTCTATGGCGTGCGGTCCGGACGAAATTGGGGCATTGGCGACTTTTCGGACTTGCGCACCATTGTCGAGCAGTGGGGCGGGCTCGGGGCCGGGTTCGTTGGCCTCAGTCCGCTGCACGCGCTGTTTCCGCATGATGCCACGCGCGCGAGCCCCTACAGCCCGTCGAGTCGTCTGTTCAAGAATCCGCTCTGCATCGATGTCGAGGCGGTCGTGGATTTCAACGAATGCGAGGCTGCGCGCCAGCTGGTGCGATCGCATGCGTTTCAGACGGAGCTCGACGCGCTGCGCAGCACCGAATTCGTAGACTATCCCGCCGTTGCGGCGGCAAAGCATCGCGTGCTCGAGTTGCTGTTCCCCCACTTTCGCGAGCGCCACCTGGATGCGGGCACGCCGCGCGCGCGCTCGTTCCGCGCATTCCAGCACGCTGGTGGCACTGCGTTGCGCGGTCACGCGCTGTTCGAAGCAATCCAGGAGCATTTCCATCGCGCGGACCCTTCGACGTGGGGATGGCCGGTCTGGCCCGAGCCCTATCGCGACCCGAACTCGCCGCAATGCGCGGCCTTCGCGGCGGCGCACGCCGCGCGGGTGGAGTTCTTCGAGTATCTGCAGTGGCTGGCAGACGAGCAGCTCGCTCGCGTCGCGCAGAGTTCGGCGGACGTTGGGCTCGGCGTAGGGCTCGGCGAGGATCTCGCGATCTCGGTCGACCGCAGCGGAGCCGAGGCCTGGACGAACCAGCAGCTCTACGCCATCAACGCGAGCATCGGTGCACCCCCCGACGAATTCAGTCCCAACGGGCAAGACTGGGGCTTGCCACCGCTGGTACCGGCGCGCTTACGCGCTGCGGCCTATGCGCCATTCATCGCCACGCTGCGCGCCAACATGCGGCATGCGGGCGCATTGCGCATCGATCACGTCATGGGGCTCGCGCGGCTCTACTGGGTGCCCGACGGCGCCGGCGCCGCCGAGGGCGCGTACGTACAGTACCCGCTCGCGGATCTGCTCGGCATCGTTGCGCTCGAAAGCCATCGCAACGGCTGCGTTGTCATCGGCGAGGATCTGGGTACCGTGCCCGACGAAGTGCGCACCGCGCTCGGTGCAAGCGGTGTCCTCTCGTACCGGTTGCTCTACTTCGAGCGCGATGCAACGGGAGATATGGCCGCGCCGGGCGCCTATCCCACGCAAGCACTGGTGGCGGCCTCGACGCACGACTTGCCCACGCTCGCCGGCTGGTGGGCCGGACACGACATCGCGCTGCGTGCGGGCCTACACCTCCTGCCGGGTCCCGCGCGTGATGCGCAGGTGCTCGGGCGTGCGCAGGACCGGGCGCGACTATTGCTGGCGCTGGAACGCGAAGGCCTGTTGCCGCCCGGCGCGAGCGTCAATCCCGTTTCGCTGCCGGAGATGACGCCCGAGTTCGCGCGCTCGATCGAGGTCTTTCTCGCGCGCACCGCCGCGCAGATCATGGTCGTCCAATTCGAGGACGTGCTCGGTCTGCGCGAGCAGGCAAACTTGCCGGGCACGGTTTCGGAGCATCCGAACTGGCGGCGGAAGCTGCCTCTCACCCTCGAGGAATGGCCCGCAGATGATCGCTTCGTCGCGCTCGCGCGCGCGCTCGCCGCGGTTCGGGGTGGCACCCGCCCGCGACGCGACGGCGGCGCGCGCACCGCGACCGCCGTCATTCCGCGCACGACTTATCGGCTGCAGTTGCATCGTGACTTCAGGTTCGCTGACGCGACCGCGATCGTGCCGTATCTGGCCAAGCTTGGAGTGAGCCACGTCTATTGCTCGCCCTACCTGCGTGCCCGCGCGGGCAGTCAGCACGGTTACGACATCGTCGATCATGCCGCGCTGAACCCGGAGATCGGCACCCGCGACGACTTCGATCGCTTTGTCGCGACGCTGAAAAGTCACGGCATGGGGCAGATCGCCGACGTGGTGCCGAATCACATGGCGGTCATGGGAGCCGACAACGTCTGGTGGATGGACGTACTGGAGAACGGGCCGGCATCGGCCCACGCAACGTATTTCGACATCGATTGGTACCCAATCGATCCGACGCTTGCCGGCAAGGTGCTGGTGCCGGTTCTCGGCGATCACTACGGGCACGTGCTGGAACGCGGCGAGCTCGTTCTCACCTTCGAGGCAAGCGCGGGCAGCCTCGCGTTGAAGTATCACGAGCACCGGTTTCCGATCGACCCGCGCGAGTATCCGCGCATCCTCGCACGCGTGCCGCCATTGCTCGCGCGCGAAGCACTCCCAGCACAAGCATACGCCGATTTCGAGAGCCTGATCGCGGCGCTCGGTCGCCTGCCGGCGCGCGATTTGACCAGCGCGGAAGCGCTTGTCGAGCGCCGCCGCGACGCGGATCTGCACAAGCGGCGCCTTGCACAAATTGTGCGCGAGCATCCAGCGTTGGCCGAAGCGATCGCGCGGGTGGTGCGTACGCTCAACGGCACCGCGGGTGAGCGCGCAAGCTACCAGAGACTCGATGCGTTGCTCGAGGCGCAAGCCTACCGGCTCGCCTACTGGCGGGTTGCGGCGGACGAAATCAATTACCGGCGTTTTTTTCACATCAACGAGCTGGCGGCACTGCGCATCGAGAACGCAGCGGTGTTTGAATCGACGCACCGCCTCGTGCTCGAGCTTGCTGCCGAGGGGATAATCGATGGGTTGCGCATCGATCATCCTGACGGCCTGTACGAGCCTGCCGAGTATTTTCGTCGTATCCAGGAGGAGTACGCTCGCCTGGTCGGCGCGAGTCCGCACGAGGGGCGCAAGGAGCGGCCGCTGTACGTGGTGATCGAGAAGATCATTGCCCCGCACGAGCAGTTGCCACCGAGCTGGCCCGTACACGGGACGACCGGTTATCGCTTCTCGAATGTCGTCAACGGCCTGTTTGTCGATACAGCGGCGCGGTCTCGAGTCGACCGCGCATGGCGTGCTTTTGTCCGCGACGAGGCTGTCGACTTCGGCGAAGCGGCGTACCGGGGCAAGCGCCTGGTGATGAAGACGGCGCTCGCAGGTGAGTTGGCCGTTCTGGCCAACCAAGCGGTGCGCATCGCGCGCACCGACTGGCGCACCCGCGACTTCACGTTGAATTCTCTGCGCCAGGCCATCGCCGAGGTGGTGGCGTGCTTCCCGGTGTATCGCACCTACATTGCCGATGGCGTCTCGACGCAGGACGAACACTACGTGCAATGGGCTGTGACGCAAGCCAAGCGGCGCAGCACCGCGGCAGATCTAAGCGTATTCGATTTCGTGACGGATGTGCTCCTGGCACGGCCGCCTGCGGATGCGACTCAGGACCAGGTCAGGGAGTATCGACGCTTCGCCATGCGCGCCCAGCAGTTCACCGCGCCGGTGATGGCCAAAGGCGTCGAAGACACGTCCTTTTACGTATTCAATCGGCTCCTGTCGCTCAACGACGTGGGCAGCGATCCGGATGATTTCGGCACGACCGTAGCCGCGTTCCACGACGCGAGCGCGGATCGCGCCACTAAGTGGCCGCACACGATGCTCGCGACGTCGACGCACGACAGCAAGCGTTCGGAGGACGTGCGGGCGCGCATTGATGTGATTTCCGAGCTGCCCGCGGCGTGGCGCTTGGCAGTCAGGCGCTGGAGCCGCACCAACCGCAGCCGCAAGCGCAAGGTCGACGGCCGCCCGGCGCCATCCCCTAACGACGAGTATCACCTCTACCAGACCCTTGCCGGTACGTTTCCTGCGGGGGAGATCGATGAGTCGACCCTCGAGGCGTATCGCCTGCGCATCGACGCGTACATGCAGAAGGCGGTCAGGGAGGCGAAGGTGCAGTCGAGCTGGATCAATCCGAACGACGACTACGAATCCGCCATCGCGGGGTTCGTGCAAGGTCTGCTCGGGCGAGTCGACGGCAATGTTTTCCTCGACGATTTCCGCGCGCAGCTGCGGCCGCTGGTGTGGTTTGGCGCGTTGAACACCATCTCCATGGCGCTGGTCAAGTTTTCGTCGCCGGGGGTGCCGGACATTTATCAGGGCCACGAGGGGATCGCGCTGACGCTTGTCGATCCGGACAACCGGCGCGCGGTCGATTACGGGAGGCGTCGCGACGCGCTGTACTCGCTCGAGGTTGTTGCCGCCGGGCCCGCCGACCTTCTGCCGGCGCGGGTGCAGGCGCTGCTCGACACGCCGGAGGATGGGATGGCCAAGCTCTGGACCACCTGGCGCATCCTGTCGTTGCGGCGAAGGCAGCCCGAGGTGTTCGAGAGTGGCGGCTATCGCCCGGTCGTCGCGGCGGGCGCGCAGGACGAGCGCGTGGTTGCGTATTCGCGTCGCTTCGGGTCGAACGGCATCGTCGCGGTCGCGGGCCGGCTGTTCGCGGGACTCGGGCTTGACGTGGGTGTAGCGCCTGTCGGCAAGGCAGCATGGGGCGACACGACGCTCGACCTGTCTTTCATCGCCGCGGGCACACCGCTTACCAATGTGCTCAGCGGAGAGGTGCTGGTCGCCACCGGCGGCGCGATGCCGCTCGCGCAAGTCCTGGCGAATTTTCCGGCCGCGCTGCTGGCGTATCAGGCCACGTAGCTCGAAGCCGCTCTCGCGGCATGCGTGCATGCACGATGCCGCTGCCGATCGTGCATTGCGCACGGCGAGCGGCGCATCGCTGTGCCTTCGGCACGAGCCTCGTTTCAGTAGCCTTTTCGAAACACGGTGCCGTGGCACTTGGGGCAGGGCGGAACACGCCCCGTTGACTTGAGCTGCACCGTCTGAGCGCATGAGGTACACGTCAGCGTACCCGCGGTGGTGACCTCTCCGGTCATGTAGGCCAGCGCCCCTTCCGCCTTGCGCGAGAGCGAGGTCATCGCAGTGCCGGTCGCGTGCAGCAGCTTGGCCAGCGAGGACAGCGCCCCAGCCCCGACGCGCGATGGGTGAAAACGCTCCTCGGCCTGCTTGCCGAGCGTGCGCATGTCTTCGGCGGTCTGCTCGAGGTCGCGCTGCATATACTTTTTGTACAGTGCGCCCTGTTCGGCGCTGAATTCTCCGGCTGCGGACAGCTGTTCGCGCGCGCGATCCATGGCTTTGTCGAAGGCATCGCGTCCTTTTTCCTGGCCCGCCTCGAACAGCTGACGGGATTTTTCCACGAAGCGATCGTAGAGAGCTTCGCTTTGCACGTCGTGCGTTTCATCTTCATCAGCTGGGCCGGTGGGTGAACGCGGCCCACTGCTCGCGTCACCCTTCCCCTCGGAGCCTGAATTAGGGCCGGCGAGGGACTGCGCGTCGCGGTCGTGTTGCGGCGGCGCCTCGAATTGCTCCAGGCGCCTGATCATTTCTTCCTTGTCCAGGTTTGTCATTTCGATCCTCCGTCATGGTGGGCGATGGCGGACAACCGGCCATGTCCGCGCCGTGACTACGCCAGCGCTACATATTATGCGACCACTGCGGGACATTGAAGTTTCCCGCCGCCGCAGTGGCCCTGCGAGCGGAGTGACAATAGTAGCGAAGCTATTCCCCTCGGTCGACCGCCCTATAATCGTGCCTATGCCTGGCGGCCCGTTTTCAACAAACGTGCCAGCGCGGCTCGACCGCCTTGGATAATCGCGCTTTCATACGCTGCTGATCGCTGCCCTCGGCACGAGCTGGATCATCGACGGGCTGGAGCGCGCGCGCGTCGGCTCGCTCGCAAGCGCGCTCACACAGCCGACGGCGTTGGGACTCACCTCAAGCCAGATCGGTGCGACCGCCGCGGCCTACGTCGCGGGTGCCGTTCTCGGCGCGATGCTTTGCGGGGACTTGCCGATCATTCCGGCCGCCGGCGCGGCCGGGGCGGTGTTCTTTCTGCGGCCCCGCTGGCGTTGCGCGAGCGGGATTAGTGGCCGGATCGCGCGCGCAGTCGCGGCGGCGGCGGCGCGCTATCGATAAAGCACGACTCGAGTGCGACGCAGCGCGCGTCGACGAGCAGTATCGTCGAACGTCGGCGCGCCGTCGGCGTCGCTGCTACGCGGCGCCGTAAGCAGCGAAGCAAACGGAGTTCTTGTCCGCGGTCTTGCTTTGATACATCAAGCGATAGGCGTTCTCCATGAGAACGTCGATCGACGGAGGTGTTGATTGGCAGGTGACCACGCCAATGCTTAGAGTTACCGGCCGCACCGCGTCCGCGAACGCTTCTCTGACTGCCGCGAGAAGCTTATGGATAGCGACGTGCGCCTCCTGCTGACCGGTGACGGGCAGAAGCACGACGAATTCGTCCCCGCCGTAGCGCACGACAACGTCAGTGGCGCGCAGGTTGCGCCGAATGGTGGCGCCGACGTCGACAAGCAGTCGATCGCCGGCGGCGTGCCCTTGGCTGTCGTTTACACGCTTGAAGTCATCCACATCGATGTATGCCAGCGTCAGCGACTGGCCGTAGCGGCGCATCCGGGCAATCTCTGCTTCCGCGGCAAGCACCGAGGCGCCGACGGCGACACGTGTTCCCGAGAGCCATGCCGCGATCGCGACGGGAAGGAGATAGAACACCGAGAACGAGATTTCCGGTCCGGTGATGTAGTCGATGATGCCTACGACGAGGATTGCCACCAGCGCAGTCGCGGTCCAGCCCCAGTGACGAGGGTGGAACAAAGGAGGCTCGGCGGGTATCGAATGCATGGCGGGTTCAGACGGCCAGAACTCTGATATGACTGGAGAAAAATAATGGAGGCATTCCTGAGCCGAATCCATGCACTGGAACTGGATAACTGGACCGCACCGGCGATCATCGCAGTGTGCATCGCGATCATTGCCTTGCCGCATGGATCGCGGCGAGCCTTGTCAACCGTGCGATCCGCGCGTTCCGCGAGCGCATAGCCCAAGGTCTGGCGGAACCCGAACAAGTGAAGCGCGCCGAAACCATTGGCCGAGTCTTCCGTTACCTCGTGTCAGTGATCCTTTCGCTCATCGCCGGCGTGTTGATTCTCAGTGAACTCGGGGTCTCCATCGCGCCAATACTCGGTGCCGCTGGCGTCGTCGGGCTCGCTATCGGCTTCGGCGCGCAAAGCCTGGTCAATGACTATTTTACAGGCATCTTTGTTTTGCTCAAGAATCAGCTGACCACGGGCGACGTGTACCGTTTCCGCACTTCACCGTGTACGCAGGTGTCGGCAAGGACGGTGCGTCGCCACCCTTTCGGCTGGACGCGACCCAAACTGCCGGCGCAGTGCCAGCGGCAGATGAACAGGACGTGGCAAGGATCCCCTGCACAATGACGCGGGGCGGTACCGCGCGCGGCCGTCACGCCGTGGATTAGGCGACCAAGGCGCGATAGAGCGCCGCGTATTGCGCCGCTGGTTTGCGCCAGCTCACATCGTTCGCCATGGCGCGGGCCTGAAGGCGCCGCCATGCGCCGGGCTCGCGCCAAAGTGCGACGGTGCGGTCGATTGCGGTGTTCAGCGCGTCGAGGGTCACCGGCGCGAACTGCAGTCCGGTGCCGAACTTGGCGCCGCGCTGCGCGTCGCTGCCGTCGATCACGGTGTCGGCCAGCCCCCCGACGCGCGCGACGACCGGGATGGATCCGTAGCGCATTGCGCACAACTGGGTGAGCCCGCACGGTTCGAATCGCGACGGGACCAGCGTGGCATCGCCGCCACCTTGCGCGAGGCGCGCCAGGCCCTCGTCGTAACCGATCACGACGCCGACCCGACCCGGATGACGCCCCCGCGCCGCGGTGAAGCCGGTCTCCAGCTCGTCATCGCCGGCACCGATCAGTGCGAGCTGCGCACCGGATGCGACGAGGCGGTCGGTCGCCGTGAGCAGCAGATCGAGCCCCTTCTGCCAGGCGAGCCGGCTGACGACGACGAACAGTGGTGCGGAGGGGTCCGTGGCGAGACCCATGCGGCGGCGCAGCGCGTCCTTGTTGGTGGCGCGCCGGGCGCGATGGCGCGCATCGAATCCCGACGCCAGGTGCGCGTCGGTCGCCGGATTCCACGCATCGGTGTCGATGCCGTTGCTGATGCCGCTCAGAACCCCGGAACGATGACGCAACAGGCCGTCGAGTCCCATGCCGTGCTCGGGTGTGCAGATCTCGGCGGCGTACGTGGGCGATAC
>JBDTLK010000054.1:0-19573 GCA_039934835.1 Edaphobacterium sp. (SeqCode) | reverse complement strand
GCAGCGAGATCAGGCCCATCGAGATGACCGACGCGGCGACCACGCCGGTCGTTGCCGCAAGCAGTGCGCCGACGAATATCACCGCATACGCGAGTCCGCCACGCACCGGGCCGAACACTTGGCCAATGGTCTCGAGCAGGTCCTCGGCCATGCCGCTGCGCTCCAGAATCAGTCCCATGAAGGTGAAGAACGGCACCGCGAGCAGCGTGTCATTCGACATTACGCCCCATACCCGCTCCGGCAGAGCCTGGATGAGCTGTGGCCGCAGCAATCCGAGCTCTATGCCCAGCAACGCGAAGACGATGCCCACCGCGCCGAGCGAAAAGGCGACCGGGTATCCGAGCAGCAGCACCACCACCAGCGACATGAACATCAGCGGTGCGATATTGGCGATCAGGAACGCGCTCATTTGCGACTGCCCGTGGCTTGTTCGACCGTTTCCGCGGCAAGCGCCTGCTCGCCGCGAGCGCGCAAAATGTCTTCGGCGAGCTGCTCTTCGGCGGTCTTGACGACCAGTTTCTCGGATGGATCGGGGATCAGTCCCTTCAGAAACGCGATGCGCTTGATCAGTTCGGACAGTCCCTGCAGCGTTAGCAGGAAGAATCCGATCGGCACCAGAAGTCGCGCCGGCCAGATAATGAGTCCGCCCGAGTTGGTAGATACTTCCTGGCGCGTGTAGGCCTCGATGAACACGGGCCACGACAGCCACATGATCAGCAACGTCATCGGCAGCAGGAAAAAGATGGTGCCGAAGATGTCGATCCAGGATTGCGCGCGTTTCGACAGGCGGCCGGCAATCACATCGATGCGCACGTGCTCGTTGCGCAACAGCGTGTAACCGGCGCAGCCGAGGAAGACCGCCGAAAACAGGTACCACTGGATCTCGAGGAAGCTGTTGGAGCTGTAGTTGAACGCTTTTCGTACCACCGCGTTCGCCGCGCTGATCAGGACGGTCGCCAGGATCAGCCAGTACAGCGCATGTCCGATACGTTCATTCACGCGGTCGATCAGTCGGGACAGTGACAGCAGCACGGACATGGGCATCCTCCAAGGGTGGCGCAGCCGACTGGCCAGTACCGGGCGGACGTGCCCACGCTTGGTCGTGCGAGGCGGTTGACGCCAGCGAACCCGCGCCGAAGATTAACCCGCTATGCCAGCATTGGCAATCCGGCGGCAGGCCGCGGCTTGTCCTGGGCGGCGTCGTGGCGGTGCTAAAATAATGGTTTATTCACGATGCAGTCGTCATGCCCCACCGCGCGCAAACTCTTACCCAGGCCGATCCGGAGCTCTGGCAGGCAATCAGCAGCGAAAACGCGCGACAGGAAGCGCACATCGAGCTGATCGCGTCCGAGAACTATGCCAGTCGCGCGGTCATGGCCGCGCAGGGCTCGCAACTGACCAACAAGTACGCCGAGGGTTACCCCGGAAAGCGCTACTACGGCGGGTGCGAATTCGTCGACGTCGCCGAGCAACTGGCAATCGACCGGGTCAAAAAGCTGTTTGGCGCCGGGTTTGCCAACGTTCAGCCACACTCGGGTGCGCAGGCGAACCAGGCGGTGTTCTTCGCCGCGCTGCAGCCCGGCGACACCATTCTCGGCATGTCGTTGCCGCACGGCGGGCATCTCACCCATGGCTCACCGGTCAACATGTCGGGCAAGTGGTTCAAAGTGGTCGCGTATGGGCTCGATCCGGCGACCGAAATCATCGACTACGCCGCCGCCGAACGCCTTGCTCACGAGCACAAGCCCAAGCTCATCGTCGCCGGCGCATCGGCCTATTCCCGCGTCATCGATTGGGCGCGCTTTCGTGCCATCGCCGATAGCGTCGGGGCCGTGCTGATGGTCGACATGGCGCACTACGCGGGACTGATCGCTGCCGGCGTCTATCCCAATCCGGTCGGCGCCGCGCATTTTGTCACCAGCACCACGCACAAGACACTGCGCGGCCCGCGCGGCGGCTTCATTCTCAGCGACGCCGAGCGCGGCAAGCAGATCAATTCGGCTGTCTTCCCGGGTTTGCAGGGTGGCCCGCTCATGCACGTGATCGCGGCGAAGGCCGTGGCGTTCAAGGAAGCGCAGTCGCACGAGTTCAAGGTTTACCAGCAGCGCGTGCTCGAGAATGCACGCGTGCTCGCCGTAGTGCTGCAGGAACGCGGCTTGCGCATCGTCTCGGGCGGCACCGATTCGCACATGTTCCTGGTCGACCTGCGCGCCAAGAAAATCACCGGCAAGGATGCGGAAGCCGCGCTCGGACGGGTACACATCACGGTCAACAAGAATGCTATCCCTAACGATCCGGAAAAGCCGTTCGTCACCAGCGGCATCCGCATCGGCAGTCCGGCGGTGACCACGCGCGGCTTCTCCGAGATCGAATGCGAGGAGCTCGGGCACCTGATTGCCGATCTGCTCGATGCGCCCGCCGATACCAAGGTCGCCAAGCATGTTCTGGAGGGCGTGAAGACGTTGACCGCGAAGTACCCTGTCTATGCATAGGGCGGGTCCGCGCGCGGCTGTCGGCGCGCGTCGCCCTGATGTTCCTGCCGCCGGATTGCCTGCTGCCCGCGGCCGCAGTCGATGAAGTGTCCCTTCTGCGGCAGTCCCGACACCCAGGTCGTCGACTCTCGGGTGTCGGAAGCCGGCGACTCGATTCGCCGCCGCCGACGTTGCCTGGCCTGCCAGAAGCGCTTCACGACGTACGAGACCGCAGAACTGCGCCTGCCGCAAATTGTCAAGCAGAACGGCACGCGTTCCGATTTCGACGTCGCGCGCATCCGCAATGGGTTTCAGCGCGCGCTGCACAAGCGGCCGGTGCCGACCGAGTATGTGGACCAGGCCGTCGAACGCATCGTTCAGACGGTGCTGGGTCTGGGCGAGCGCGAGATTCCCTCGCGGCAGGTCGGAGAGATGGTGATGCAGGAACTCTACAAGCTCGACAAGGTTGCCTACATTCGCTTCGCTTCGGTATATCGAAGTTTCCAGGACGTTGCTGATTTTCGCGACGCGCTCAAGGAAGTCGAGCCGTCTCCGGCCCGGCGCAAGCCGCGCTGAGCGATCGCGGTGACGCTCGCCATCGAGACCATCGCCGTGCGGGCGCTTACCGACGCGCAACTAATGGATCGCGCGCTGGAGCTCGCCCGGCGCGGGCTGTTCACGACGACCCCCAACCCGCGCGTAGGCTGCGTAATCGCCCGCGACGGGCTGATCCTCGGCGAAGGCTGGCATGAACGCGCCGGCGAAGCGCACGCCGAGGTCCGTGCGCTCGACGACGCGCGGGACCGCGGTCACGATCCGCGCGGCGCCTGCGCAATGGTCACGCTCGAGCCGTGCAACCATCAGGGGCGCACGCCGCCGTGTACCAAAGCGCTGCTGGCTGCGGGTGTCGCGCGCGTCGTCGCCGCCATGCGCGATCCGGATCCGGTGGCCGCGTGCGGCGTGGAGACGCTTCGCGCGGCGGGCGTGGCGGTGGATGTCGGCTTGCGCGAGGCCGCGGCGCGCGAGCTCAATGTCGGCTGGATCAAGCGCATTCAGACCGGTCGGCCGTGGGTGCGCGTAAAGATCGCCGCGACCCTGGACGGCCGCACCGCGCTGCAAAATGGCGCCAGCCAATGGATCACCGGTGCCGCTGCCCGTGCCGATGGCCACGCCTGGCGTGCTCGTGCCTGCGCGATCCTCACCGGCATCGGCACGGTTCGGCACGACGATCCGCAACTGACGGTGCGCGAAGTGAAGACATCGCGGCAGCCGCTCAAGGTCATCGTCGATCGTCTTGCGGAGACGCCTGCGAGAGCGCGCGCGCTGGCGGGCGACGCTGCGCTGATATTCACTGCCGTGCCGCCGCGATCGCCCTGGCCGACGAGCGTGCAGACCCAGGCGTTGCCGGATCGCCATGGCCGTATCGACCTCGGCGCGATGCTCGATGCGCTTGGCACACGCGGCATCAACGAACTGCACGTCGAAGCTGGCGCGAAGCTCAACGGCGCGTTGCTGTCCGCCGGCCTGATCGATGAGGTGCTGCTCTACCTGGCGCCCTGCCTGATCGGCGATCCGGCACGCGGCATGTTCGAACTGCCAGTGGAACTCGCCGCGCTCGCGGAACGCACGCAGTTGCGGGTGTCGAGCATCGATCCGGTGGGCACCGACTGGCGCATCGTCGCCCGCATCGAAGCGCGAAAAGCCTGATGTTCACCGGAATCGTCGAAGCGGTGGGACGCATCGCCGACGTGCGCCAACGATCGGGCGGAGCTCGCCTTTTAATCGATGCGGCAACGCTGGAACTCGCCGACGTAGCGATCGGTGACAGCATCGCGATCGCCGGATGTTGCCTCACGGTCGTAGCGATCGACGGCTCGATGCTGGCCTTCGATGCGTCGCAGGAAACGCTGCGGTACACCCGTGGACTCGAGCGCGGCCAACCAGTCAACCTCGAAACGGCACTGCGGCTGGGCGAACAACTGGGTGGCCATCTCGTGAGTGGTCATGTCGATGGCGTCGGGGTCGTCACGCGGATGGAGCCGCCGGCGGGCGATCCGGACTGCAGGCTGCTGGAGATCGAGGCGCCCGCCGACCTCGCCCGATTCATCGCGGTCAAAGGCTCCATCGCAGTCGATGGGGTGAGTCTCACCATCAATCAGGTCCAGGACCGCTGCTTCTCGGTGAACCTCATACCGCACTCGTTGGCGGTCACGACGCTGGGACGGCTCAGCGCGGGTGCACGGGTGAATCTGGAAGTCGATGTGGTCGCGCGATACGTCGAGCGACTCT
The DNA here is from genome assembly GCA_039934835.1 of Edaphobacterium sp. (SeqCode). Lineage (GTDB taxonomy): Bacteria > Pseudomonadota > Gammaproteobacteria > Burkholderiales > Casimicrobiaceae > PALSA-1003. The sequence goes on along the minus strand of JBDTLK010000054.1, from coordinate 14,813 downwards.
CGGCATTTGAACGTTAGTGCGCGACAATGCAATGCCTAAGTAGGAGGAACCATGGACCTCAGCACTCTTGAGCGCTTGCCACTCTGGATCGGCGGCCGGGCCGTAGCAGCGCATACGACCCGCTACGGCGAAGTAACCAATCCCGCCACCGGAGAGGTGCTGCGTCACGTCCCCCTCGGTGACGCGCACGACGTCGCGGCGGCGGTCGCCGCGGCCACGGCGGCGTTGCCCGCGTGGCGCAGCGCGCCGGCGCTGCGCCGAGCGCGGGTCCTGATGCGCTTTCGCGATCTGATGGAAACGCACAAGAAGGATCTGGCGAGACTGGTGTCGCAGGAGCACGGCAAAACCGTAGTCGACGCCGAAGGCTCGATTACCCGCGGCATCGAGGTTATCGAGTTCGCGACCGGTATTCCACATCTTCTGAAAGGCGAGTTCAGCGACAACGCCGGCACCGGTGTGGACACCTTTTCCCTGCGCCAGGCGGTCGGCGTGTGCGCGGGGATCACGCCCTTCAATTTCCCGGCGATGGTGCCGCTCTGGATGTTTCCGGTGGCCATCGCGTGCGGCAATACCTTCATCCTGAAACCTTCGGAGCGCGTGCCGACGATGAGCCTGCGCATGGCCGAGCTCCTGCACGACGCGGGACTGCCCGAGGGCGTGTTCAACGTGGTGTCCGGTGACAAGGAAGCGGTCGACGCGATCCTCGCGCACCCCGACATCAAGGCGGTGTCCTTCGTTGGCTCGACGCCGATCGCGCGCTACATCTACGAGACCGGCACCCGCCACGGCAAACGCGTGCAGGCGCTGGGCGGTGCGAAGAACCACGCCGTAGTCATGCCGGACGCCGATCTCGCGTTCACCGCCGAGGCGCTGATTGGCGCGGCGTACGGTTCGGCGGGCGAACGTTGCATGGCGGTGTCAGTCGCGGTCGCCGTCGGCGCTGCTGCCGATCCGTTGTGCGCCAAGCTCGCGGAGCGTGCGCGCCAAGTGAGGCTCGGCCCCGGTGACGTAGCCGAATCGGACATGGGCCCGGTGATCACCTGCGCGGCGCGCGATCGCATCGTCGGACTGATCGATCGCGGTGTCGCGGAAGGCGCGAAGCTGGTCGTCGATGGCCGCAAACCAGCCGTGGCCGGACACGACGCGGGATTCTTCGTCGGCGCGACGCTGTTCGACCACGCGCGACCCGATATGACGATTTATCGCGAGGAAATCTTCGGGCCGGTCCTGATCATCGTGCGCGTCGATTCGCTGGAAGCCGCGATCGCCTTGATCAACGCCAATCCCTACGCCAATGGCGCGGCGCTGTTCACCCGCTCGGGTTATGCCGCGCGGCGTTTCCAGCAGGACACCGAAGTCGGCATGCTCGGGGTCAACGTGCCGATCCCCGTGCCGATGGCGTTCTACTCGTTCGGCGGCTGGCGCAATTCGCTGTTTGGCGATCTGCATGTGCACGGCATGGACGGCGTGCGTTTCTATACGCGCGCCAAGGCAGTCACCACGCGCTGGCCGGACGACGGCAGCGCGGCGCCCGGATTCACGATGCCGACGCTGGACTAGTAGCCGCGTATCGTCGCAGGCGATCCGCGCGCCTGCGACGCCGGTGCCATGGCGTCATCCTCCCGGAGGTCGCTTCGGCGCACGTAGTGGGCGCATCGTGAAAACGAATTCGAGCACCACCCAGTACGGCGCAGGCTTGCCGTCGATGTCCGCCGGCCTGAACTTGGCCCCGGCGAGCGCATTCTGCACCGTCGGGCCGAACAGCGTGTCGTCGGGGGTCAGCGTGGTCTCCAGCACCGACCCGCTGGCATCGATGATCAGCAGCGCCGCAATGCGCGCTTCGCGGCGCGCGCGTGCTGCCTGCGCGGGATAGGGAATCATCAGCGGCGCCTGCAGTTGCGGTGCCTTGCCGACGCGTTCGGGGAAGCGCTGCGCCAGCCGCAGCGCAAGCGTGCGCCCCATGACTTCCGCGCTGTCCGTGGCGCCTACCGCGACATCGCCGGGAGGCAGCGGCGCATCCTCGGCAACGGTATCGGGCATCGCTTCGGTCGGCGTTTGCGCGCCCGTCGCGGGTGCGGCGGACGGACGCGGCTCGCTGCGCAGTACCGGGGCGGGGGGTTCAGGCAGCGGTTCCGGCGGCTTAGGTGCGGGAACCGACGTCGTGACCGGCGCGATGACCGGAGGCGGAGGCGCAGCCTCGGCCAATGTCAACGGCGGTGCTGCGGTCTCAGCCGGCTGTGGCTCGTTCAGCAGCACCTTCAGCGCGGCGGGTTGGCCGAGGCGAATCCACACCGGCGTCGGCAGCAGCAGGCCCGTCAGAATTGCCAGCGCAAGTGCATGCGCCAGCGCGGACGCGCCAAAGGATAGCCAGAGTCGCCGGTGGGTCGGCGCCAGGCGGGGGGCAGGCAAGCTCATTGCGGCGATGGACATAAGCCGGATTGTGCCAGCCTCCGCAAAATACCGCGGCCGCCTCGCTTGCGCGAGAGCGGCCGTCGGTCAGTGCGCGCGGCAGCCGGCTATTCGCCGAGCAGTCGCCACGACATGCGGTGCTGCGACAGCAGCGACGGCGGCTTCGGCTTGATGAAGATCGGCGGCTTGTTCTTCAGCGCCGGTGTGATCACCAGCCGGATATCGGGTACTCCGCCGACTCCGGTCGATACCGAGACGATATCCAGTCCAACGCCACCTTCCGCGATTGCGATGCTCTGCACGACATCGCCGGTGCCGCTATCCACCAGGTCCGACTTGCCGCTCGAGTAATCGCGGGCATAGATGGTGGCCTGCATGCCGGTCAGGCACGGATCGCTTTGCGCCGAGGTGCCGATGTACGCGGCGATCGACAGCGCCGCTTGCGGGGGCACGACGATGCGCTGGCCAACCGGCAGATCATCGAACCAGCCCTTGGCGGGTTTGCCCGCCAAGCCGAAGTCGAGCGCAGCACTGTTGGTGATGAACTCCATGCCGACCGTGCTACGGCTGACCGGAATCGCGGGCAGCGGCCACGGTGCATCAGCGGTGCCGTCTCGGAACGCGTAGAAGGTCTGCAGCTGGTTGTCGGCCTGATCGGAGTCGTCATACAGTTTGCCGGTTCCGACAAACACCCAGCGATCCACGCCGTTGCTGATATCGACCTCGATCTGCGGCGGCGTGGTCACCGGTTGCGGCGTACCACCGGCGTCCACCATAGAACCCAGCTGTCCAACCGTCCAGTTGTTCGGATCCGGATCGGAAACGTCGAAGCGCCAGAGATTGCCAATGAGGTCGCCAGCGTAGAACTGCTCCGCCAACTGGTTGTGGTAGTCCTTGGTGAACCCGGACGGATGCGCCAGGCCTGACGGCGACCCCGGCGAGCCCACACCGGTGGAGAGCGTCTTCATAAGTTGCCCGTCGCTGGCCCGCACGAAGTACAGCTTGCCCACGCCACTCGGATTGTTGTAGCCGGTGGTAAGCACGACCAGCCAGGTACCGTTGAAAGCGCGCGTCTTGGCAATGACCGGCCGGCCATAGCTGTAGCCGATGTCCGCCGGCTTGAATTCCCACAGCACTCGCGCTGCGGCCGCGGCTTCCGTGGTGATCGCACTCGGGTCGGTCACGTCCACTGCGTAGTACGCGGCGCCACCCTTGCCAAGACCGCCGACGAGGATCGAGCGCCAGTTCAGTCCCGCGGTTTCTGCGGCAAAATTGACGTCGAGCACCCTGACCGTACCGTCTACGTAATAGTGGTGCTTGAACGGCGGCAATGCGCCGTCCTGGTACGCAAGCGCGCCCAGGCCGGCATTGACGTCGCCGCCTGCCAGTCCGCCGCGGTAGAGGACGCTGGGGATGTACGCCCAGGTTTCATTGCCGGTGGTGTCGTCGAAGGCGTGGAGCATGCCGTCGTTGGCACCCGCATAGATTCGCGCAGCGCGACCCGAGTAGGTGCTCTTGAACGCCCCATAGCCGGGATCGTCGCTATCTCGGTATGGCGCGGTCGGCGGGCCGACGTAGATTGCGCCGGAGTCGGCAAAATCGCCCAGCGCGCTCGGGCGCTGGCGCAACTTCCCGAGCTTGTCGCCTTCCTTCAGGCGACTGCCGCGCAGGAATTCGAGGATCAACTGCCCGCGCGCCGGCGGTTTGCCCGGCGCGAGCGAATCGCGCTGATTGGCGCCGAGATTCGCCCACAGGAACGGCACCGCGGTTCCCGACTCGTTCATGGTCACGATCTTGCGTTCGGTGAACCACGGCGTGTCGATGACCGTCGGTATGATCGTGAGTTGCGCGTCGAGTTGCGTTGACGCTTCCCATGCCTGCGCAATCACCGTGGCCGGCGTCGTGTTCGGGTCGATCTGGATCTTGGCCAGACTGCCGCCCCAATTCGGCTCGAAGGCTGTGCGATAGACATATACCGTCGAACCCAGATTGATCGACTGGAAGCCGACACCCGCGCGCACCCCGGACTGATTGGCGATGTCCAGGAAGATCTTGCCGATGCCGAACTTGGCTTCGTCAGGCGACTGGGCGTTGACGAAGCGCCCGCGACCGTTCACCGCCGCGTGCCACAGGTCATCGACACCCGAGTTGTCGGGCCTGAAGACCGTTGGATAGGGCTTCGGCCATTGCAACGAACCGCCCGCCAACAGGCCCTCGGTAAGTGCGACGTTCGACGCGTTGAGCTTGCCCGACGTGCCCAGCGACACCGCGGCAAAATTCTGGTGTTGCCATGCTGCCGGGTCGCGCAGGCTCGAGATCACGGTGTTGGCCGACTGCGGACCCACCGTCCGCATGTCGGTCACCCAGTATTTCATCGCGTAGTCGGACAACGAGTTCGATGCCGTACCGGTGATGTCTTCGCGGAACGGCGCCGGCCACGCGCTGCCGGAAACCAGGCCGGGGATCGGATTGGTGCCTTCGTCCGGGTAAGCCGGCACCACATCGTCCTGATCGCCGACGACAACAGACGGCAAGCCGCTCTGGTTGGTAAACCCGTCGGTGAAGAACAGGTGATAGTTCTTCTGGCACGCCAGAACGATCGGATCGGTCGATCCCGAAAGCTGCGGATGGGTACCGTTCAGATAGTACTCGCCGATGCGCGCGACCGCGGTGAGCGATGGTGTTTCCTGGCCGAGCGGAATCTGCACTCCGAACAACTGGTTGAACCAGAGCGTCTTCTGTGCTGGCGTGAAGTCAGCGATGTTGACGAAGGACGCGAGGTTGAACAGGTTGTGGAAGCCAACCCGGTACTTGTCGTTCAATTCGCTGAACGTGAGCGAGGTCACCGATTTGGTCGCCGTGATGCGGGTGCGGTAATACGCGAACCAGTTGGCGTAGTTGGTCATCTCGGACACGTTCGGTGACGCGCCGCCGTAACTGCGCGTGATCGTCTGCGGATCGCCGCTCTCGTCGGTCCAGGAGTGCGCGTATGTCGCCAGCGGCAGCAGATCGACGCGCTGGAACGCGGGCGTCGCGTAGTTGTCGATCAGCGTTGGGTCCTGGCCGAATTGGTAGAAGCGCGGGTAGAGGTGCGTCGAATCTGCCGCGTCCACGCAACTGCCGGTGCCGTAGCCGAGCCACTTGTCGCCGACCGTGGCGATCTGGTGATCGCACCATTGCACGCCGGTCTTGTAGTAGTGACGCGGAACGCTGGCGTAACGCGGCGATGGCGTACAGGCATTCGGGCCGTCCCCCGCGGTGACCGGCGTGTTGAATTGCGCGTTCGGGAAGTTGAAGCGATCCGCGACGACAGCGCCGTAGGCCTTGTTGTTGTGGCGGCACACCAAGCCCGCGCCGTTGGCGTCCTCGAGCAGGCTAGTGCCCGACGTGATCGCCACGAGATCGATGAAGGTCGTCTTGTCTCCCGAGCCATCGGTTCCGGCGAACGTGATCGTGTGCGGACCCGCCGCGGCGATGCTGAAGCCGAACGCGAAGCTATTGAACTGGAAATCGATGGTGGGTGCAATGGCCGCCCCAAGAGGTACGCCATCGACGCTCACCACGATCGGCTGGTAGGTGCCCGCAGGTACCGAATAGGAACGCCGCGCCGCCTGGAACGATACGCGATACGACCCGGCAGGCAGGGCGATCGTCTGCGACATCGAGCCCGCGCCCTGGATGAACGCCGTCTGCCACAAGTCGCTGCTCGGGTAGGCACCGAAGGCGCTGAAGTAGCGCTGAATGCCGCTGCTGCCGCTCCATGTCCAGCTCGACCCGGGCGGGTTGGCCTGGTAGTTCCCAACGTAGGGCGCTTCGAAATTGCCGTTGGGCACCGGAACGGTAAGCGTGGTTGTTCCAGCGACCAGGTCGCTGCACACCGCAGCCGCCGACGCCGTCGGAACCGGCGGACACTGAGCGTCGGACGAACAAGTGTTGTGGTCGACGGAACATTTGCCCGGCGTGAACACGCCCGGGCAGTAGGTGTAGTCGAAGAACGGCGGGAAGAAACCGTGGACGCAGGCACTGCCGTCGACGCTGCAGGTGCCGCCCTGACGCGGGCAATACGCCGGCTGGGTACAGGTATACGGTGGTGCATCGAACTGGCAATACGGGTCGTATGTCGCGCCGGTGCACGACTCGCCGGTGGTCGAGCAGTGATTGCCTGCTGGCGCGCAACCCGCATCGCCAGTGCAGGCGAGCGTGGTTTCGATGCTGCAGTGTCCGACCAGCGTCGGGCAGTTTGCATCGGTGGTACACGCCGTCGGCACGCTCGAACACGTGCCGGACACCGTCGGGCACTCTGCAAGATTGTGGCAGACCGCGTTGGTCACCGAGCACTGGCCGCTGGGCGGGCAATCGCCAGGCGTCCCGTTGACATGGCAGACGCTGGCATCGAGGTTGCACGTACCGTTGACGGTCGGGCAATTGGCGTCGACGGTGCATGCCGCGCTCGTGACCGTGCATTGACCGTTGAGGTCGGGGCACTGCACGTCGGTGAAGCAGGCGGCTCCCGAGATTGTGCACGTCCCCGGCTGGTTCGGGCACTGCGCATCGGCTTGGCAAATATTTCCGACAATCGTGCAGGTGCCTTCGGCCGGACACTGGCCGGCGTTTAGGCAAGGCGCACCGTCGGTGCTGCAAACGCCGGGTAGCGTGGGGCACTGCGCGTTCGTCGTACAAATATTGCTGTCCGCCGTGCAGTGGCCTTCGTCCGGACACTGCGCATTGTTGAAGCACGCCGTGTTATCGGTGCTGCAATTGCCGGGCACGGCTGGGCACTGACCGTCGTTGAGGCAGGTGTTGGAATTGTTGCTGCATTGTCCCGCGTTGGGACAATCGCCACTGACCGAGCATCCGGCTGCGGTGGCCGAGCAATGACCTTGTGTGTTCGGGCAAGCCGCATCATTGGTACACGCCACGAGCGAGTTCGTGCATTGACCGATCGGCTGACACTCGGCCCCGCTCGTGCAGGTGTTATGAATGATGCTGCAGGTGCCGGCGAGTAGCGGACAGTCGGCATTCGTCGCGCAGGCGTTGTGAACGTTGCTGCACTGGCCGAGATTCGGGCAATCGGCGGCGACCAGGCACGCCGTGGGGTTGATCGAGCACGACCCTTGCTGGGGCGCACAATCGGCAGTCACGTTGCAGGCATTACCGCTGACGCTGCATTGCCTGGTCCCGGGACACTCCGCATTAGCGTTGCACTGTCCGCCGGTAACGCTGCAGTTGCCGGGCGGGCAGACGTGAACCAGATGGCAGTCGGAGCATTCCGATCCAGCGCACGGGCATTCGGGCCGGTTCCATTCGACAGGACACGAATTCGGATCGGGCAGGTTGCAGACTTCGCCAAGCGGATTGCAGGTCTGTGACTGGACGTTGTCGCAGGTCTGCGGCACGATGGCCTGGCAGAACTGGCTGATAGTGCCGTCGCAGCTCTGGGGCGTGATGCCGCCGCAAGTCTGGTTGATAGCCCCGTCACAGCTTTGCGCCGCGGAATTTATGCAGGTCGGGAATACCGCGCCGTTGCAGGTCTGCGGGGCGACGCCGGCGCACGTTTGCGGGACGGCATTGCAGCTCTGCGGGGCGATGCCGCCGCACGTCTGGGTTGCTGTCCCGGTGCAGGTCTGAGGCTGCTGACCGGTGCAGGCCTGCGGTGTCACGCCGCTGCAGGTCTGGTTGTTGATGTTATTGCAGGTTTGCGGCTGCGCGTTATTGCAGACCTGGGGCGTCACGCCCACGCAAGTCTGCGGCGCGCCACCGCCGCAGGTCTGGTCGGTCACCCCCTGACAGACCTGCGGTGTGTTGATGGGCGCTGGGTCGGTGCAGGTTTGCGGCTGCAACGGACCATAGTTCGGCCACAGCGGGCTGGTGGAATCGCACCAGATGACGTTGTCGTTCTGAAAGAAATACTTCGGGTCTTTGGCCGTTGCCCACGCGGGCAGCAACGCATGCGACGTGGCATCAACCTTGCCGAATGCAACGGAGAAGGCGGTGGTGGAGCCCGCGGTCGGGTCGATGCCCGGCGGCGCCCAGGGATAGTTATAGTCGCCGTCGGTGCTCGATGTCGACGATGTCGCCGCGCTCGGTCCCGTACCATTGGTGCGGCAATAGCGCTGGTCGCCTTCGAGGCCCTGGCTCCAGTCGGAATTGCACCAGAATCCGATGGTGACCTGCGCGGTCAGGTCGACGTACTTGATCGTGGTCGCCCACGGATCGGCGGGCACGTGCGTAAAGTTGATCGTGTTGGCCGCGGTCATCTGCGGATAGCTGGTGCCATCCGCGCGAATCGGCGGTTCGTAGGTGATGCGTGGGTTGTAGTACGCGCGGTTGAGCTCGGTGTTGTGCACCGGCGCCGGCCAAAGCGTCCAGTATTCGTAGGCCTTGCCGGCTTTGGGAGATCTGCCGGGAGCTGGCGGACCGGGATAGCGCTCGATGCCGGGCAAAGGGCCCGGATCGATGCCGCCCGAGCAGGTCGATGTCGCCAGTATCGTAGTGTCACAACCTGCGCCCGGGCCGCTGGTGTCGAAACTGGAGTTGTACGCAGGAAACGGAAAGCCGAACTGCTCGTAGACGAAACCCGGGGTGACGTACTTGCCGTGCCCGATGAGCGAGAGGTCGACGTTGCTGTCGAACTGGCCGCACGCGGCATTCATGTTGCCGGTGGCATCGCGGCAGTACTTGGAAATCGCGCTGTCAGGAAGAAAATCGTAGAGCATCGACGACGAGTCGTCGATGGTCAGCATGATGTTCGGCTTGGACTGGTTCTGGACGCTCAGCGGCTGGTCGGAGAGCAAGGTGAGCGCTGCATAGCCTGGAGTTGCCAGCGGCCCCAGGGCCATCATGAGCGCAAGGCTGCTGGCGATCCAACGCCGGCATTTATCCAACGAATTGCGTGAGCTCATGATCATGTCCTGGGTCGGGCTAGGTGCATCGGATTACTTCAGTGTTGCCTGCAGGAACGACGCGGTGTTCTGCGGGCCGTCGACCCGAATGGTGACGCGATAAAAGGGGGCGCCCGGAAAAGTGAACGGTGACTCGTTCACGGTGCCGGCGCTGGTGAATTTCGGCGGCAGCAAATCGCAGGTCGCCACCGTCGGCGCGCCGGCCGCGGTGCACATGCGCTCGATGACGTAGCGAATTTCAGTGTTCTGGCCGGTCGCGCTGTCATTGGCCTGGATGACCGCAAACGGATACGCGGTCTTTTTCTGCAGAACCGCCGGCACGCCCCGCGAATCCTCGCCGCCTTGGCGCAAGGCGTAATAGTTCTCGCCGGGAAAATTGGCATTGAGGTCGGCGATGCGCACGGCGTTGGCGATGTCCTCGCTCTGAAAAAGCGCCGCGGCGGCTTTTTCCACCGCCAGGTTGCCCGGCAGGATCGACGCCATGCGAAACGACAGATTGCCGATCACAGCGTTGGTGGTGTCGACCGAACGTACCAATGCGACCGCCGCGAGACTAAGCGCGACCATCACGATGAGCGCGATGAACAGGACGATGCCATCCTGCCTGCGCCGACCTGTTCTGAGCGAAGTGGGCTTAGAAAAAATCATGACACCGGGTTCCAGATGGGATTGCGCAGAGGAATGGTCGTTTCGTAGGTGCGATAGCGGTAGTTGCCGCCAACCGCAGTAATGGTTTGGCTGATCTGGGTAGCGCCTTCGAACAGCGTCCATGTATAGTCGGGCGCGGTCTTGTCCCATTGTTCGCCCTGAACCACCAGCCCGATGCGGACCGCGCGAATGCGCGCGAGCGTCGAGTTTGGAGCGTTGAGCAACGCTGCCGGGTCCCAGATACCGGTTGGGGCCACCCATTGCAGTCCCCCGGCGAGGTCGTCCACGCCGTACAGAAGCTTCATGTTGATGATGTTCGACGCGATTGGGTTGGGCACGGGCCCTGCCAGCGCCGCACCGTTGGCATCCCACAGGTTGGTGCTGCGCAGCACACCGCTCGCGACGTCGTAGGCTACGCGCTGTCCGCTGCCTGTCGGCCCGAGGTTGAGCAAAAGCGAATCGGTAGAGAATCCGACCCCCGCGCCCGTATGCGAAATCGTGACGACCCCATTCACATCGGGCGCGGTCACGCCGGTCACGCGCGACGGCATGCAATCACCGGCCAGCGATATCGCTACGATGATGTCGCCGGTCTTGAAGCCGAGAGGGCTCTGTACCAGATAGTCCGCATTGGAGGCAGCGGGAGCGAAGAACGGCGCAGGCGCGAGCAGGCGTTGCGACTGGCTGTAGTTCAGGACGAACGAGTCCGGATCGGTGGCCAAGGCGCCGGGGGTGATCAGTATCGGAATGGGCCGGAACGTCGTCGCCGGATTCGCGGTCGGCGCGCAGGTGCCGAGTTCCTTCATGGCGTAGGCGTAGCCGTTGTTGGCATTCGCCACTTGCACGTGAAGAATGAACGACGACAGTAAGCCGTTCTGCTGCGCGTCGCCGACGCTGGTGGTGTTGCGCTTGATGCCCTCGGCGAGCGCGAACACCTGGTAGATCACGAGCACGGCAATCATGCCGATCACGATGCCGATCATGATTTCGATCAGACTGAATCCGTGTTGAGCGCGTGCGCGGCGGTTGCTGTTCATGACTTCGTCCGTCAGTTCTTGGCGACGACGCCGGTCGTCGTGTAGTTGTGCACGATGGGATCGCCGGGAAGCTGCCAGAACACCGTGACTTGCACGACGTGGCTGTTCTTCGAGGGTGCAGGCGGTAGCGAAGCATCGTCGACGAGGACAATGGGGTCCGTTGTCATTGCGCCGTGGAAGGACGCCGAAACATGGTTGGTCTTGAAGTCCAGGTACTCGGCGCCCCCCGGGCTGCGGTATTTGGTCTGCAGCAGATTGGGATCGTCGGTCCACATCTTCGATATCAGCGAATTCGCCATGTACACCGCTTCGGCCCGGTATTCCGAATCGTTGGTCATGCGTATCGACTGCGCCTGCAGCCCGACGATGCCGAGGATGCCGAACGAGAAGATCAGGATGCCGACCAGCGCCTCGAGCAGGTAGGCGCCCTGTTGTGCGCGGCGCGCCGGCAGCGGTGATTGACTAGTCATGGCGGGACACGTTCTCACGAGACAGGACAGAACCGCGGATCGGTCGACGTGACGCCCGGATCGGGGTCGCACAGCTTGATTCCGCTGGCGGTCACCGGGTTGGCGACCACCCGAAGGTTCCGCGGGGTGCTGAGGTTGGTGTTGGTAATCTCGATCCACTGGATCGTGGCGGAAGCATCGATGTTGGGCACGACGCGCCCCAAACCGTTGAACGTTATCTGCGTTGCCCCTGCAGGCGTCGGGTTGGGCGTGGTGCGGCAAGCCCCGTCGGAGAATGTGTAGGACTGCACGACCTGGTCGAAAAGACCGGATTCGTCGTTCAACCGATTGACTTGCCAGCCTCCCGTACATGGGGTCGGATTGAAGACGAATTGGGTCAGGACGTTGCCGCGCACCGCTTCGGCTTGCGCCACGCGCACGCCGGTCAAGGTGTTCTCGGCGCCATTGCGGATCTGGCTGTTACCCAGAAACTCGGCATATTGCGGTCCGGCGATGAGTATCAGAAACGCGAATACCGCGAGACCGATCATCAGTTCGATCAACGTAAATCCGCGGTTTCGGGTCGACATCATGACTTCATCAGCTACAGGAGCCGTCCTTGCGCGTAACCCAACAGGTTGCATTCGTCGGACCCCAGTAAGTGCCGCTGGTCGCGTGAACATTGGCCTGATCGATGGTGTACACGAAGCCTGACATGCCTTCAGCGGCGTTACCGGTAGCGGTTGCGGTGTAAGTGTTTGCCGCTGCAGCGCACGTAATCGTGAACGCATGCACCGTCGCTTGCACCGTCCCGCCAAAGGCTCCGCAACCACCTGCATAGGTGCGATTGTCGAGGTACCACTGCTCGAAGCGCGTGCGCATGTCGGACAGGCCGCTGGTCGCTTCGATGATCTTGCCGCGCTTGACGTAATCGGCGTAGTTCGGAAGCGCAATGGCCGCGAGGATGGCCACGATGGCGACCACGATCATCACTTCGAGCAAGGTGAAGCCGCGATCGCCGCGTACTGCCGGGCCGCGGGCCACTGACCGTGAGGTTGCGATAGGCTTGGTGGACACTGCTGTTTCCCCTTTTTCTGCAATCGCATGGTATGTCGCCGTGGCGACGCTGCGCAATGCAAACCGATTAGAGGTATTGCAGGCGGAACAGACGGTTGCGAGCTGTTCAGGACTCATTCGCACTCGGCTGGAAGCGTTCAAATTGTGGTGTGCAGAGTGCGCTCAGGGGCATCGGTCGGTGGTTTTTTCGATTCTGGCGCGGCCGCTGTTGGCCAGCACCACCTTGAGCGCGTACTGGCCTGGCTTGCACACCACGAACGTCCCCATTTGCAGGGCTCCGCTTAGCAGTCGCGCGTGTCCAAGGGCGGTATACGACACGTAATCGACCACGGGCCGGTTGCCGCGCACCGTGACCCCGTCCAATGCGGGCCCCTCCAGCCTGATGATCTGTTCGTCTGCATCGATCTCGCCATCGAGGTTCTCGTCGACATACATGATCCATCCCGATTCCCATCCGCCGCGGGTGGCGCATTCGCGTCGATTCTGGCTTTTGCAGACGTTGACCCGATAGCCGTGCTTGATGGCTTCACTGCGGGCAAGGTCGAGCGTATCGGCAATGAAGTGCGCCTGGTTCGCGACCTGCTGGGAGGCAATCCATTGATAGTAGGCGGGCTGTCCAACTGCGATGAGTACTCCGAATATGCCCAGCGTCGCCAGCAGTTCTACAAGCGTGAAGCCGGCAGCCAAGTGGGCTGACGCGCTGCACCGGGTTGGACGTGACATGTGTGCCCCTCGCTCGAACGGGCCGGCGCCATGCCGGACTTGCTTCGATGCTAGGAGTTCTGCTGCCAAATGAAACTTGTACTGACGATCTAAGTCATTGGTCGTATTGACATTTTTCGGTGCCCGGGCGACGCGCGATGGCCCACCGCGCGGACGAGCCAGATCTAAGCCTAAGCGCCGGCTCGGCCTCGGCAGCGACGTTGCCTGCGTGCGATAATCAGGCCGCTACTCGGTACACGCCGCTGCCGGTCCAACTGTTCAAGCCAAGCCCGTGTCGTCCAAACCTCGATTTGTCTGGGAAGACCCTCTACTGCTTGACCAGCAGTTGACCGCGGAAGAGCGCATGGTGCGCGACACCGCACACGCCTATGCGCAGGAAAAGTTACTTCCCCGCGTGACCGACGCTTTCCGTCACGAGCACTCCGATCCGGCGATCTTTCGCGAAATGGGCGAACTGGGACTGCTTGGCGCGACCTTGCCCGAGAGTTATGGCGGCGCCGGCCTGAACTACGTCTGCTATGGCTTGATCGCGCGCGAAGTCGAGCGGGTCGACTCGGGCTATCGGTCGATGATGAGCGTGCAGAGCTCGCTGGTCATGTACCCCATATTTGCCTATGGCAGCGAGGCCCAGCGGCGGCGCTTCCTGCCCAAGCTCGCCAGTGGCGAATGGATTGGCTGTTTCGGCCTCACCGAGCCCGACCATGGCTCCGACCCCGGCTCGATGGTCACGCGCGCCCGCGCGGTTGCCGGCGGCTACCGGCTTTCTGGCGCCAAGATGTGGATTTCCAACTCGCCGATCGCCGACATATTTGTCGTCTGGGCCAAGACCGATGACGGCATCATCCGCGGCTTCATACTGGAAAAGGGCATTGCGGGGCTGTCTGCCCCGAAGATCGAGGGCAAGTTCAGCCTGCGCACGTCGGTGACCGGCGAAATCGTGCTCGACGAGGTGTTCTGCCCCGAAGACCAGTTGCTACCCGGTGTCGAAGGACTCGCTGGCCCCTTCGGTTGCCTCAACAACGCACGTTACGGCATCGCCTGGGGGGCGCTCGGGGCGGCCGAATTCTGCTGGCACGCAGCCAGGCAATACACGCTTGATCGCAAGCAGTTCGGCCGGCCATTGGCGGCCAACCAGCTGATCCAGAAGAAGCTGGCCGACATGCAAACCGAGATCACGCTGGGGCTGCAAGGCTGCCTGCGCCTGGGCCGCCTCAAGGACGAAGGCAAGGCGGCGCCCGAGATCACGTCGATCATGAAACGCAACTCCTGCGGCAAGGCGCTCGACATCGCGCGCACGGCGCGCGACATGCACGGCGGCAATGGCATCGTCGACGAATTCCACGTCATCCGCCACGTGCTGAATCTGGAGACCGTCAATACCTACGAAGGCACACATGACGTGCACGCGCTTATCCTGGGCCGCGCACAGACGGGCATCGCCGCATTCAGCTAGAGCTCTCCCGCGGCGCTGCCATTCCGGCAGCGGACGGTGGGGCACGGGTGCGCGGACATTGCAACGTGATGAAACTCTACAATTACTTTCGTTCGTCGGCCGCCTACCGGGTGCG
>JBDTLK010000053.1:0-19862 GCA_039934835.1 Edaphobacterium sp. (SeqCode) | reverse complement strand
TACTGGTTCGCCTTGCCGGCGCCGCTGTGCTGCGTGACGATCATGCCCGGGATGTACTCCAGCACCTCGCCGGGCCGCAGCAGCGGACGGTCGTCTATAAGCTGCGGAGTGATGACACCAGCGCTCGCCGCATCGCTGCTGCCGACGCTATTGTCGTAATGGGCGGAAACTTCGATCGTGTCGAGCTTCTGTACACCATCGGCAAACGCGGTCGATGCCGAGAAGGCAGCGACCAGCGCCACGCTGCTGTGTAGACGGTGCTTCGAGTACAGCAAGGCTAGTCTCCCGCGGAAGGCGGTATCGCCTGGGATACGTGCCCAGGCCCGGACTGGATGCGTGCGGCGAGGATGCTCGCAATGAATCCGGCTAGCACGAGCCCCGCCACGGCCGCGCCGATGAGCAGCTCCCGGCCTCCGGCCCAAGCGTCGAGCTCGGGCAACACCACGCGCAGCAGCGTGAACGAAGCGACTGTCGCGCTCGTCGCTGCCACGGTCAACGCAACCACGCGCGAGGCGACAATCGCCATTCTATCCGCGCGCCCGATCATGCGGCTCACCCAAAGGCCATTGACGCCATCGATCGCCAGCATCCCCAGCACGAACAGGCCCGCCACCAGCAGCGCCTGCGTCACGTTGCCATGGCGGCTGCCCGCGACGGCGAGCAGCGTCACTTGCGACAAGGTGTCGAAGGAGAACGCGAACGCAGCGCCGATCGCGGCAATCGTCCAGGGGCGCCGGGGCGCGCAATGGCGCTCGATCAAGCGCGCCTTGACGCCCAACGGCACGACGGGTGCGTCGCGTGGCGAGCGCACGACCGCGCTGACGTTGAGGAACGCTAGCGCGACCAGCAATGCGACCGAGACGCCGGCGCCGGTGAGTTCCAGCCATCGCGGCACCGCCCAATGCGCCGACATGGTGGCCGCTGCGAGCGCCACCAGCACCACCACGACGCCGTGGCCCAGCGAAAACAGGGCGCCTGCTGCGCGCGCGAGGCGCGGATTGTCGCGGGCGTTGTAGCGGGTAAGTCCGTCGATGGTCGCTAGGTGATCGGCGTCCAGACCGTGCCGCGCCCCCAGCGCCACCGCCAGCGCGCACAGCATTGCCCATGATGCAGGCAGCGAATCCAGGATCGTGCCCCCTCCAGCGGGCGTATCGCGGAGCGCGAGACGTCGGTAGGAAGAATGTGACACAAGTTCCTACGTTATAGCAAGCGCTTGCGCTCTGCTGCCGGTAAGGGCAGGCAACGCGCTGCTCCGGATCAGGTGCTGGGAATCAGGTGCAAGTGGCCGTGATGCTGATGCGCGCCAGCGCCGTGATGCACGTCGCCGGGATCGACGCTGATCAGATTGAGCACGCCGTGGCGCACGCCGCGCTCGGCCTGCAGCGCATTGGCGAACTTGCGCACGACGGAGGTCTTGCCGCGCAGGATCACCGTCTCCAGGCAATGCTGGTGGTCGAGATGAACGTGCGTACTCGAGACGACAAGATCGTGATGCTCGTGCTGCGCGGCGGTCAGTCTTTCGGCCAGCTTGCGCGCCTGGTGATCGTAGACGTACGACAGGGTGCCCACGCACCAGGCCTTGGCATAACGCGTCTGCCGCTTCGCCTCGATTTCGCGCCGCAGCAAGTCGCGCATCGCTTCGGAACGGCTGGTGTAGCCACGCTCCTGTATCAACTCATCGAACGCTTTCGCAAGGTCCTCGTCGAGCGACATGGTGATGCGTTCCATGGTGTTTCTCCGCAGTTTCTGTTGATGACAAGGCTATCACGCGATCACGCAGAAGACACGCGCGTGAAAGCTCGCACAGCGTGTAGCCGACCACGCGTTTGGCGAGGCCTTGCGACCCCGGATCCTCCCTATGACGGGTGTATAATTCCTCGGTCGCCGCTGTGTCTCGCGCAGGCAGGTCCCCGAGTGCTCGACACCTCTACCACCGTCACGTTTCCGCCCGCCACCGATCACGACGGCAACCTGCTGCTCACGCGCGAGCAGGCGCAGCAGCTGCTGCGCGAATGCCATGCTGAGTTCTGCTCGGGGCTGCACGAGCTCGTCGCGATGTCGATCGAGACGACCAACGACCTGTTCGAGATGAATGAACACGTCAGCGACAAGGACGCGCAGGAGTTTCGCAGCAAGCGCGCGCAATGGGTCAAGGTGTTTGACGACACCTTCACCAAGCTCTATGAAAAACGCCTCGCCGGCGTGCGCCGCAGCGGCCGGCGCCCGGACTTCGATGCCTCGCTGACGACCCTGCGCGTGCTCAATGCCTTCGACCAGGAAAAGCAGGCCGCGCTCACCGCGGCCACCGATCTGATTCGCCGCATTACGCGCCGCGAGGCGGCAGCGGTCGACATGCGCGTCGGTGTACTGATGCGCGAACCGCGCGCACGCGATGTCGACAGCCCATTCGCCCCCGACTACGTGCTCGACGCGATCGGCGTCGCCTCGCGCTCGCTGTATCCGAATCCGCGCATCTGGCGTCCACTGATGGAACGCGTGCTCGCGGACGTGACGCCAAGCATGAAGCAGCAATATATCCGCATCAATCGCTTCCTTGCCGGTCACCACGTGCTGCCCGAGATCAAGGCCGAGTTGCGCGCGCGCAGCGACCTGCGGCCCGCTGACGATTCGGAACTGCTGCCGGCCTTCGCGCAGTTGCTCAAGGAAGCGGGGCCCAGCACCGCCGACGAATTGTTGGCGCTCAATGTTGCCGTTCCGGAGCTGGGCGAGCCGAGCACGCTGCAGGCGCCGCAGGGCACGCCGCTGGCGGCCGCAGCGAAACCTGCTCCACCGGTGCCGGCCGCCATGGCCGCTGCCGCGCCGTTGGTCTCAGCGCCAGCGGCAGCGCCGTCGGGAGTCAGCGCTACTGCGTGGTCGCTCGTACCGACGGTTGCAGCGCCACCGCCGGCGCCGGCGTCCGCGCCCGCGCTGATCGTGCCGACGGGAACCGTGCTCGTGTCGATGCCCGCGGCAATGGCGCAGGCGGCGGCTGCGATGCCGTGGCTCGGCACCGGCAATCCCTACGCCACCGACTTCGCGCGGCCGGTGATGGTCGCTGCGGCCACCGTCGGGACGCACGGCCTGCCGCAGCTCGATCCGATGCTGGCGCTGGGCTCGCTGTCGACCGCCGTCGCCGCGCTCGATCGTTGGCAGCACGCCGATCCCGGCGGCGACTACGTCGCCGCGGAAGACCTGGCGCCGGGCGTGGAAGCCACGGCGCTGCCGCTCAATCGCATTCCCTATATCCGTGCCGCGATCTCCGACAAGATCGTCAACAGCACCGACAAGATCACAATGGACGTGATCGCGCTGCTGTTCGATTACATTTTTCGTGATCCGTCGATTCCCGATGCTTTGCGCAGCCTGTTCAGCCGGCTGCAGGTGCCTATCCTCAAGACCGCGCTGCTCGATCGCAGTTTCTTCTCCAATCGCAAGCATCCGGCGCGCCGGCTGCTCGACCATCTTGCCGCCGCATCGATCGGCGCCACCAGCGATGCCGGCTACAGCGCCGCGTTCCAGCTCATCGCCACCGGACTCATCGACGAGATCTGCCGCGACTTCAAGGTCGACATGGTCGTCTTCGAGACGGCCGACGTGCGCCTGCAGGAATTCTCCGACCTCGAGCAAAGCAAAGTCACCGTGGCGCTCGATGCCGAAGTCGAGCAGGCGCTGTCGGCGGAGAAGAACGAAGCCGATCGCGCGCACGTGCGCGTGTTCATCCGCGACAAGCTCGCGGGGATCGATGTGCCTTTCGACGTGCGCTCGTTCAGCGAGACCGTGTGGGCCGACTACCTCACCGAGATCCGTGTCACCCAGGGTGCCGGCAGCAGCGGCTGGCAAACCGCCGTCAAGACTCTCGACGATCTGCTGTGGAGCGTCGCGGCGAAGGAGCGCACCGCGCAGAAAGCGCGCCTGGCCGGCCTGGTGCCGACGCTGATTCGCAACATTCGCCTGGGCGCGGCTGCGGTCAAGGGCGCCGCCGACCGCGTGCAGCCGTTGCTCGATGTAATGTTCAAGGCGCACATGGCGGCCATCAAGCCGAAGGCTGCCGCGAGCGCTGCCGCGCAGTCGGCTTCAGCCGGCGTCGAGGGCAACACCGTGGCGGGCGTCCGCGGCGCCGTGATGCGTATTCCCGAGGGTGCCTCCGTACCGGGGAGGAAGAGCGCCGGCAGGCCCGCCGCGGAAGGCTCAACCATCCCGGGTGTCGAAAGTGCCACCATTCCCGGCGCCGACGCGCCAGCCACTGTGCCGTTCGCCAACGTCCACGACTTCGTCAACGAGATGGTGGTGGGAACCTGGCTTGCGTTTGGCAAGGGCGCCAAGACCACCAACGCGCGGCTGTCGTGGGTCAGTCCGCTGCGCAGCAAGTACATCTTCACCAGCCGCGCGCGCACCAAGGCGATCGTGGTGACGCCCGAGGAGCTCGCGTGGCAGCTCGGCGCAGGCAAGGCCAGCCTGATCGTCGAACCGGTGCCGCTGTTCGATCGCGCGGTGAGCTCGGCGCTCGATTCGATCGCGGCGCGCAAGCCGCCGGCGGGCGCGGTCGCCGCCGCCTGACCCGCGGCGCAGGGACAAAAAAAGCGAGCCATCGGCTCGCTTTTTTCTGTCCCGAGACATTAACGGTCAGAAAGCGAACGGCGAACAGAACGCGACGCCCTCAGGCCCGGCGCCGCTGCTGCCCCACTGCTTGTTCGCCATCTCGCGGCGCACCGTCAGGTCGACGGTGTGGCGCATGTTGGCGTCATTGCGGTTGTTGAAGTATCGGTACACCGGCAGGAATCCGCCCAGGCATCTGCCGCTCGCGTCGGCGGGCAGGACGTAGAAAATTGCCGGGTTTTCCAGGTTCCAGACACCGGGGTAGGTGTTGGCGACATACGCGCACTCCGCGTCGCTGGCGGTATAGATGTTCGAGTTCACCAGCGTCGACCCATTGAAGAAGCTGCAGATCGCCTGCAGCGGCGGCGTGCCGGAAGGCGCCTTGTTCGGACCGTTCCACGCATAGAAAACCTGGCCGGTCCGTCGAAAGATGCGCGAGTTGTCGAGGAGTGCCTGCGCGCCGGGGTCGGCCGTCATCAGGTAATGATCAAGATCGGGACGGTAATATTCGATCACCGCCACCGTTCCCGGCGGTGTGGTCTGACTCGCGTTTGTCGTGTTCTGCAGCGCGAGCAGCGTGTCGAGAATGCCGGCGCCGCAGGAACCTGATTGCGAGCACACCGTGCCTTGCGGGAACTTGCGCGCGGTGGCGGCGAGGATGCCGAGCACCTGGCCCGGTGTCAGGTTGGCGTTGCGCGCGAGCATGAGTGAAATGGCGCCCGCGACGTGCGGCGCCGCGAAGCTCGTGCCGATGCCAACGGCGTACGCAGGCACCAGCGGCACGGTGGTCCCGGTATTCGAGAGCGACACGATCCAGTCGCTGACGTTGCCGTCGCCTCCCGGCGCCGAAATGTCGATGCGTCCGCCAAAGTTCGAATAGCTGGCGCGATCACCCTGGCGTGTCGACGCGCCGACGTTGATCACGCCCGCGCAGTTGGCCGGCGCCGTGCCCGACGCGTCGAAGGATTCGTTGCCCGCCGCCACCACGACCACCGTGCCCTGTGCCAGCGCGGTATTGACGGCGTCCTGCATCGACTGCGGACACGCTGTCGGGCCACCCAGGCTCAGGTTGATTACGCGTGCCGGGGTGGTATTGGTCGGCGCACCCAGGACTGGCACACCCGACGCCCACATCACGCCGGCGACGATATCGCTGAAATCGCCGCCGCAGCGGCCCAGCACGCGCACCGGCAGGATCTTGGCATTCCAGTTCATGCCGGCAATGCCTGCGCCGTTGTTGCTGTTGGCGGCGATGATGCCGCTGACGAACGTGCCGTGCCACGAGCTGGCTTCCGGGTGGGAGTTGGGGTAGCACTGGCTGCCGTCTGTCCAGTCGCCCGGATCGGACGGATCGGGATCGCGGTTGGTGCCGTCGTTGGCCACGCTGGGATCGCCGATAAAGTCGTAGCCGGGGAGGACGCGGCCACCCAGCTCGGGGTGCGCGGTGATGCCGGTGTCGATGACCGCGACCACCGTCGAGGCGATCCCGGTGCTGATATTCCAGCCGGTTTGCGCGTTCACGCCGCCCACTGGATCGAACAGTGCCCACTGCTGGCCGTAGCGCGGATCGTTAGGCACGACCTTGGCGGTCACGCGCCGCACCGGGTCCGCGTAACGCACCGCGGGATCGGTTTCGAGTTGCGCCGCGATTGCCGCCAGTTGCGCGTCCGCAATTGGGTCGGTGACGCTGAGCTCCCAGATCGGCCCGATCGGGCGCTCGACCGTCAGCGCCTGCCCGGCAAGCGCCGACAGGCGCGGCAGCAGGGTGGACCAGTCAGGCGCCGGATCGCCAGCGAGGCGCAACATCACCTTCCGGCCGGGCGGGTTGCTGTCGCCCGCGGCGTCGCGTGCCTGCACGCGCTCGCTGCGCGCCGTGACGCTTTCCGCCCACAGCACGGCGCGATCGTCGCGCAGGCGCGCGAGCAGCGCGTCGGCGTCACTCGCGGCCAGCGGTGTTGCCAGCGTGAATTCAAGCGCGCCGGTGCGCGTCATCGCGGCCAGCGTCAGCGGTACCTGCGCGATGGCCTGCAACTGCGCCAGCGTCGCATCGGCGCTTTGTCCGGTGCTGATATTGGGATGGGCCATTACGCGGATGCGCGCGACGGTTTGCGCGCTTGCCAGCGGGGCCAGCGCACCCAGCAGCACGCACAGCAGCAGTTGGCGGCGAAAACGATGCAACATGGATTTCTCCCTTAGACGACCGCGCCGGTTGCGCCTCGCTACGCCGCCGGGCCATCGAGCGAACTATCCTACACAATGACAATGGAATTGTCATGCCGGTTGCACCGCAAAATCAGCCGCTTGGGCACAAACGTGGTATTTCGGGGCACAACGACGGTTTTTTGAAGGGTTGAAACGGTAGCGGTTGGATCAGCCTTTGCCCGGCAGGCGGCTTTTAAGCTTGCCTTGATAGGGCGCCAGCAGCTTGACCATTTGGGCGAATATCCGCGGATTCCCGGTCACCACCTGACCGCTGTAAAGATAGGCATTCTCCCCGGCGAGGTCGCCAACCAGTCCGCCGGCTTCGACGATGAGCAGGCTGCCGGCGGCAACATCCCACGGATTGAGCCCGACTTCCCAGAAGCCGTCGGTGTAGCCCGCCGCTACATACGCCAGGTCCAGTGCCGCCGCGCCCGGGCGCCGCAGGCCCGCGGTCGCCGCCATCATGTCGCGCATCATGTTCACATAGTTGTCGAGATCGGCGCCGTCGCGAAACGGAAAGCCGGTGCCGATCAGGCAGTCCTTGAGATGCTGGCGCTTCGACACGCGCATGCGATGGTCGTTGATGAATGCGCCGCGGCCGCGCGTGGCGGTGAACAGGTCGTTGCGCACGGGATCGTAGATCACCCCCTGCGTGATCTGGCCCTTGTGCTGCAGGGCGATCGACACGCAATATTGCGGAAAGCCATGCAGGAAATTGGTGGTGCCGTCGAGCGGGTCGATGATCCACACATTCTCGGCGTCGGCGTTGGCACCTTTGGCGGTACCTTCCTCTGCTAAGATCGCGTGGTCGGGATAGGTGGCGTGGATGATTTCGACGATCGCAGCCTCGGCAGCGCGATCGATCTCGCTGACGAAATCCTTGGGGCCTTTGTTGGTGATCGTCAGTCGATCGAGATCCCGGGCGCCACGATTGATGATATTGCCGGCGCGGCGCGCGGCCTTGACCGCAAGGGTGAGCATCGGGTGCATTGACTGGACCTTTTGACAAGGAGCCCGCAGCCACAATTTGGCCACACGGTGACCACTACGCGGCGCATGAGGCCCGCGGTCGTCGGCTTCTCCAGCCGCGCATTCTACCTGCTAAGGGGAGACTCGAATGGCCGCACCGCTGGACCGGATTCGCATCGTGCTCTGCGCGCCCAGTCATCCGGGCAACATCGGCGCGACCGCGCGCGCGATGCAGACGATGGGCCTGGCGCGGCTGGTACTGGTCAATCCGCAACGCTTTCCCGATCCCGAGGCTGACGCGCTCGCGTCCGGAGCGACTGCGATTCTGCGCGCCGCCGACCTCGTCACCGAGCTCGACACCGCGCTCGCCGGCGCCGTGCTCGCCATTGGATTTTCCGCGCGTCCGCGCCAGTTCGCGGGCGCGGTGCTGGCGGTGCGCGCGGCGGCGGCGGAAGCGCTGCGATACGCGCAGGCGGGCGAGGTCGCGCTGGTGTTCGGTCACGAAATGTCGGGCTTGTCGAACCAGGAACTGGCGCGCTGCCAGGTCGTCGCGACCATCCCGACCGACCCGAACTTCGCGTCGCTCAATCTCGCCGCCGCAGTACAGGTCGCGGTCTACGAACTGCGCCTTGCAGCGTTCGATGGGACCGTGTGGCAGGCGCCGACGTTCGAGCCCGCCACGCAGGACGAAATCGCACAGCTGTTCGCGCAGGGCGAACGCGCGCTGATCGCGCTGGCATTTCTGCGGCCCGCACACCCCAAGCGGCTGTTGCCGCGCCTGCGCCGGCTTTTCGCCCGGGCGCGGCTCGAGAAGGAAGAGGTCAATATCCTGCGCGGCATCCTGGCGCGCATCGAGGACCGCCTGGAAGAACGCGACGGCAAGCAGGGGCCGGGCAATACTTGAGCGTTTCGGTCGGATATGGGAAAATCTGCACATGTTCGACAGATTGCGTGAAGACATAGCGGTGGTGTTCGAGCGCGACCCCGCGGCGCGCTCGACCTGGGAAGTATTGACCTGCTACCCCGGCCTGCATGCGCTGGTCTGGCATCGGCTGGTAGTCAATCGCCTATGGCACCTCGGCGCGTGCTGGCTGGCGCGCTGGCTGGCCCACTGGAGCCGCTGGTTCACCGGCATCGAGATCCATCCCGGGGCCAATATCGGTCGGCGTGTGTTCATCGATCATGGAATGGGCATAGTCGTCGGCGAAACCGCCGAAATCGGCGACGATTGCACTCTTTATCATGGCGTTACGCTGGGCGGCACGTCGTGGAACAAAGGCAAGCGCCACCCGACGCTGGGTCGCTCGGTAGTGGTCGGCGCGGGTGCCAAGATCCTCGGCCCCTTGTTTATCGGTGACGGCGCAAAAGTTGGCTCCAACGCGGTGGTGGTGCGGGACGTCCCAGCTGGCGCCACGGCGGTCGGGATCCCGGCGCGGGTCGTCACCGGTGAGGATGCGGTCCGGCGCGAGGAAAAGGCTGCCAAGATCGGCTTTTCGGCCTATGGCATCAGTGCCGACATGAATGATCCAATGGTGCAGGCCATCCACGCCTTGCTCGACCATGCTGCGGAAGCCGACCAGCGCATGGCAGAACTCATCGTGATCATGCAGGAGGGGGGTGTCGATTGCGGCGACGCCAAGGCGACCGCCGAGCGCTTCGACCCCTCGCAAATCAACAAGATGCTGGAGTGAACCTTTCTGGCGTTTACTTGACTAAACTGGTCGGGAATTATAGAATTGAACACAGTTTCAGGGGCCCATTCGTAGCCTGGCCCAGGCCAAGGACAACCGCACATGAGACTCACCACCAAAGGCAGGTTCGCGGTCACCGCGATGATCGATGTGGCAATGCACAGCGGCAGCGGGCCGGTGACGCTGGCCGGCGTTTCGGCGCGGCAGAAGATATCGCTGTCGTATCTGGAGCAGCTGTTTGGCAAGTTGCGCCGGCACGGTCTGGTGGAGAGCGTGCGCGGTCCCGGTGGCGGGTACAACCTCGCACAGCCCGCAACCAGCCTGTCGGTCGCTGACATTATTCTTGCCGTCGATGAGCCCATCGACGCTACCCAGTGCGGCGGCAAGGAAAATTGTCTCGACGACAAGCGTTGCATGACCCATGAACTATGGGCGGCGTTGAATGCGCACATCTTCATCTTTCTGCGCTCGGTGACACTCGAGCAGCTCGTGCGCGCGCAGGACAAGACCGCAGTCAACGTGCTGCAGGATCATCGCACCGCGCCGCTGCGCAAATCCGAACCCACTCCCGTGGTCTGATTAGAGATCGCGCGACGACAATGAAGAAACCGATCTACCTCGACTACTCGGCAACGACGCCGGTCGACCCGCGCGTTGCAGCGGTGATGATTCCGTATCTGACCGAGCACTTCGGCAATCCGGCATCGCGCTCGCACGCCTTCGGCTGGACCACCGAAAAAGCCGTCGAGAACGCGCGCGAGGAAGTCGCGAAGCTGGTCAGTTGCGATCCGCGCGAACTGGTGTGGACGTCGGGCGCGACCGAGGCGATCAACCTCGCCGTGAAGGGCGCCGCCCACTTCTACAAGGACAAGGGCAAGCACCTGATCACGGTCAAGACCGAGCACAAGGCGACCCTCGACACCATGCGCGAACTCGAGCGCGAAGGTTTCGAAGTCACCTACCTCGACGTGCTGCCCAACGGCTTGCTCGATCTGGAGGCGTTCAAGGCGGCGCTGCGGCCGGACACGATCGTGGTGTCGGTGATGTACGTCAACAACGAGATCGGCGTGATCCAGGACATTCCGGCGATCGGCGAAATCTGCCGCAGCCGCGGCATCATATTCCACGTCGATGCAGCGCAGGCGACCGGCAAGGTCCCCGTTGACCTGGGTACGCTGAAAGTCGACCTGATGTCGTTCTCGGCGCACAAGACTTACGGTCCCAAGGGCATCGGCGCGCTATTCGTGCGACGCAAGCCGCGCGTGCGCATCGAGGCGCAAATGCACGGCGGGGGCCACGAGCGGGGCATGCGCTCGGGCACGCTGGCCACGCACCAGATCGTCGGCATGGGCGAGGCGTTTCGTCTCGCGCGGCTGGAAATGGCCACCGAGAACGAGCGCATCCGCATGCTGCGGGACCGGCTGTGGGCCGGCATCTCGCAGATGGAAGAAGTGCACCTCAACGGCGACGTGGAGCGGCGCGTGCCGCACAATTTGAACGCAAGCTTCAATTTCGTCGAGGGCGAAAGCCTGATCATGGCGATCAAGGACGTGGCGGTGTCGTCGGGGTCGGCGTGCACGTCGGCATCGCTGGAGCCGTCGTACGTGCTGCGCGCGCTTGGACGCAGCGATGAACTGGCGCACAGTTCGATCCGGTTCACCGTCGGGCGCTTCACGACCGAGGAAGAAATCGATTTCGCGATCGAATTGCTCAAGGGCAAGATCGCCAAGCTGCGGGAGTTGTCGCCGTTGTGGGAGATGTACAAGGACGGGGTCGATCTCGATACCGTCCAGTGGGCCGCCCATTGATTGTTATTGCGTCAGCGCAAGTGCGCGCCGACGCAATAACTGTCCGGATTGAAGTGGGCGGCTTTCGCCGCCCCTTAGTCCAGACGGCATGTGGGTAACGTTTTAGGAGTACTAAAATGGCATACAGCGATAAAGTTCTGGATCACTACGAAAATCCTCGCAACGTCGGATCGTTCGCCAAGGATGCCGATGACGTCGGTACGGGCATGGTCGGTGCGCCGGCCTGCGGCGACGTGATGAAGCTGCAGATTCGCGTCGGCGCCGACGGGCGCATCGAGGACGCCAAGTTCAAGACCTACGGCTGCGGTTCGGCGATCGCGTCGTCGTCTTTGGTCACCGAATGGGTCAAGGGCAAGACCCTCGACCAGGCCATGACGATCCGCAACACGCAGATCGCGGAAGAGCTCGCGCTGCCGCCGGTGAAGATCCACTGCTCGATCCTCGCCGAGGACGCGATCAAGGCTGCGGTCGCCGATTACCGCAAGAAACATGACGGTGCCGAGGCAAACGAACAACCCATGAAGGCAGCGGCCGATTCGGTCGCGGCGGACTGAATTCGTTAATGGCAATCACCCTCACCGAAACCGCGGCCAGGCACGTCGCGGGTTCGCTCAGCAAGCGCGGCAAGGGTATCGGCCTGCGCCTGGGCGTACGCACGACTGGCTGCTCGGGCCTCGCCTACAAGATCGAATACGCGGACGATACCAAGCCGGAAGACCTGCGCTTCCAGAGTCACGGCGTGACCGTGCTGGTCGACCCCAAGAGCCTTCCGTACATCGACGGCACCGAGCTCGACTTCGCGCGCGAGGGCCTCAACGAAGGCTTCAAGTTCAACAATCCGAACGTCAAGGACGAGTGCGGCTGCGGCGAATCGTTCAACGTCTGAAGACCCGTACGCGCTCGCCGGCACGCCTCATCCTTCGCAGTCGCGCGCGCCGCAATCCGCCCCGGCGCGCGCCTCGCGCAACAGAGAACGCCACCCGTGATCGACTTCGCCCAAGACTATTTCTCGCTGTTCGGCCTGCCGGCCCGCTACCGCTGCGATACGGCCAAGCTCGACAGCGCCTATCGCAAGTTGCAGGGCGAAGTTCACCCAGATCGCTTCGCGGCCGCCGGTGCGGCCGAGCGGCGCTTGGCGCTGCAGTCGTCGGCCCGCGTCAACGAGGCCTACCGCGCGCTCAAGGATCCGGTCGATCGCGCGCAGTATCTGCTATCCCTGCACGGCATCGTGGCGCTGTCGGAGACCGACACCGCGCTGCCGGCGGATTTCCTCGAGTATCAGCTCGACCGTCGCGAAGCGGTCGCCGACGCGACGCTGCAACACGACGAGCGAGCGCTGGCGGCGCTGCTCGCTGATGTCGGCAACGAAACCGCCGAGCTCGAGCAGACGCTCGGTGACGAAATCGATGTCGCGCGCGCGCTCGAAGCCGCGCGCATGACGGTACGCAAGCTCAAGTTCCTGTCGCGGCTCGCCGCCGACATCGAGGCCGCAGTTTCCGAGGTCGAGCACTGATGGCGTTGTTGCAGATCGCGGAGCCAGGAGAAGCGCCGGCGCCGCATGGCCACCGCCGCGCGGTGGGCATCGATCTGGGCACGACCAATTCGCTGGTCGCGACCGTGCGCAACGGCATTGCCTGCGTGCTGCCCGATGCCTCGGGGCGCTCGCTGCTGCCCTCGATCGTGCGCTATGCGCCGACCGGCGTCGAAGTCGGGCACGACGCCGAGCTGGCGCAGGCGCAAGATGCCCAGAACAGCATCGTGTCGATCAAGCGGCTCATGGGCCGCGGCCTCGCCGACCTCGCCGATGCACGCCACTTTCCGTATCGCTTCGTCGAAGGTCCCGGCATGGTGCAGATCGAGACGCGCGCCGGGATTAAGACGCCGGTCGAAGTCTCGGCCGAGATTCTGCGCGCGTTGCGTGTTCGCGCCGAAGCGAGTCTCGGCGGCGAACTGCAGGGCGTGGTGGTGACCGTGCCGGCGTACTTCGACGATGCGCAGCGGCAGGCGACCAAGGACGCGGCGCGCATCGCCGGGTTGAACGTGCTGCGATTGCTCAACGAACCGACCGCGGCGGCGATCGCGTACGGTCTCGACAACGGCGCGGAGGGCACTTACGCGGTCTACGATCTCGGCGGCGGCACCTTCGACCTGTCGATCCTGCGCCTGTCGCGTGGCGTCTTCGAGGTATTGGCGACCGCCGGCGACACCGCGCTCGGCGGCGACGATTTCGATCATCGCGTCTATTGCTGGATACTCGAGACCACCGGCGTCGGCCCGTTCTCGCCCGGCGACTCTCGCCTGCTGATGCTCAAGGCGCGCGAAGCCAAAGAGACGCTGACCACGCATCCCATGGCGCGAATCGACGCCACGCTGGCGTCGGGCGAGTCGCTTAGCACCAGGCTGACGCTGGAGACGTTCACGACCATCACCGAGACACTGGTCAACAAGACCCTCGCTCCGGTCAAGCGCGTGCTGCGCGATGCGAAACTCACCGCCGCCGACATCAAGGGCGTGGTCATGGTCGGCGGCGCGACACGCATGCCGCAGATACAGAAGGCCGTGGCGGCCTACTTCGGCGCGCCGCCGCTCAACAATCTCAATCCCGACCAGGTGGTCGCGCTTGGCGCGGCAATCCAGGCCAACGTGCTGGCAGGCAACCGCGCGCCGGGCGAGGACTGGCTGTTGCTCGACGTTATTCCGTTGTCGCTCGGGCTGGAAACGATGGGCGGGCTGACCGAGAAGATCGTACCGCGCAATGCCACCATCCCGATCGCGCGGGCCCAGGAATTCACCACCTTCAAGGACGGCCAGACGGCGATGGCGCTGCACGTCGTGCAGGGGGAGCGCGAGAAAGTCGCCGATTGTCGCTCACTGGCGCGCTTCGAGTTGCGCGGCATACCGCCGCTGGTCGCGGGCGCCGCGCGCATCCAGGTGACGTTCCAGGTTGATGCCGACGGCTTGCTGTCGGTCTCCGCACGCGAGCAGACCACCGGCGTGGAGGCTGCGATCACGGTGAAGCCGTCTTACGGCCTGGCCGACGCCGACATCGCCCGCATGCTCGAGGAATCGCACGCACACGCCGCCGATGACATGGTGGCAAGGGCGCTTGCCGAGTCGCGAGTCGAGGCGCAGCGCACGCTTGCGGCGACCGAATCCGCGCTGGCGGCGGATGGCGGTCTTTTGTCGACCGAAGAGCGCAAGTCGATCGAGCGCGCACTCGTCGACGTGCGGCAGCTGCTCGACAACGTCGACCGCCATGCTCTGCAGGCAGCGACCGACGCGCTCAACCGCGCCACCGAGGAATTCGCCGAGCGACGCATGAATCGAAGCGTCGCCCAGGTCCTCACCGGTCGCAACATCGACGCGCTGGGCTGAAGGCGCGCGTGTCTGAAATCGTGGTGCTGCCGCACGCGGAACTCTGCCCCGAAGGCAAGACCTTCGAGGCCAAGCCCGGTAAATCGCTCTGCGACAATCTGCTCGACCAGGGCATCGCCATCGAGCACGCGTGCGAGAAATCCTGCGCCT
This sequence comes from Edaphobacterium sp. (SeqCode), assembly GCA_039934835.1. Classification (GTDB taxonomy): domain Bacteria; phylum Pseudomonadota; class Gammaproteobacteria; order Burkholderiales; family Casimicrobiaceae; genus PALSA-1003. The sequence goes on along the minus strand of JBDTLK010000053.1, from coordinate 5,071 downwards.
GCACCACCTGCCACGTCATCGTGCGCGAGGGCTTTTCGTCGCTGGAACCTTCGAGCGAGGACGAGGACGATCTGCTTGATCGCGCTTGGGGCCTGACGCCGGTGTCGCGGTTGTCTTGTCAGGCCAAACCCGGAGCGGCCAAACTGGTTATCGAAATACCGAAGTACACGATCAACTACGCCAAGGAAGCCGCGAAATGAAATGGACCGATAGCCTCGACATCGCCGTCGCGCTCTCCGAGGCGCACCCGGGAATCGATCCGTCGCGCGTGCTCTTCGTCGATCTGCGCCAGTGGGTGATGGATCTGCCGGGCTTCGACGACGATCCCAAGCGCAGCGGCGAAAAGATCCTGGAGGCGATCCAGCAGGCGTGGATCGATGAAAGCGACTTCGAGGAGGACTAGGATGAAACGATCCTCACGCTCGCTCAGCTCGCTGCCCCCGAAGGGGGCGCAGTCAGTCGCTTGGGGCGGTCCGGTGCGACTGCAACGACCCCCACGCTCGCTCAGCTCGCTGCCCCCGAAAGGGGCGCAGTCAGTCGCTTGGGGCGGTGCGGTGCGACTGACATGCTGATCGTCGTCCCGGTGACTGCGCTTTACGCAGGCGTTTGCGCGCTGCTGCTGCTGGTGCTCGCGTCACTGATTTCGCGGCACCGAATCAAACATCGGATCGGCCTGGGCGATGGCGGCAACGCCGCGCTGACGCGCGCCATCCACGCGCACGGCAACGCGGTCGAATGGATGCTACCAATGCTGTTGCTCCTGCTGATCGCCGAACTCAATCACACCAGTCACCTGCTGCTGCACGTCTGCGGCGTGGCGTTCGTGTTCGCGCGCATTGCGCACGCAGTCGGACTGACGCGACACCACGGCGAATCTTCCGGGCGCAAGCTCGGCACGCTGGTGAGCTGGACGGTGATCGCGGTGCTGGCGATATTAAACATCGTCGACTTCACCCGTACGCTCCTGGTATGAGCATCAGGCGGGAGCGGCCGCGCGGCTGACTCGGCCTTGCGTTCGATCGGACCGCGACCTACACGAAGAAATTGAGTGCTGCGTCGAGTCCGCAGTAGTCGATGGAGTAGGTCGTCTTCGCGCGCACCACCGGTTTGGCGCGGTATGCAAAGCTGATGTCGGCGCGCGCCAGCATCGGCAGGTCGTTGGCGCCGTCGCCCAACGCGGCGATCACGCCGGCGGCTCCCGCGAGCGCGCTTCCGATGCGCTGCACTTCCGCCGCCTTTGCGTCGGCATCGACGATGTCGCCCGCGATCCCGCCGGTGAGCTTGCCGTTCGCGATCTCGAGAGTATTCGCCAGCACGTGGTCGAGTCCAAGCCGCGCCTTGAGGCGATCGGTGAAGAAGGTGAAGCCGCCCGAAACGAGCAGCGTCTGCGCGCCGGCGCGCTTGAAGCCTGCCAGCATGCGCTCCGCCCCGGGCGACAGTCGCAGCCGCTCATCATAGACGCGTTGCATAGCGTCGACCTCGAGCCCGGCAAGCAGGCCGACGCGCTGGCGCAGGCTTTCGCGGAAGTCGATCTCGCCGCGCATGGCACGCGCGGTGATCGCCGCCACCTGGGGTTTGATACCGCGCAGGTCGGCGATTTCGTCGATGCACTCGATGGTGATCAAGGTCGAGTCCATGTCCATGGCGACCAGGCGCACGCGGTCGAGCCGCTGATCGCGCGGCACGACGCCGAAGTCGAAACCCGCTGCGGCGCAATAGGCGGCGATACCCTCCCGTTCCTGCGGCAGCACCAGGCGAAACGCTTGCGTTGCCGCGCCCGCGGGCACTGCGACGATCTCGGAGGCGCGCGTCAACCGCGCCAGCGCCTTGATCTCGGCCGTGCCGATTTCCGGAGCTTGCACCACCAGGTCGGCGGCCATGCCTGAAGGGAGTTCGGACGAGCGGTCGGGCGTGGCCATCGGAGCTCCGGAGATATCGATAGTGCCACGCATACTGTTCCACGCGCTGGCTGCAGAGTATTATAGAGAGCTGACACCAACATCGTAAGGAGGAGAAATCATGTCACTGCGCCTGGGTGATACCGCGCCGGATTTCGTACAGGAATCGAGCGAAGGCGCGATCCGTTTTCACGAGTGGCTGGGAAGCAGCTGGGGTGTGCTCTTCTCGCACCCCGCCGACTTCACGCCGGTGTGCACGACCGAGCTCGGGCTGACCGCCAAGCTCAAGGATGAATTCGCCAAGCGCAATGTCAAGGTGATTGCGCTGTCGGTGGATCCGGTCGAGTCGCACAAGAAGTGGATCGACGACATCAACGACACGCAGAACACGCGCGTCAACTTTCCGATCATCGCCGACACCGACCGCAAGGTCGCGATGCTCTACGACATGATCCATCCGAATGCCAACGCGACCCTGACGGTGCGCTCGCTGTTCGTGATCGATCCGAAAAAAGTCGTGCGCCTGATTATTACCTACCCGGCATCGACCGGCCGCAACTTCGACGAAGTGCTGCGCGTCATCGATTCGCTGCAGCTCACCGAGTATCACAGCGTCGCGACGCCGGGTAACTGGAAGGACGGTGACGACGTCGTGATCGTGCCTTCGCTGCAGGATCCGGAGCTGATCAAGCAGAAGTTTCCCAAGGGCTACAAGGCGCTGCGGCCCTATCTGCGGATGACGCCGCAACCGAACCGCTGAGTCAGGTCACCGCACTGCGGCAGCACAACGACCGGGGCAATCGCCCGGTTCTTTTTTTGGGGTCACGTGTGCTTTGCCTGACGCGCCTTCTTGGCCGACCGCGGGGGCTTGCTTGGCGACGGTAACGGCGCCTTCGCGATCGTATCCACTAGCACGAAATCGATCTTGGTCGCTTCGAGGTCGACGCGCGCCACCTTGACCCGGATGCGATCGGCGAGCCGGTAGGCTTTGCCGCTGCGCTCGCCGTTCATCGCGTGATGCACGGCGTCGAAGTGGAAGTAGTCGTTGCCCAGCTCGGTGACGTGCACCAGCCCGTCGACGTTGAGCCCGTCGAGCGTGACGAAGAGACCGAAATGCGTCACGCCGCTGATCGTGCCGTCGAATTCCTCGCCGATGCGATCCTGCATGAAGTAGCACTTGAGCCAGTTCTCGACGTCGCGCGTGGCTTCGTCGGCGCGCCGCTCGGTCAGCGAGCAGTGCACGCCGAGTTCCGCCCAACCGGTGCCTCCGGGCTGATATTTCGTCCCGGAGAGACAGGCCTTGATCGCGCGATGCACGACCAGATCCGGGTAGCGGCGGATCGGCGAGGTGAAATGCGTGTAGGCGTCGTAGCCCAAGCCGAAGTGACCTTCGTTGTCCGGGCTGTAGACGGCCTGCTGCAGCGAACGCAGCAGTACAGTCTGCAGCAGGTTGAAATCGGGGCGCCCTTTGATCTGCGTGAGCAGCTTGGCGTAGTCGCCGGGCGTCGGCTGGTCCCCGCCGCCGAGCGACAGCGCCGAAGCGGCAAGAAACTCCTTGAGCGCGGTCAGCTTGCCGGGTGTGGGGCCTTCGTGCACGCGATAGAGCGCAGGGTGCTTCTGTTGCAGCAGGTATTTCGCAGTGCACACATTTGCCGCCAGCATGCACTCCTCGATCAGCTTGTGCGCTTCGTTGCGCACCACCGGGACGATGGTCTCGATCTTGCCTGCCGCGTCGAACTTGAGCTCCAGCTCGATGGTCTCGAAGTCGATCGCGCCGCGCTTGGCGCGCGCCGACGACAGTGCCTTGTAGAGCGCGTGGATGTTCTCGAGGTGCGGCAGCACCGCTTTGGCCTCGGTGGTGCTTCTCATCGAGGGATCGGACAGCCAGTCCCAGACCTGCGTGTAGGTAAGGCGGGCACGCGAATGCATCACCGCCGGATAGAAGCGCGCGTCCTTGATGTCGCCCTGCGCGGTGATCGCCATGTCGCACACCATGCACAGCCGGTCGACCTTCGGTTTCAGTGAACACAGTTCGTTCGACAACTCCTCGGACAGCATTGGAATCACGCGGCGCGGAAAATACACCGAGGTGCCGCGCTCGCGCGCCTCGCGATCCAATGCGTCGCCATCGCGTACGTAGTGGCTGACGTCGGCGATCGCGACCAGCAGGCGGAAATCCTTGCCCTTGCGCTCGCAAAACACGGCGTCGTCGAAGTCCTTGGCGGTCTCGCCGTCGATGGTCACCAAAGGCAGATTGGTGAGATCGGTGCGGCCCTTGCGATCCGCGTCCTGCACCTCGGTGGGAAGGCGCGTGGCCTGGCGCTTAGCGGCCGGCGAGAACTGGTAGGGCAAATCGTGCTTGCGCAGCGCGATCTCGATCTCCATGCCCGGGTCGGCATAGTTGCCGAGCACTTGCGTGATCTTTGCCAGCGCTTCGCGGTGCGCGGACGGCTGCTCGACGAGCTCAGCGACGACGACCTGGCCGGGACGTGCCTTGCCGCGCATGTCCGCCGGGATGAGGATGTCCTGGCTGATGCGCTTGTTTTCGGCCACCAGGTACCAGATGCCGTGATCCTCGTAGACCCGGCCCACGATTTCGCGATTGGCGCGCTCCAGCACATCGACTATCACGCCTTCCGGCCTGCCGCGCTTGTCGATGCCGACCTGGCGCGCGGTGGCGCGATCGCCGTGCAGCGTCTTGTGCATTTCTTTCGGCGACAGGAACAGGTCGGCGCTGCCATCGTCGGGAACGAGGAAGCCGAAGCCGTCGGCGTGCCCCTGCACCGTGCCCGAAACGAGGTCGAGCTTGGCGACGACGCACAGCGCGCCCTTGCGGTTGGTCATGAGCTGCCCGTCGCGCGTCATCGCCGCGAGGCGGCCTTCGAAGGCTTCGCGCTCGGCGCCTGCCGGGACTTTCAGGTTGCGAACGAGTTCGTCGGCATGCATCGGCACGCCCTGGTCGCGCAGGTGTTCGAGGATTTGCTCGCGCGACGGAATGTCGACGTCGCTGACGCGGCGGCCCGGGCGGCGCGACGCGGTGGTGGCGGTCGCCGAGGGTTTTTCAGTAGTGCGTTGCTTTGACAATGCAGGGACTCTTTCGTAGAATTATGGGCTTGCTGCCGCCCAGGTGGCGGAATTGGTAGACGCACATGGTTCAGGTCCATGCGCCGAAA
>JBDTLK010000052.1:0-19876 GCA_039934835.1 Edaphobacterium sp. (SeqCode) | reverse complement strand
CATGGGCGTCGGCACGCCAGAGGATATCGTCGCCGGCGTCGCCAGCGGCATCGACATGTTCGATTGCGTCATGCCGACGCGCAACGCGCGCAACGGTTGGCTGTTCACGCGCCACGGTGACATCAAGATCCGCAACGCCCGACATCGCCAGGACACCGCGCCGCTCGATCCCACCTGCGCCTGCCACACCTGCCGCCATTTCAGCCGCGCCTATCTGCATCACCTGCAACGCACCAACGAAATTCTGGGGGCGAGGCTCAACACCATCCACAATCTGCACTACTACCTTACGCTGACCGCCGAACTGCGCGCGGCGATTTCCTCCGGCGCCCTGCCGAGCTATATAAAGGCGTTCCGGATGACCCGGTCAGCCATGGTAGAATAAACGGTTGTTCGTAAACATTCGGAAGTCGGCCGTCCCGGAGCAGATGTACCTGTACCGGGCGCAGGCGTTGCGCGGATGCGCGCTGCACTCGGCTTCGACGTCACGGCCCTGTCGATTCGCCGCAAGGAGGAATACCCATGTTGATCAGCTCGGCCTACGCCCAGGCTGCCGGAGGTACGCCCGGCAGCGACCTGATGGCATTCCTGCCGATGGTCGCTATTTTCGTTGTCTTCTATTTCCTCTTGATCCGGCCGCAGCAGAAGCGCGCCAAGGAAACCAAGGCCATGCTCGCCGCGCTGCAGAAGGGCGATGAAGTGGTCACCGCCGGCGGCATCGTCGGCAAGGTCGCCAAGCTCGATGAAGCGTACGCGACGGTCACCATCGCCCCCAACGTGGAAATCACGGTCCAGCGCAGCGCTGTTTCGCTGATACTGCCCAAGGGCACGGTCAAGAATCTGTAACGCGCGGCCCGCCAGTCTGCACCCCGCATCGCCTGAAGCCCGCCGCCGGCCGCTGGAATTCCAACCATGAATCGTTATCCGCTCTGGAAATATGCACTGATCGTCGTCGCCATGGTTGTCGGCGTCCTCTACACCCTGCCCAATTTCTTTCCTGAAGTCCCTGCCGTCCAGATTTCGACCAGCAAGACCAACATCAAGATCGACGCGGTGACGCTGCAGACCGCTGAAGACGCGCTCAAGGGGGCCGGCATCGTCTCCAGCGGCGGGGCGGTGGACCCGACCGGAATCAAAGTCCGTTTCGCAGACGACGACACGCAGCTCAAAGCCGAAACCATATTGCAGAAGAAGTTCGGTGAGGGTTACATCATCGCGCTGAACCGGATTTCCACGTCACCGCAGTGGCTCACCGCGATCGGCGCGCGCCCCATGAATCTGGGCCTCGACCTGCGCGGCGGCGTGCACTTCATGCTGCAGGTGGACATGAAGGCGGCGCTCGACAAGGCCGCCGACCGCTACCTGTCGGACATACGCTCGCTGCTGCGCGAAAAGAAGGTTCTTTACGCCGGCATCGTGCGCGACGGCCAATCCGTCGCGATCCGCTTTCGCGACAGCGCCGAGCGCGACCGCGCCAACCAGGAAATCGGCGCCGCGTTTCCCGACCTGCTGATCAAGGAAGCCGACGCGACCGGCGAGTTCAAGCTGCAGGCCAGCCTCAAGCCCGAAGCGCAGAAGCGCATCCAGGACGGCGCGGTGCAACAGAACATCACCATCCTGCGCAATCGCGTGAACGAACTCGGCGTCGCGGAGCCGATCGTGCAGCAGCAGGGTGCCGACCGCGTCGTGGTGCAATTGCCTGGCGTGCAGGACACCGCGCGCGCCAAGGACATTCTCGGGCGCACCGCGACGCTTGAAGTGCGCATGGTCAACGAAGATCCGGGTGCGCTAGAAATGGCAATGGGCGGCCAGGTTCCTCTGGGCAGCGACCTGTTTGTGGAGCGCTCGGGCGCGCCGGTGCTGGTAAAGCGGCCGGTCGTGCTCACCGGCGATCGCATCAATGACGCACAATCCGGATTCGACGGCCGCTCCAACGAGCCTGCGGTGCACATCAACCTCGACGGCTCGGGCGCGCGCATCTTCAAGGAACTCACGCGCGACAACGTCGGCAAGCGCATGGCCATCGTGCTCGTGGAAAAAGGCAAGGCCGAGGTGATCACGGCGCCGGTGATCCGCGAGGAAATCGGCGGCGGCAAGGTGCAGATCAGCGGTCGCATGAACACCCGCGAAGCCAACGACATCTCGCTGCTGATGCGCGCCGGCGCGCTCGCGGCGCCGATGGAAATCGTCGAGGAACGCACCGTCGGGCCGTCGCTGGGCAGGGAGAACATCGAAAAGGGCTTCAACTCGGTTATCTACGGTGCCGTCGCCTTGTCGATATTCATCTGCATCTACTACGCGCTGATGGGCGTGATCTCGACCATTTCGCTGGCGGTCAACCTGCTGCTGTTGATCGCGCTGCTGTCGATGTTGCAGGCGACGCTGACGCTTCCCGGTATCGCCGCCATCGCGCTCACACTGGGCATTGCAATCGACGCCAACGTGCTGATCAACGAGCGCATTCGCGAGGAACTGCGCTGGGGCGATACGCCGCATGCGGCGATCCAGGCCGGCTACGAGCGCGCGTGGGGGACGATTCTCGACTCCAACGTGACCACGCTCATCGCCGGCCTCGCGCTGCTGATCTTCGGCACTGGCCCGGTACGCGGCTTCGCGGTAGTGCATTGCCTTGGCATTATGACTTCGATGTTCAGCGCGGTGTTCGTCTCGCGCGGGGTGGTCGCGTTGCTCTACGGCGGACGCAAGAAACTCGACAAGATCTCGATCGGTCAGGTGTGGAAGCCGTCTGCTGCCACCTGAGCCACATCCACATCCACCGCTAGCCACGGACTACGACCATGGAATTCTTCCGGATCAACCGCGTCATCCCGTTCATGCGCCATGCGCTGGTGTTCAACGTGATTTCGGCGGTGACGTTCCTGCTCGCCGTGATCTTCCTGGGGGTACGCGGCCTCAATCTCGGAGTCGATTTCAAGGGCGGCACGGTGATCGAGATCGCCTATACGCACCCCGCCGACCTGGCCCGCGTGCGCGGCGTGATCGACAAGATGACGCTGGGCGAATTCGCGGTGCAGAGTTTCGGCAGCGCCAACAGCGCACTGATTCGCCTGCCGCTGAAGGAAGGCGTGTCCAGCGCGCAGCTTTCGGAGCGAGTGATGAGCGCGCTCAAGGCCGACGATGCGGCCGTGACGCAGCAGCGCGTCGAGTTCGTCGGCCCGCAGGTTGGCAAGGAGCTCTACGAAAACGGTGCGCTGGCGCTGCTGCTGGTCTGCTTCGGCATCGTCGCGTACCTGGCAATGCGCTTCGAGTGGCGCTTCGCCGTGTCGGCGATCGCTGCCAATCTTCACGACGTGATCATCATCCTGGGCTTTTTCGCGCTGTTCCAGTGGGAGTTCTCGCTGCCGGTGCTCGCCGCGATCCTGGCCGTGCTCGGCTACTCGGTGAACGAGTCGGTGGTGATCGCCGACCGGATCCGCGAAAACTTCCGCAAGATGCGCAAGGCCAGCGTTCCCGAAGTCATCAACAGCGCGATCACCAGCACGCTATCGCGCACGATCATCACCCACGGCTGTACGCTGATGATGGTGCTGTCGATCCTGTTCTTCGGCGGCGAAACGCTGCACTACTTCGCGCTGGCTTTGGCGATCGGCATCTGTTTCGGCATCTATTCGTCGGCGCTGGTCATGGCCGCCCTGGTGATGTGGCTGGGTGTGTCGCGCGAAGACCTGGTCAAGGCCGACCGCAAAGGCGGGCCCGGCGGGGTCGAGAAGATCCTCCCCTGAAGCTCAGGGCTGCCGTGCGCATGCACGCCGGTACCGGCTACGTCGGGCGCCCGATAGCCGTAGCGCGCCACTGATCGACCATGGTCACGACACTGATTTACTCGCTGTTGGCGCTCGACGAGACCCTCGCGAGCCTTGCCGCGCAACACGCCTGGCTGCTGTTCACGGCGCTGTTCATCGTGATCTTCGCCGAGACCGGATTGGTGGTGTTTCCACTGTTGCCTGGCGACTCGCTGCTGTTCCTCGCCGGCACGGTCGTCGCCGCGACGGGCATAAACGTGCACCTGATGGTGCTGATTCTGTTCATCGCGGCAGTGCTGGGAGACTCGGTCAACTACGGCGTTGGCCGCTATATCGGGCCCAAGGCGTTTTCGCGGCCCCAGGACACGTTCCTGGGGCGCTGGCTCAAGCCCGCATATCTGGAACGCACCCACAAGTTCTACGAAAAACACGGCGGCTTGACCATTGTCATCGGCCGGTTCGTGCCGATCGTGCGCACCTTCGCGCCGTTCCTTGCGGGCGTCGGCTCGATGGCGTACCCCACCTTTCTGCTCTACAACCTGATCGGCGGCGCGCTCTGGGTTTCGTCGCTGGTCTACGCCGGCTATCTATTCGGCAACATTCCGTGGGTCAAGGACAATCTCGCCTACATCGTGTTTGCGATCGTGATCGCTTCGTTGCTGCCGATGGTGGTGACATGGCTTCGCGAAAAGAGGGCGAAGCGCAAGGCCTGAACTTCATACTACAAATTTCGTCATTCCCGCGCAATCGGGAATCCATGTTGCTGGCGAAGAATGGATCCCCGCTTGCGCGGGGATGACGATGGCGCTGTGTCGCTGACTTTGGTAGCGTCGCTTAGACGCGACGCGCCAGCTCGGCCGCCTTGCCGACGTAGGTCGAAGGCGTCAACGCCTTCAGGCGCGACCTGGCGTCCGCGGGAATCTGCAAGCCGTCGATGAACGCATGCAGCGCGTCGCGCGTGATGCTCTTGCCGCGAGTCAGTTCCTTCAGCTGTTCGTAGGCGTTGGCCACGCCGTAGCGGCGCAGCACGGTCTGCACCGGCTCGGCAAGCACGTCCCAGTTGGCGTCCAGGTCGGCGGCAAGTCGCAGCGGATCGACGTCCAGACGCGACAGCCCCTGGCGGCACGAAACGAAGCCGAGCAATGCGTAGCCGAACGCGCTGCCGACATTGCGCAGCACGGTCGAATCGGAAAGGTCGCGCTGCCAGCGCGAAATCGGCAGCTTGTCGGCGAGGTGGCGCAACAGGGCGTTGGCCAGCCCGAGATTGCCTTCGGAATTCTCGAAGTCGATCGGGTTCACCTTGTGCGGCATGGTCGACGACCCTACCTCGCCTTCGCGCACTTTCTGGCGGAAGTAGCCGAGCGACACGTAGCCCCAAATATCGCGATCGAGATCGATGATGATCGTGTTCACGCGCGCCAGCGCATCGAACAATGCTGCCAGCGCGTCGTGCGGTTCGATCTGCGTCGTGTAGGCGTTGAACTGCAAGCCGAGCGTCGCGACTACCCTGCCCGCGAGTGCCTCCCAGTCGACGCCAGGATAGGCAACGACATGCGCGTTGTAATTGCCGACCGCGCCGTTGATCTTGCCGAACAACGGTGCGGCCGCGAAGGCGTCGACCGCGCGATCAAGGCGCGCGACGACGTTGGCGATTTCCTTGCCCAGTGTCGTCGGCGTCGCCGCCTGACCGTGCGTGCGTGAGAGCATCGGCAGCGCGGCATGAGCGTGCGCCAGCGTGCGCAGTTCGGCAATCAGTTCGGTCAGCGCGGGAACCAGCACGTCGCGGCGCGCGTCGTCGATCATGCGATCGTACGCGAGGTTGTTGATGTCTTCCGAGGTACACGCGAAATGGATGAACTCGACGGCCGTGGCGATTTCGGGCGCGCTGGAGAAACGCTCTTTCAGCCAGTATTCCATCGACTTGACGTCGTGATTGGTCGTGCGCTCGATCGCCTTGACGCGCTCGGCGTCGGACAGGCTGAAATCGCTGATCGCCGCCGCGAGCTGCTTCCGGGCGGCCGGCGTGAACGGCGCCACTTCGGCGATTCCCGATTCGTCCGCGAGCGCTTCGAGCCATGCCAGCTCGACGCGCACGCGCTCGCGGATGAGCGCGTATTCGCTGAAATGTGCGGCCAGCGCACCGGCCCTGCTGCGGTAGCGCCCATCGAGCGGCGAGAGCGCGGTCAGCGGCGAAAGTGCATCGGTGTCGGGCATCATCGGGCGCGCTTGGCAGCAAAATTATAGCAGAAGATCAAGCGCTTCCCGCAGCGGGAAGCGCTTGCGCGATGTTACAATTGTCGTCAGCACTTGCGTGACGACACGCGTCCGGGGTGCTGCACTTTTCGCACTCTTCCCCTGGTACCCATGAAGTTGTACTCGTCGCCGACCAGCCCGTATGGCCGCAAAGTGCGCATTGCACTTGTGGAAAAGAAAATCGAATGCGAGCTCATCGCAGCGTCGCCCGTGGCCGCAGACAGCCCGGTTGCGCAGTTCAATCCGCTGGGCAAGGTTCCGGTGCTGGTACTCGACGACGGAACCGCACTCTACGACTCGCGCGTCATCGTCGAATACCTGGACACGGTGAGTCCGGTGTCGCGGCTCATCCCAGAGCCGAGCAGGCAGCGGATCGCGGTCCGGCGCTGGGAAGCGCTCGCCGACGGCATTTGCGACGCCGCGATATTGATGGTGCGGGAGAACACGCGCCCGGCAGCGCAGCAAAGCAAGGAATGGATCGAACATCAGCGCGGCAAGGTTGTCCGGGGCGTGCGCGCACTGGCGGACGAACTCGGCGAAGAAGCGTGGTGTAACGGCGAAGGCTATTCGCTGGCCGACATCGCCACCGGCTGCGCGCTGGCCTACCTCGACTTGCGCCACCCGACGATCGACTGGCGCGCCGATTATCCGAACCTGCTCAAGCTTTTCGACAAGCTTGCCAAGCGGGCGTCGTTTGCGGAGACAGCGCCGCCGGTGGCGTAGCCGCGCCAAGCCCGTCATTTCCGCGAAAGCGGGCATTGTTGCGTGGTAAAAATGGGGCCCCGCCTGCGCGGGGATGACGATGGCGGCTGGGCGCCTTAAAGCGCCTGCTTTAGCTGATCCAGGATCGCTGGATTCTCCAGGGTAGAAGTGTCCTGCGTGATGTTCTCGCCCTTGGCGATCGAACGCAGCAGCCTCCGCATGATCTTGCCCGAGCGCGTCTTGGGCAGGTTGTCGCCGAAGCGAATCTCTTTCGGCTTGGCGATCGGACCGATTTCCTTGCCGACCCAATCGCGCAGCATCTTGGCGATTTTCTCCGCGTCCGCGCCCGAGGGCCGCGCCTGCTTGAGCACCACGAACGCGCACACAGCTTCGCCGGTAAGATCGTCGGGACGACCGACGACCGCGGCCTCGGCGACGATTGGATTAGCCACCAGCGCCGACTCGATTTCCATGGTACCCATGCGATGGCCGGATACGTTCAGCACGTCGTCGATGCGGCCCATGATCGTGAAGTAGCCGGTCACCTTATCGCGCACCGAGCCGTCGCCGGCAAGGTAGAGCTTGCCGCCGAGCTCGTCCGGGTAGTACGACTTCCTGTAGCGCTCGGGATCGCCCCAGATATTGCGGATCATCGCCGGCCACGGGCGCTTCACCACCAGGATGCCGCCCTGCCCGTTGGGCACGTCGTGACCGGCTTCGTCGACGATCGCGGCGATGATGCCGGGCAGCGGCAGCGTGCACGAGCCGGGCACCAGGGGCGTGACGCCCGGCAGCGGCGTGATCATGTGGCCGCCGGTCTCGGTCTGCCAGAAGGTATCGACAATCGGGCAGCGTCCGCCTCCGACGTTGGTGTGATACCACATCCACGCTTCGGGATTGATCGGCTCGCCGACGCTGCCAAGCAAGCGCAGGCTCGAGAGGTCGTAGTTCTTCGGCGCCGTCTGCGGGTTCGCATCGCAGGCCTTGATCAGCGACCGAATCGCCGTCGGCGCCGTATAGAACGTCGTCACCTTGTGCTTGTCGATGGTCGCCCAGAACCGTCCCGAGTCGGGATAGGTCGGAATGCCTTCGAACATCACCTGCGTCGCACCCGCCGCGAGCGGGCCGTAGGCGATATAGGTGTGCCCCGTCACCCAGCCGATATCGGCGGTGCACCAGAACACGTCCTTGGGCTTCAGGTCGAAGGTCCACTTCATGGTCAGTATCGCCCACAGCAGGTATCCGCCCGAACTGTGCTGCACCCCTTTCGGCTTGCCGGTGGAACCTGAGGTATAGAGGATGAACAACGGATGCTCGGCGCCCACCCATTGCGGCGCGCAGGTGGCGGGCTGCTTGGCCGATAGTTCGTGCATCCATACGTCGCGTGGCGCGGTGAACGCGACATTGCCGCGGGTGCGCTGGTAGACGATCACATTGCCGATGCCTTCGCAACCGCCAAGCGTAAGCGCTTCGTCGACGATGGCCTTCAGCGGCAAATGCTTGCCGCCGCGCGCCTGCTCGTCGGCGGTGATCACGGCAATCGCCCCGGCGTCGATGATGCGCTCCTGCAGAGACTTGGCCGAGAAGCCGCCGAAAACGACCGAATGCGTCGCGCCAATGCGCGCACACGCCTGCATGGCAACCACGCCCTCGATCGACATCGGCATGTAGATGATGACGCGGTCGCCCTTGCCGATGCCGACGGATTTCAGTCCGTTGGCGAAGCGGCAGACCTGGTGGTAGAGATCCTGGTAGGTGACGCGGGTGACCTTGCCGTCGTCGGCTTCGAAAATGATCGCGACTTTGTTCGCATTGCCACCTTCGAGGTTGCGCTCGAGGCAATTGTACGAAACGTTGAGTTCGCCGTCTTCGAACCATTTGTAGAATGGTGCGTTGGATTCGTCGAGCGACTGGGTGAACGGCTTGTGCCAGAGCACCTCGTCGCGCGCCAGCTTCGCCCAGAAGCCGGGATAGTCTGCAGTGGCGCTGGCGTTCATCCGCTCGAAATCGGCCTTGGTTACGTTCGCCTGTGCCGCGAAAGCGGCGGGCGGAGGAAACACTCGCGTCTCGTTCGAAACCGACTCGATGTTGGCCATGGTCAAAGCTCCTCCGGCAGGGTTCAAATGGTCCGGCACTCGGTGCTGCGTGCCTGTCTGTTCACTACGCTCTGTCGCAGTCTACCGACTCTGCACCGTATGACGCAATTCAGGCCGCGGCGGACGCTGTCGCCCCGGGTCAAGGTCGAGGGTCACGATGGTAGAATCTTCCTCCCGCTCCCGCCTGGCCGATGATGGAATCCCGCCCCCGCAAGCGCCTCTACCCGCTGGTGTAATCGCCATGACCGACATTCGACAGCAGGACCTCATCGACAGTGTCGCTGACGCGTTGCAATACATTTCGTATTACCATCCGGTCGACTACATCGAAGCGCTGACCGTCGCGTATCACGCGGAGGAATCTCCCGCGGCCAAGGACGCAATCGCGCAGATTCTCACCAACTCGCGCATGTGCGCCGAGGGCCAGCGCCCGATCTGTCAGGACACCGGCATCGTCTGCGCGTTCGTGAAGGTCGGAATGAACGTGCGTTGGGTCGATGCCACCATGGGCGTCACCGACATGATCGACGAGGGGGTGCGGCGCGCCTACCTGCATCCCGACAACAAATTGCGCGCGTCGATCGTGGCCGACCCTGCCGGCAGGCGGCAGAACACCAAAGACAACACGCCAGCGGTGATCCACTGCCAGATCGTTCCCGGCGACACCGTCGAGGTGAAGATCGCGGCCAAGGGTGGCGGCTCGGAGAACAAGTCCAAGTTCACCATGCTCAATCCGTCGGACTCGATCGTCGACTGGGTGGTGAAAACGGTGCCGACCATGGGCGCGGGCTGGTGTCCGCCGGGAATGCTGGGTATCGGCATCGGCGGCACGGCGGAGAAGGCGATGTTGCTCGCGAAGGAATCGCTCATGGAGCCGATCGACATGCACGAGCTCAAGCGCCATGCGGCGAGCGGAGCGAAGCTCTCGCGCATCGACGAGCTGCGCATCGAGCTCTACGACAAGGTGAATGCGCTGGGTATCGGCGCGCAAGGCCTGGGCGGCCTGTCGACGGTGCTCGACGTGAAGATTCTCGACTATCCGACGCACGCGGCCAGCCTGCCCGTCGCGATCATCCCGAATTGCGCGGCGACGCGACACGCCCACTTCACGCTCGACGGATCGGGCGCCGCTCGGCTGGAGCCCCCCGATCTGGCGCGCTGGCCCGACGTTCGCTGGACGCCCTCGGAGCAATCCCGGCGGGTCGACCTCGACACGCTGACGCCGGAAATCGTCGCGACCTGGAAGCCCGGCGAACGCCTGCTGCTCAGCGGCAAGCTGCTGACCGGGCGCGACGCCGCGCACAAGCGCATCGTGGACCTGCTGGCGAAGGGGGAAAAACTGCCGGTGGATTTCACCAACCGCGTCATCTACTACGTCGGCCCGGTCGACCCGGTGCGCGACGAAGTGGTCGGCCCCGCCGGCCCTACAACCTCGACGCGCATGGACAAGTTCACCGACACGATGCTCGCCCGGACCGGCCTGATCGCGATGGTCGGCAAGGCCGAGCGCGGTCCGGTTGCGATCGAGGCGATTCGTCGTCACAGGGCCGCGTACCTGATGGCAGTCGGTGGCGCAGCGTACCTGGTGTCGAGAGCCATCCGTGGCACACGCGTGTTGGCCTTTGCCGACCTGGGCATGGAGGCCATCTACGAGTTCGACGTCAAGGACATGCCGGTGACCGTGGCGGTCGACGCCAGCGGCACGTCGGTGCACGAGACGGGCCCGCGCGAATGGCAGGCGCGCATCGGCAAAATCCCGGTTGCGGTCGTCTGAGCCCGCGCATGTCGCCCGCGCGCCGCTGTCGTGAACGTTCGCGTCTGGCCGCGCGCCCTTCGCCGTTCTGATTCCGCGATGCCGCGCACGCAATCGCCGCTCAATCCCGACGCCATCGTGCCGCTGACGCTCGCGCCGGCACCAGTGCGCATCGGACTGCTGGCCAAGCTCAACGCGTTCGCGATCGGCTTGATCCTCGTCACCGCCCTCGTCATCGTCGCGCTTCTGGCGCGCCAGCAACTCTCCGACGAGCAGACCCGCATCCGCACGCAAGGGATGACGGTGGTGTCGATGCTCGCCGAGTGGGCCGAACCTGCGGTTCTGCGCACCGACCGCGCGGCGCTCGCACAAATCATCAACAGCCTCGCGGACGATCGCGACATCGCCTATGTGGCCATCCTCGACAAGGACGGTAAGACGCTGGTGGCGACTTCCTTCGGCGATTTGCCGGTGCCGGCTAATCCGGTCTACATGCCAGGGCCTGAAATAGTCGTCAGCGGTATTCAGGAGAGCACCGGCCACCGCTTCCTCGAATTCATCGCGCCCATCGGCAGGTCGAAGACCGACCCGCTGATACTGCGTCCGGGTGTCACGGCTGAGCACCCGAACACCGGCGGCTATGTTCGCGTCGGGATGACCTTCGATCGCAGCTTGTCGCAGTTGCGAAGCAATCTGCTCGGGGCGCTCAGCGTCGTCGGCGTTCTCGTCGCCGTCGCGATCGTCCTCACTCTGCTGCTGACACGCCGGCTGGTCGCGCCGATCCACCAGATGATGCGCGCTGCGCGTCGGGTAGGCTCGGGCCGGCTCGATGTCTTCCTGGCACCCAGGTCCGGCGATGAGCTGGGACTGCTGACGCAGACTTTCAATCAGATGATTCAGCGGCTCGCGCAATCGAAGGCCGAGGTCGCGACCTACCAGCGCACGCTCGAGGAAAAGGTCGCGCTGCGCACCAAGGAACTCGAAGTCGCGACCGCCCAGGCCTACAAGCTCGCGCAGCACGACATCCTCACCGGGCTGCCGAATCGCGCGCTTCTCAACCAGCGACTCAAGCAGATCGTGGCACAGGCCTCGCGCGACAGCGAGCAGGTTGCCTGCCTGTTCCTCGACTTCGATCATTTCAAGCGCATCAACGACACGCTCGGCCACGACGCGGGCGACCATCTGCTCCAGGCCGTCGCGCAGCGCCTCACCAACGCAGTGCGCGAATCGGACACCGTCGCGCGGCTTGGCGGTGACGAATTCGTGGTCATCCTGCCGGCGCTCGATCCGGCCAAGGCCACCTTCGAGATCATGGCGGTGCTCACGCGGGTGCGCGAATCCTTCCTGGCACCGTTCCGTCTGGGCGAGCAAACGCCCACGCTGACCTGCTCGATCGGTGTGTCGATCTATCCGATCGATGCCGAAGATACCAGCGGTCTGATCAAGCAGGCGGACACCGCGATGTACGCCGCCAAGGATGCGGGTCGCAACGGCTACCGGTTCTTCACCGCGGACATGAACACGCGCGTGCAAGCGCGACTGCAACTCGAGACCGACATGCGGCGCGGCCTCATGGACGACGAATTTTTCCTCGTCTACCAGCCGCAGGTGGATATGGGCAGCGGCCGGGCGTGCGGCGTCGAGGCACTCCTGCGCTGGCGCGATCCCGAACGCGGCGTGATCGGCCCCAACGAATTCATCCCGATCGCCGAAGAGTCGGGAATGATCCAGGCGCTGGGCGCGCGCGTGCTGCGCGACTCGTGCCGCCAGGTGATGAGCTGGCACCGCAATAACATGCTGCTGCGGCTGTCGGTCAACCTGTCGGTGCAGCAACTGCAGCACGATGACTGGCTTTCGATTGTCGACGACGCGCTGCTTTCGAGCGGTTTGCCGGCGCGCTACCTCGATCTGGAAATCACCGAGAGCGTGATCATCACCCACCCCGACAAGGCGGTGGCGACGCTGATCAAGTTGAAGCAGATGGGCGTGTCGATCACTGTCGACGATTTCGGCACCGGCTATTCGAGCCTGTCGTATCTCGCGCGATTGCCGATCCAGAGCGTCAAGATCGACCAGCGCTTCGTGCGCGGGCTCGAACAGAATCGCAACGACGAGGCGATCACGCAGGCGATCATCGCGCTGTCGCACAGCCTGGGGCTGAAGGTGATCGCCGAAGGAGTGGAAACCGTCGCGCAATTCGAATTCCTGCGCAACCACGGGTGCGAAGAGGCGCAGGGCTACCTCATCTCACGACCGCTGGAGGCGCCGGCGCTGCGCGAGTGGTGGCTGATGCAGGACGAGGAGAACCGCATCGTCGGTCGTCAGGTCGATATGTGGCGGCAGGGGACGAAAGCCTGAGTCGCGGACGGAGACGTTCGCGGCACGCCATGCTCGCAGCTAGGCACTCGGCTACGCGCTAGTGTGGCGCGCTTGTGTCGCGGCCAGAATCTCCCGGTGCGCCGGCACGTTTTCGAGAAAGCTCGAACGCAAGGTCGCGTCGCGAATCTTGTCGGCAGCGGCGCACAGATCCGCTTGCGCGTTGTCCAGGACGACGTCCGCGCGCGCATCTCCACACGCTTTGAGGACGCGCCAGCAGGTCCAGCGCACGGCGAACGCGCTATTCCAGTCCTGGCTTTTGTCGGAACGGTCGAGAATGGCTTGCACATCGCGCAAGGCCGTGGCGTGGTCGCCCAAAGCGAGCGCCACGCGCGCCAGGCCAGCGTTCGCGTCCATCGCGCCGAGGCCCATGTTCATCGCGGTGAAGGTCTCAGCCGCGTGCGCATATTGCTCGCGCGCGTCATCCCAACGCCGCAGCGCCGCGTGCGCATCGCCCATCGCGATCTGCGCCTGAGCTTCGTAATGGCGGTTGCCGATGGCGTGCGCCACTTGCCGGGCCGCGCGTGCGGATTCCAGAGCGCCCGCCGCGTCGCCCAGCTCCAGTTGCGCCATCGCCAGGCGAGACTGGCAGCTCGTTTCGGCAGTTGGATTACCAACCTCGGCGCAAAGGCGAAGGTTCTCTAGCAACTGGTCACGCGCCTGCTGGGGCCGGCCCAGAGACAGCGACAGCTGCGCAAGATTGCCCAGCGTGCCGGCCATGCCCCAGCGGCTGCCGATCTCGCGGAAGGCGGCCGTCGCCTGTTCGTAAACCTCCGCCGCTGCGCCCAGGTCGCCCGACTCCATGGCCACGTTCCCGAGGTTATTGAGCAGGTGGGCTTCCACGTTCTTTTCCCCGATGCTGCGCGCCAGCGCGAGTCCGGCGAGGCCCTGCTCGCGCGCCTCCACGAAACGGCCCAGACGCGCGAGCGCGCCGAGCATGACGTTGTAAACGCGAGGCGCGTCCCTCCCTGCAGCGGGGCCGACCCAACGCAGGGCCCGCTGCGCAACGTCGAGCGCCTCGAGCAGCGCGCCCTCGGTAGAAAACAGGAACCAGGCCCGGCGCTGAGCCGCCTGGAGGCGGTGAACGTTGTCGCCCGTCAACTCCGCCAACCGTTCGAGCTCGGCGATCGCCTCGATCTGCGCGTCGCGCGCGGACCGTCTGCCGAACACGCCCTCGCGCACATTGATGAGCGAGAAGCGGCTGGCAGCGTCCGTGCCGCCGCCGAGCGCCAGCGCGCGGTCCGTGTGTGCCAGCGCCGTGTCGTCCGCGGAGCGGCGCGCGGCATCGTCGGCTGCCTGCGTCCAGTAGCGCACTGCCGCTTCGGTCACTCCTGCGCGCTCGAAGTGCTCGGCAAGCAGGCTCAGGTATTCGCTGCTGCGCCCCGCGCAACGCCGCTCGAGCCATAGCGCGGTGATATGGTGCTGCTCGCGCTTGTGACGCTCGAGCACGCCGTCGTAGGTTGCCTGATGCAGAAGATGATGCTTGAAGGCGAACTCGCGCGTCTGTTCGAAGGCACTTGTCTCATGGCCAAGAACCAGTTGCCGCAGGTTCAGGCCGGGCAACGATCGTGGCGCCTCCGGATTCAACTGCGCCAGCGCTTCGTCCCAGAACAGCGGACCGATGACGCTGGCTTGCTGCAATGCGCGCCGCTCCGGCGCGGCAAGGCCGTCGATGCGCGCCTGCAGCACACCGGTCAGAGTCGTCGGCACATGCATGGTCAGCAGCTTGTCCGGCACCACCTGCCAGCGCGGCGTTCCGGTGAGAATCACGCCGTCATCGATCAGCATCAGCGTGAGTTCCTCCATGTAGTATGGGTTGCCGTCGGCGCCATCGATGAGCAACTGGCGGAGCCCCTCCGGCGGGTCGTCGATGCGCTCGAGCAGCGCGGCGGCGAGCGCGCGACGGCCATCCTCGCCAAGTGCGGCAAGATCGATGCGGCGTTGGCTGGCCAGCCCGCCGCCCCAACCGGGGCGGCGCTCGAACAACGGTGGACGGGTCCCGCACAACACTAGGATCGGCAGGGCGGCTCCGTTGCGCGCTAGGTATTCGACAAAATCGAGCGAGCCTTCATCGGCCCAGTGCAAATCGTCCAGAAGCAGCACCGCCGGGCGGGTGGCCGCGCAAAGCAGTCGAAAATATTCGACGCCGGCATGGAATGCGCGCGCCCGCAATTGTCTTGCATCGCTGAGAATGCCCGCGATGTGGGGGCTTGCTCGATAGTCCAGCCCGATGAGTTGGCCGAGCAGTGCGATCTGCTCCTCCGCACGTTCGCCGAACACCGGGCCGAGGCCCTGCGCAAGCTTGACCTGTGCAGCTTCCAGCGTATCGCTGTCCTGGATCTCGCAGCGCCAGCACAGCACGTCGCGCAAGACCCCGTATGGCTGACGCAGGCTCTGCGGATGGGCGCGTCCGCGGAATATCCAGGTTGGCTGCGGACGCCCTTCGAGCCAGCGCTCGAACTCGTTCACCAATCGGCTTTTGCCCAGGCCTGCGTCGCCGACGACGTTGACCATTGTCAACGCGCTGTCGCCGGCGGCCACTTCGAACGTCTTGGTCAGCAGCGCAAGTTCGGCGCTGCGCCCGACCATGGGTGTCTCGATGCCCTCGATGCCGCGCGCCGGCGCGCGGAAGGTACGCTGACGCGCTCCGAGCACGAGCCAAGTCTGCAGAGCCTCGGGATAGCCCTTCGCCAGCAGCCGTGGTTGCTCTTCGACGTCGAAGGCGCCTCTGACGAGCCTCCACGTATCCTGACTGATGCGCACGCGCCCCGGCGGCGCCGTCTGTTCCATGCGTGCGGCCAGATGCACAGTGTTGCCCCAGATGGTGGCCGCTGAGCGCTCGCCTCCGCCCAGCAGCACAGGCCCGGTGTGGATGCCGACGCGCACATCGGCGCCGGCGTGGCCGTACTCGCGCTGCACGCGTTCGTTCAAGGCAACGCCGACGGGAATCAGCGCCAGTCCGCAACGCACGGCGCGCTCGGCGTCGTCCTCCTGTGCCTGCCCCACACCGAAAGCCGCCATGACGCTGTCGCCCGCGTATTGCATCACCGCGCCGCCGTGGGCGCGGATGATGTCGCTGCACGTCTGCAACGTGGAATCCATCACGTTGCCCAGCGTTTCGGGGGACAGTTGGCTGGCCAAGGGAGTAGACCCCACGACGTCGACGAAGAGCACGGTCACCTGCTTGAGGGTCTGGTCCTGCGCCAACAGCGCGTCGAGGCGGGCGCTCATCGGTCCCAGTGCTGCATCCACCACGGCATCGCCCAGCAGAGCGCGTTGCGCCTGAAGGCTGGCGATGGCGGCTTCGAGTTGCTCCCGTTCGGTCATCGGTTCACATGCTGCAAATCGATCCAATGGGTCGGCCGCTCAAGGCACGAGGTCCGCCAGTGTATCGATGTCTCGCAAGACCCCAGCGTCGTCCACCACAATGAGCTGTAGCGACGCAGTATGCGCGGTTACCAAGCGTCGTGCCCCTTCGTCCGCGGACAGGGCTGCGAGCTCGGCGTAGAAGCGCGCAGCGATGCCTACAGGATGACCGCGCGCACCGGTATGTTGTGGCGCCACCATCGCGGCGCCACCGCTCACGGCGTCCGCAACGCGCTTGATCGTTGCCGGTTGTATCCACGGCATGTCGGCCAGCGCGATGAGCCAACCCGCCGCCAACGGCGCGCCGCGCACGCCCCACGCGAGACTCGCGCCCATGCCATCGCCCGCATTTGGACACACCGTCACGCGTGCGCCTCCCGCCTTCAGCGCGCTCGCAAGCGTGTCGTCGCCAGGCCGCACCACGGCAACTACCGAGTCGACCGCCGCGAGCAGATTGCGCAGTGCCGCTACGCCTAACATCGTGCCATCGGGTAACGTCGCCAGAAGCTTGGCGCCGCCGAAACGTGAGGCACTGCCGGCCGCGAGCAGGATGCCGACGATCGGCGCGCCGCTGAGTCGCCGGGGCGTGGTCAAGGCACTAGTCGGGCAGCAAGCGGAACTTGCCGTCCTTGACCACGATGAGCACGCGCGCGCGCTCGTCCATGCCGTTGTGATTGGACGCGCTGATGTTGAACACACCCTGGCAGCCGACCACGTCCTTCTGCTGTTCCAGCGCATCGCGCAGCGCGACGCGGAACGCTTCGGTTCCGGGCTTCGCAACCTTCGCCGCGACCGGGATCGCCCGCTGCAGCAACAGGCCCGCGTCGTAGGTGTTCGCGCCGAAAGTGGCGGGTCGCGTCCCGAACTGCTTTTCGTACGCGCTCATGTATCCGCTGGCCACCTGCTTGATCGGATCATTGGCGGCGATATCGTCGATCACCAGCATCGATCCGGCCGCCAGGGTGGTGCCTTCGACCTTTTCCTTGCCGAGCTTGATGAAGTCCTCGGTCGCGACCGCGTGGGTCTGGTAGATGCGTCCCTTGTAGCCCTGGTCGAACAGGGTCGCCTGCGGCAGCACCGCTGGTCCGCCAACCGCGGCGATCAATACTGCATCGGGCTTGGCGGCGATCAACTTGAGCACCTGCCCGGTTACGCTCTGGTCGGTGCGCGCGTAACGCTCGTTGGCGACGATACCGATGCCGGCTTTCTCGGCCAGACCGCCGAACACCTTGTACCAGTTCTCGCCATAGGCATCGTTGAAGCCGATGAAGCCGACGGTCTTGATGCCGGACTTGGTCATGTTCCTGATCAGCGCCGCGGCGATCAGGTCGTCGTTCTGGGTCGTCTTGAACACCCAGCGCTTCTTCGCATCGATCGGTTCGACTACCGCCGAGGTCCCGACGGTTGCCATCAACGGAACCTTGGCTTCAGCGATCACATCGAGGATAGCGAAGGCATTGGGTGTCGTCGATGGGCCGATGATGGCGTCGACGTTGTTCTCTCCGATCAGTTTCTTGGCGTTCTGCACGGCGCGCGTCGTGTCGCCGCCGTCCTCGAGCTGGAAATACTCGATGCTGATGTCACCGACCTTTTTCGGCAGCAGCTCGGCAGTGTTCTTCTGCGGAATTCCAATCGCCGAAGTCGGCCCTGTCGCGGAGACCATCAGGCCGATGCGGACTTGCGCCATTGCGCCCTGGGCTAAAAGCGAAATCGCAATGGCGGGAATGAGGACGGTCAAGCGCATTGCAGTTCTCCGAGTGTCGATGCGGGAAGCAGCGAATGCTAAGCCGAACGCTGCGCGGGAACAAGCGCTGTGCGACTACGCAGCCTGGCCTGCGGCATGGCCCGACGCCCACGCCCATTGAAAGTTGAATCCGCCGAGATGACCGGTGACGTCGACGACTTCGCCGATGAAGTGCAGCCCCGGCACGCGCGTGGCTTCCATCGTCTTCGACGACAGCTCGCGCGTGTCAACACCGCCCAGCGTCACTTCCGCCTTATTGTAGCCAAGCGTTCCCGACGGCAGCACCGACCAGTCGTGCAGGAGCGCGGCGAGTTCGGCGATGCGCCGGTCCGCAAGCTGCGCGAGCGGCACACAGGCAGCGTGCGCCGCGCACCACTGCTGCGCGAGGCGTTTCGGCAGGCGCTGCGCCAATAGCGTATCGACGTGCATCGCGCTCGATCGCTCTGAATCCAGCCACAACGGTGCCGATACTGCGGGAAGCAGATCGATGTGAATCGGCTCGCCACCGGTCCAATAGGACGATATCTGCAAGATCGCCGGCCCGGATACGCCGCGATGGGTGAACAGGATATTCTCGCGAAATCGTCCAGCGTTGCAGCGGACCTCGGCGTCGACCGAAACGCCCGACAGATCACCGTAGTGCGCAAGTTCCTTCGGTTCGAAAGCCAGAGGCACCAGCGCCGGGCGTGGGAAAACGACCGCGATGCCGAATTGCTCGGCGATGCGATAGCCGAACGGCGTCGCACCGATCTTCGGCACGGTTAGCCCGCCCGTCGCGATGACGAGCGAGGTCGCGCAGACGCTGCCTTGGCTCGTTGCGACGGTGAATGTCGCGCCATCGCCGCGTTCGACCGAATCAACCGCGCACGGCATGCGCCAATCCACCCCGCTGCGATCGCACTCCGTCTTGAGCATGGCGATGATATCGAGCGCGGTGTCGTCGCAAAAGAGCTGACCGAGCTTCTTTTCGTGCCACGCGATGCCGTAGCGCTCGACCAGGTCGATGAAATCACGCGGTGTGTAGCGCGCCAGCGCCGAGCGGCAGAAATCGGAGTTCTGCGAGAGATAGTCGGCGGGACCGGCGTCAAGGTTGGTGAAATTGCAGCGCCCGCCGCCGGATATGCGGATCTTCTCGCCCAACTTGTAGTAATGCTCGATGAGCAGGACGCTGCGCCCGCGCTGCCCGGCGGTGGCCGCGCACATCATGCCGGCCGCGCCGGCACCGATGACGATCACGTCGTAGTGCGAGTTTACGATCCGAAAAATTCCCTGACGTGATCGAACCAGTTCTTGGCCTTCGGATTGTGGCGCGCCGGATCTTCGGCATTGATCGCCTCGAACTCGCGCAGTAGTTCGCGCTGCTTCGCGGTGAGTTTGATCGGCGTCTCGATGGCGACGTGGCAGAACAGGTCGCCATGCACGCTGCTACGCACCGACTTGATGCCCTTGTTGCGCAGCCGAAACACCTGCCCGGTTTGCGTCTCGGCGGGGATCTTGATGTCGGCACGACCGTCGAGGGTCGGAATCTCGATTTCGCCGCCGAGCGCCGCGGTCGCGAAGGAAATCGGCATTTCGCAATGCAGGTCGCTGTTCTCGCGCTGGAACACCGCATGCGGCTTGAGCGTGACGACCACGTACAGGTCACCCGTCGGGCCACCGTTGAGGCCTGCCTCGCCCTCGCCCGTCAGCCGGATGCGGTCGTCCTGGTCGACTCCCTGCGGAATTTTGACTGACAGCGTCTTGTGTTTCTTGATGCGCCCGGCGCCGCTGCACGTCGCGCAAGGCTCGGGAATGATCTTGCCGGTCCCGCGACATTGCGGGC
>JBDTLK010000051.1:0-20032 GCA_039934835.1 Edaphobacterium sp. (SeqCode) | reverse complement strand
TGGAACGGACAGGCGACGCTACGCCGTTGCTCCGGGAGGGTCAAGGAAGTCGGGCGAAAAGTCTCAGCTTCGCGGAGCCGATCACCCCACTTGGCTACGCTATAGCAGTCGTTCGCCGCGATGTCCGCTTTCCGCGAGCCTGAAAGTCAGCAACGGGTCGAAAGCAGTCCTTGCAACACGCGCGGCGATCGAGGAGCCATTGGTGCTCTGCGCTATAGCTACTTGTTTCTGATACGCAGACGGGTCCGTTGAAGGCCCCGCAACCAAACAGGTCAACGGCTTAGCTTCGGGTAGGCCGTTTTCATTTGGGCTCTGGGTAACGCCGGGGCAACAGTGAGAACGTTTCGAGCTACTGGCAGGAGGCAAGACAACAGCCGGCTTGGGTCCAGTTTGCGCCGAGGGCGGCTGCCAGGCAGTAGCAGACGAGGCGCCGTTGGCTGAATGGCTTCGTCGGTCCTGATAGCGACATTCCTCAGCGTGCTCATCTGGTCCCCACTGAGGGTGTGAAGATGGTTCACCGATCAACGAGGTGAACGATGGCAATGAATCGAGTGCAGTTCCAGCCGGGGCTTTCGATGGCGCCGTTCATGCACCTCTACGGGAGCGAGGACAAGTGCGTGGCGGCGCGGCGACCCCGGCTACTTTCCCGCTACGTTCCCGGACGACCCAAGAGCATAGGACAGGCGGCATGCAACATCTCTGATCAAGGGAGCGAATTTGCGCAGCGAGTGTTGATTGAGGCGCTCCGCCGGGCCGGAGATCCCGATCGCCGCGCATATGTCTCCGCTTATATTGGCGACCGGTGCGCCGACGCCGCACACACCGATCATGCGCTCCCCGAAATTGATCGCAAACCCGTCGCGTCGAATCTGGTCCAGCTGGGCGAGCAAATCCATGCGGCTGCCTGCAGTCGAGGGCGTGAAGCGTTCCATGGACGACGCGATGTGGTCGATGAACTCCTGCCCTTGGAAGGCCAACATCGCCTTGCCCGTCGCCGAACAGTATAGGAGCAGCATGCCGCCGATGGGCGTTTGAATGCGCATCGGCAACTCCGTCTCTATTTGGGCGATGCAGATCCCCTGATCGCCATGCAGCACCGTCAGCCGCGCCGTTTCGCGCGTCTTGTCGCGCAATTCCCTGAGGTAAGGCAAGGCCACTGTGATGATGTCGAGGCGCGCCGTTACCTTGGCTCCGAGATGCCACATTTTGAGTGATAGTTCGAACGCGTTGCCGCCTTTCACGCGATGCACGTAGCTCGACTCGCGCAATGTCTCAAGCAATCGATAGACGTTGCTTTTCGAAAAGCCGAGTTGTCGCGCGAGGTCTGAAATTCCACGCGGCTCCTCGCTGTGCGCCAGCGCTTCCAGGACTTGCAGCGCCTTGACGACCGTCTTTTCCACAATATTGTTCCAAATGTTGATACGGACTTATTTGTAAAGCGGTGCCCTAGCCTTTGTCAAGCACCCGCTGGGTAGGGCACGCTAACGTGGCCCGAGCCAACGTGCCATGAACCCGCCCGTCCACGGAAACGAGTGGACCACATCGTGAGACGGCGTGTTAGCATTTGAACAGGGGCTTGCAAGCTGACCGAGATCCGGAGGCCTGCGTTTCCGATTGGACCAGTCGACCCGATGATTGACCCCCATCATGAGCTGCGATGCGTCTAGTTCGTTTCAACCGAAACGTCGAAGCGCCGGTTCTGGCGCGGCTAGGCGTCGTGCTGGCCTCGGATATCGTTGTGGATTTGCGGGCCGGCTATGCGTTCTTTCTCCAGCATGCCGGCGATCGATGCGCGGTCGAGATCGCGGCGGCGCGTGTACCCAAGACGATCGCAGCCTTGGTTGGATCTGCGTGCCTCGACGGTCCGGAACTCCGCGACGTCGTGCGTTGGCTGGACGATCGCGCCCAAACCGACCCCGCGGTCCAGGGTGTCCATGGCGAAACGCTCTTCACCCCGCTGGCGGACTGTCGCTTGCATGCGCCGGTGCGAATGACCAACCTCATCGTTGCGCACGATAATTATGGCTCTGCGTCGGGCGTACCGACCTTCACGATGAAGCCATCGGTCGCAGTTGTCGGGCCTTCGCGCGATATCAGAATGCCACGCGGCTTCGAGCAGCTGCAATGCGAAGCAGGGCTCGCAGTGGTCATCGGTACCGCTTGCCGGGACATCAGCGAAAAAGAGGTTGCCGGTGCGATCTGCGGCTACTTCGTCATGACCAATGTTTGTACGAGCCGGGCCGGGGAGGATCCCCGCGCGTTCCAGTCGTTGATGTACGAATCCTTTGCTCCATCAGGTCCTTGGCTGACCACAAGTGAAGACATTCCCGACGCTTCGGATCTCCGAATCGAGATGACAGTCAACGGCGATGTGCGCCGCCTCTTTTCGACTGCGTCGATGACCTGGTCGGTCGAACGTATGATTGCGTTTTTGTCCCGAATGTCGTTGCAGCCGGGCGACGTCATCTGGACCGGTGGACTGAGCCCGGGCCAAGAGGAGCCTCGCGTGCGTGCAGGCGATGTGGTGGCGAGTACGGTGCAACGCGTCGGAGGCATTCGCAACCGTGTGGTCCCGCAGTAGGAACCTTCGATGCGAGTGAAGCAGACGGCAACTGGCCAAAAGACCGGCTGGTGTGCCGGCCGATCGGCGGCGGAGGCGCGGCCGCTTGCGGCACGCCGCCGCCGCTCGCTGCACGCGGCATGCGAACTGCGGCATACACCATGCACGGTCCGACGCGGCCGTCTTGGGGAGAATGCGTGATGTCGCTTCGAACCCTGCGTTTTCTGATGATCGTGCTCGTGCTCTCGCTGTTTGGCCGTGCGGCGTTTGCGCAGCCGGCATTGCGGGATGGCGCCAATTTCAATGCGTGGCAGACGCTGCGCAAGCTGCCACCGGCGGAACGCAAAGCAGTGCTGGAGCGGGAGGCGCGCCGCGAAGGCACGCTGGTTTTGTACGGCGCCACGGGACTCGATCGGGCGCAATTCTGGATTGGTGAATTCAACAAGCGTTATCCGGACATCAAGGTGGAGTTTGTGCGCTTACAGGGGGCCGAGCTTTATCAGAAGATTGCGACGGAGCGCCGTACCGGGCAGCTTCGCGCTGATCTCGTCATCACGACAATCACGTATCTCGATCTGCTGCAGGAGGCCGGCGCGCTGGCGCCATACGAGACCAGCGCATGGAATGACTTCGATCCGCGCTTTCGGATGGGCGGCGCCGACAAGGGTTGGACTGCGGTCGTCTACGAGATTTTTCCCCACGCGATCGCCTGGCGCACCGACCGCGTTGCCAGCGCGGACGCACCGAAGCGCACGGTAGACCTCACCGACCCCAAATGGCGCGGCCGCATGGGAACGACCCGGCACCTAGAGGATTTTCTCGCCGGGGTGCTCTCGAAGGTCGGATCGGACAAGGGGATGGAGCTGATAAAGGGCATGGCCGCGCAGCAGAATCGCTTGTACCAGAGTCATGCGGCGCTATCCGACGCATTGGCCGCGGGCGAGGTTGACGTTGCATGGGGCATCATAGCGGCGCGCCCGATCGAGCTCGCCGCCAAGGGTGCGCCCGTCGCGTATACCCTCGGCGATCCACAGTTGGCGGAAGGAAACACGCTATCGGTCGGGCGTGACACCACGAGGCCATATGCCGCGGCGCTCTTCATGGACGTGATGCTCTCGCCTGAAGTGCTCGAAGCGTCCGATCGGTGGCAGCCGGGCCGCATCTTCGGCAACCGCAAGGGGAAGTACGCGATTCCGGCGGAGCGCACAGTCGATCTCTACATTTTTCCGGCGTTGTCACCCCAACGCTACAAAGAGCTCAACCGGCTCGCCGAAGACCTCTTCGTACGTTAGGAAGCGCCGCCATGCAACGCATCCTCGATATCTGTCCGCTCTCCCCTGCGATCGGCGCCGAGATACGCGGCATCGATGTGACGACTGATATGCAGCGCGGCGCCTTCGAGCCGATCCGTGAAGCATGGCTCGACCAACTCGTGCTGCTGTTCCGCGACCAGTGCCTCGACGATGCTGCGTTGGTCGCGTTCACCGCGCGCTTCGGCGCACTGGAAGAAGCACCACTGTTTCAGGGCCGTCGCTACGTCGACGCGCATCCGGAGGTCATGATCGTTTCAAATGTTGCGGTCGCCGGCCGCGAGATCGGCAGCCTCGGTAATTCGGAAGCCTTCTGGCACACCGATCTAAACTTCGTCGAGGAGCCACCGGCCGCAAGTTGTCTCTATGCGCACGAGGTGCCGTCCGTAGGCGGCGACACCGGGTTTGCTAACATGATCCGGGCGCTCGACAATCTACCGGACGACATCCGACAGCGAATCATGGGGCGCAGTATTCGGCACGATGCACGGTTCAACAGTGCGGGCTATTTGCGGGAGATGCGCGTCCCTGACAGCATTCATCCCATCGAGCGCACGCATCCGGAAACGGGGCGCAAGTCGCTTTACCTTGGGCGGCGCGCGAATGCAACGATCGACGGTATGCCGGCCGCTGAGTCCGAGGCGCTGCTCGACACGCTGTGGGATTACGCGACCAGCGACGTCGTGACATGGCACCACCAATGGCGAGCCGGGGACCTGGTTATCTGGGACAACCGCTGCACGCTGCACCGTCGCGATAGCTTTGATGCGTCACAGCGACGCATCATGCACCGGACGCAGACCCGGGGCACGCGACCGTTCTGACCGACCGCAAAGGACCACGAATGAAGCCTCAATTAAGTGTTTGGAGAGTTGCCGTTCTTGGAGTATTAGCTCTGGTTAGTACGGTGACGCACTCGCAAACCGCGCCCCCCGATGAAGCGGGTGCGATGAAGCTGCTGGCAAGCCTCCCGCCGGAGCAACGTCTCACCTTGCTCGAGCGCGAGGCCAGGCGGGAAGGCGGCTTCACCATTTATGGCGCACTGGGCATCGATCGGGCGCAGATCCTCAACAAGATATTCAACGAACGGTATCCGGACATCAAGGTAAACTTCGTGCGAGTGACGGAGGCGGAACTCACCGACAAAACGTTGCTGGAGAATCGCACCGGCCGCGTCAACTCCGACCTGGCGTTGTCTACCGTAGCCTGGATGGGCCTACTGGCGCCGGCTCTTGCGCCGTACGAAACAAGCACGTGGAGCGACTTCGATCCACGCTTCCGCCTCGGAAGCGTGAAAGACGGCTGGACCGCCATCGTCTACGAGTCCTTGCCGACGACCATTGCGTGGCGTACCGATCGAGTCAAGCGGGAGGAGGCGCCGAAGACCCTGCAGGAGGTCGCTGATCCTAAGTGGGCCGGCCGCATCGGCACGACCAGTCATCTCGAGAACATGATGAATGGACTCATCGGCGCGCTCGGCGAGCCACAGGCGATGGAGATCCTCAAAAAACTGTCGGCGAACCGGCCACGGCTCTATAGCTCAACGGCGGCCCTGTCGCAAGCAATCGCCGCCGGCGAGTTCGACGTCGCGTTCGATTTCAGCGCGCATCGTCCCACCCTCCTCAAGAAGCAGGGTGCGCCGGTTGACTTCGTGTTCCAGGATCCGCTCTTCGCAACCGGCATCACGTTCTCGGTGGTGAAGGGCGCCAAGAACCCCTACGGCGCCGCGCTCTACATGGATTACCTGACGCAGGCGAAGCAGCAGGAGCTGCTCGACAAGGCAGAGGGTGGACGTCTTTTCGGGAACATGAAGGGCACGTACAGCAACAAGCTTTCCGACTACCCGAACCTCCGCGCATACACACCGATCTCCCCCGAGCGGTTCAAGCAGCTAAATCGCATCGCTGAAGACCTCTTTATCCGGAGATGACATGAACCTCGCAACGTATCTCGCGGAAGGCCCGCGCATTGGTGTCGAGCAGAAGGGCGAGCTATTTGATCTGCGGAGGGTGGTGGCCGCCTGGCTGTTCGCGACCGAGCGTAACGTGCGCGCGCATTCCCTCGCCGAACGGATCGTGCCGGATGACATGGCGCTCTTCGTGCGGCTTAATCACGGTAACCTCGAGCCGTTGCGCGAGGCG
Organism: Edaphobacterium sp. (SeqCode); assembly: GCA_039934835.1. Lineage (GTDB taxonomy): Bacteria > Pseudomonadota > Gammaproteobacteria > Burkholderiales > Casimicrobiaceae > PALSA-1003. Next base: position 14,021 of record JBDTLK010000051.1, on the reverse strand, counting down.
CTAGCATGGGCCACGGAGAACCGCGAGGCGAGCCAGAAGTGGAGCGGAGCAGCGGCGCCAATTGCGGTGCCCGTCGAGGAGGTGCAGTTACTGCCGCCGATGCCGCAGCCGAGCAAAGTGATCTGCGTCGGCAACTCATACAAGGACTACCTCGTCGACCAAAAGCTGCCGAACGATGAGTGGCCGAAGGACGTCAAGATCTCGTTCCTCAAATCGCCCACGGCGCTTATCGGCCACGGGGAGACGATCTGCTTTCCACCGGACTCGAAGGATTGGGACTACGAGAACGAGCTGACGATCGTGGTCGGCCGGACCTGTCGTGACGTCTCGCAGAAGGATGCTGACAAGTATATCTTCGGCTACACGATCCTCAATGACGCCTGCGTGCGCGACGTGCCGAAATGGTCGGGACGCTACGACAGCCCGCGCGGCAAGGCGTGCGACACATTTGCTCCGTGTGGTCCGTGGATCGTGCCGGCTGCAGATCTCGCGGGCGATCCAAACGACCTCTCGCTCAAGACGTGGGTCGACGACGAGCTTCGCCAGGACGTGCGGACTTCTGGCCTCCTGTGGCCGGTGCAGCGCATCCTCGCGTTCGTATCACGCTACATCACATTGCTGCCCGGCGACGTCATTTCGACGGGCAGCGGCAGCGGCAACGCGCTCACGGGTCCGGGCGACTGGATGAAGCCGGGGCAGGTGGTGCGGTGTGAAGCCGAGGGCATCGGCGTGCTGGCCAATCCGGTCGCGCGGCGGGAATGGCGGTCGGAACTCCCGCCGTTGGCGTCGCTCTGACGAAAATGCTGCGGCGAATGTCGCTTGGCATTACATAATGCGAAGGTGTTTCGAGCAGGCGACGGTCAGCGACGGGAAGGCCTTCGCGTGAGCCAGGCTTCCGGTCTTCCCCTCCTGCGGCCGTTGGCGCGCGCAGGGGTGCGGATTACGGTAAACGGTTGTCTGCTTGTGGTTCTGCTCGTCCTGGTGGGTTGGCTGATCGTGCCGCCGCTCGCGGTCCTCATTTTTGGCAGCGTAACCGATACGCCGCCTGCCGTCCCGCCGCACTTCACGCTCGACACGCTGCACTATGCGTATGCGCGCCCGCGCATCTGGATTGCGCTCGCGTATTCGGTGCTGTACGCGGGTGCTACTGCGACGCTGGTCCTGATCGTTGGCGGCTTCTTAGCTTGGCTGGTGGAGCGTACCGACTCGCATATTCGCAGGTTCGCCGACCTATTCGCCCTCGCACCCATTCTCATGCCGTCGGTGCTGCTGATCAGCGGCTGGATCATGCTGCTCGGACCTAAAAGTGGCATGGTCAACCTCATCGCGCGCGACTGGTTCGGTATCACCGAGCCAGTGCTCGATATCTATTCGTTTTGGGGGATGGTGTGGGTGGGCACGCTTCAGGAGCTGCCCCTCGCGTTCCTTTGGCTGTGGCCCGCGTTTCGCGCGATGAACCCGGACCTCGAGGAGGCAGGCCAGGTCTCAGGCGCCAACTACATCACGACGTTGCGTCGGATCACGCTACCAATCCTGCGGCCGACGCTGATCGGCGCATGGATCATTTTTTTCATTTATTCCCTCGGTGCGTTGTCCGTGCCGCTTTTGCTCGGCCTTCCTGCCAAGATTTTCCTGTATTCGACGGAGATTTACTTGGCCTATCGGCGGGTACCTTCGGATCTCAACATCGCGAGCGCCTACAGCCTTATGTTCCTGCTCGTGACCGTGTTCGGCATCTGGGCCTATCGGCGTGCTACCAGTGACACGTCGCGGTTCGTGACCGTAACCGGCAAGGCGTATCGGCCGCGCCTGCTTTCGCTCGGCCGCTGGCAGCACCCCAGCACCGCGCTCGGGATCGTGCTGCTGCTTCTCGTCGCCGGCCTGCCGATGTTTGTGCTCGTCTGGAATGCGTTCCTGCCGTACCCACAGGCCCCTTCGGTCGACAGCATCCGACACCTGACGTCAAAAAATTTCGCGGCGGCCCTGGACTACGAGCCCGCAAAGCGTGCCGTCATCAACAGCCTGCTACTTGGCGTCACCGCGGGCTTGCTCGCGACCGCGCTCGGCGCGTTGATAGCGTGGCTAAGCCTGCGGATGAAATCGGCGCGGCGGTGGATCGCGACGCTCGACCAGATCGCCATGGCGCCGCTTGCGATCCCGGGGATGATTTTCGGCGTCGGCCTCGCGTGGCTTTATCTCGTCCTTCCCTTACCCATCTACGGAACCCGCTGGATCCTCTTGCTCGCCTATGTCGCGATTCACCTGCCGTTCGCGGTTCGCATCTGCATGTCTGGACTCTCGCAACTGCATCCGGAACTTGAAGAGGCCGGTGCGGTGGCGGGCGCCGCTTGGCTGACTCGCTTGACCCGCATCGTGCTGCGCCTTGCAGCGCCAAGTCTCGTGGCCTCGGTTCTCTACGTGGCGCTGCGGGCCTTTCGGGAATACGCGGCCTCTATCTTTCTCACGGCGCCGGGCACAGAGGTCTTCGCGGTGCTTGTGCTTGACATGTGGGAAGGTGGCAACTCGAACATCCTTTCCGCCTATGTGACGATGGTGATTGTCTTCATCTCCGCCGTGGCATTTGTCTTCAGCAGGCTGGGTCGCCGGCTCGGGGTCCAACCATGATCGCCGTCAGGAATCTGACCAAGCGATTCCAGGCCGGAAGCGAGCGGGTGCTTGCGCTGGATGGCATCGACTTCGGCATCGAGAGCCATTCGTTCTTCACGCTGCTGGGACCAAGCGGCTGCGGCAAGAGCACCATCCTGCGCTGCGTCGCCGGGCTCGAAATGCCCGATGGCGGCGATATCGAGATCGCCGGTCAGGTGGTGTTCTCGTCGTCGCGTGGGGTCAACGTGCCGCCCAACCGACGGCGAATCGGCATGGTCTTCCAGTCGTATGCAATCTGGCCGCACATGACTGTGTCCCAGAACGTCGCCTTCCCGCTCGAGGTCCAGCGGCAGCCGAATGTTCGTGCGCGCACGATGGCCGCGCTCGAGACGGTCGGCCTGGGCGCGATGGCAGATCGTTACGCATCGCGGCTGAGCGGCGGCCAGCAGCAGCGCGTTGCGTTCGCACGCGCCATCGTCGCCGAGCCGGAAGTCCTACTGCTGGACGAACCGTTGTCCAACCTCGATGCGGCCCTGCGCGAGCAGATGTGCGGTGAGTTACGCAAGCTCCATGAGCGGTTGCGCCTTACCACGCTCTACGTCACGCACGACCAGGGCGAAGCATTGTCGCTTTCCGATCGCATCGCGGTGATGCGCGACGGGCGCTTCGTCGAAGTGGCGACGCCGGAAGAGTTGTGGAAGAGTCCACAAACGGAGTTCACCGCGCGTTTCCTGGGCGGTGCCAATATCCTGGCGGGTGATGCGCAGGATGGGGCGCACGGCGCCGTCGTGCAGACGATATTCGGTGCGCTGCATTCGCATCAAAAGGTGCAAGGTCAGGTATCGGTATTCGTGCGTCCCGAGAACGTCGCGCTAGTGGCGACCGGCCCGGGCGCCAACCGGTTCGAATGCGTGGTCGTTGGACAGCGCTTCCACGGAGACCTGCGCGAAGTGGAGCTCCAGCTTCCGCATGGCGGTCCGGTGCTCCGCTGCCGGACCAGAACACCGGTGCTGTCCACCGATCGGCCGGTAATGATCGAAATCCTGCCGGAACACGTCGAAGTTCTGCGACCCGACGGGGCGCGACCGTGACGACGTATTGCGTGAATCCCACATTTCGCAAGACGACACTGCAATGCATGTGATGAGTCCCCTCGAGCTCGCGGTCTGGCGCGAGGTTCCAGCTGCGGTGGCGAGCGACGAGCTGCGCCATCACGGCGTGCTGTCGGCGATCAGGCCGCTTTTCGTCAGTCGGCCCTTCGTAGGGCAGGCCTTCACCATCGAGGTTCAGCTCAAGAAGAGCGTACCGCCTCGCGAGGCTCTCAAGCACGCGTGGCCTGGCGCCTGCGTTGTCATCGATGCGCGCGCGACTCCGGACGCCGCGGTCTGGGGCGGCAATCTCATTCGCATCGCGCGCGACCGCGGTGTGGTCGCGGTGATCGTGGACGGCAACGTGCGCGACGTCGCCGATCTCCGCGATAGCGGCCTCGCCGTCTGCAGCGGCGGCGTCACGCCGCGCGGTCCGACATGGAGCGGGACATTCGGGATTCCCATTCACTGCGGGGGCGTCGAGGTCTGGCCCGGTGATCTCATCATTGGTGACGAGGACGGCGTCGTGGCCGTCCCGTTGGCCGCCGTTAACGACGATCTTTTGGCGCACTGTCGTGCGCGCATGGCCCGCGACGCAAAGGAATCCACTGCATGAGCAACATCGATACAACACCCGCATGGTGCAGCGACGCGCTCGCCAGTGTGCTGCGTGACATCGGCCTTCAGTATGTTGCCTTGAGCCCCGGATCAAGCTTCCGCGGATTGCACGAGAGCATGGTCAATCTGCTTGGCAACCGCGATCCGCAAATGCTCATGTGCCTGCACGAGGAACATGCTGTGGCCATCGCCCATGGCTGGGCCAAGGTGAACGGGACCCCAATGGGCGTGCTAGTCCACGCAAACGTCGGCCTGATGCACGCCACGATGGCCGTTTACAACGCGTTTTGCGATCGCGTGCCCATGCTCATAATGGGTGGCGTAGCGCCGATGGATGCCGGTCGCCGCATCTCGCCCGCACACTGGTATCACAGCGTGCTGGACCAAGGCGCGCTTGTGCGTGATTACGTGAAGTGGGATGACCAGCCCTTGTCATTGCGCGGCACCGTGGAATCGTTGCTGCGCGCGAATCAACTGACACGAACCGCTCCCACCGCACCGTGCTACATTTCGATCGATCAACGGATGCAGGAGGACTCTCTCCCCGATCCCTACGTCGCCCGTGATGTCGCCCGGTACGCGCCGCCGGCGCCGATGCGTGCCGATAGCGACGCCGTGCGTCGCGCTGCTGCGATGCTTGTCGCGGCGGAGCGCCCGGTGATTCTCGCCGGACGCGTGTCGCGAAGCAAGGAGGCATGGGCGGCACGTATCGCGCTCGCGGAGGCGCTTGGCGCTGACGTTGTGACTGACCTCAAGGTGGCGGCCGCCTTCCCGACCGATCATCCCCTGCATCGGGGCGCACCGATGCTTGTGTTTGCCGACGAGCCGAGCCTGGCGTCGATTCGCGAGGCGGACGTGATCCTCAGTCTCGACTGGGTCGACATGGTTAACCTCTTTGGCCGCGTGTGGGCGGATGGCGCCGTTCCACCGAAAGTCGTCCAGGTGTCAGCCGATCGCCTGGTGCACAAGGCGTGGTCACGCGACCACATGGGGTTGCCGGCCACCGATCTCGATATTCTTGCGGAGCCCTGCGCGACCGTGCCTTTGCTGCTCGAGGGGATCCGCGCTACTCAGTCAGCGGCGCAGAGGCAACGCGCCGGGAACCACCTTGCGCAGCGATCCGGCGAAACGCGCCCGCGCAGTCCGAAACGCGCCGCGCATGCGGGCATCGAAGACATCGCATTGTGGGACCTCGGTGCCTGTCTCGATGCGGTGCGGGCGCGGCGCCCGATCAGTCTCGTCCGCGCGCCGCTCGGATGGCACGCCGGCGTCTTCCCGTTCCGTCATCCACTCGACTACCTTGGCTACGACGGGTCCGGCGGCATCGGATCCGGTCCTGGACACGCCGTGGGAGCCGCGCTTGCATTGCGCGGCAACGAGCGCCTACCCGTGGCGTTGGTCGGAGATGGCGATTACCTTATGGGAGTCACCGCGTTGTGGACGGCCGTGCACCACCGTATTCCTGCGCTGGTGATCATCGCCAACAACAATTCGTATTTCGTCGATGAGGAACATCAGCGCACCGTGTCGCGCCAACGCAAGCGCAGCCTTGACAATGCGTGGGTTGGACAGCGCATCGACGATCCGCTGGTCGACCTGGCCGCGTTAGCCATAGCCCAGGGTTGCACCGCCGAGCGCGTGGAGCGGCGCTCGAACCTCACCGCGGCTATCGAGCGCGGCATCGCTGCCGTGGATGGCGGCCGCTGTCACGTCATCGATGTGCAAATCCTTCCGGACTACACCGGACTTCTCGGCTAACGGAGGAGCCATGCGAGACCACCATCAAGCAGGTTCGGACCCGAGCCCGCAGTCGAACCCGCAGCTAATCCCCGATTCCGCTCGGCCCGCAGCCCAGCAACGCGACGTCGCAGCGGGGCCTGCTGGCTCCATCCAGTTGCACCCAATAACGCCGCACATCGGCATCGACTTACGCAGGTTCGATCTGACGCAGCCGCTGGACGAAGAAACCTTCCGAGCGATCCGCAAGGCGTGGGTTGCCCACACCATACTCCTCGTGCGTGAGCAATCGCATCTGCAGCCCGAGGATCTCATCGCGTTCGCCCGCCGGTTCGGCGCGCTCGATGAGCACGATCAACCGCAGTATTGCCTGCCAGACTATCCCGAGATCGCGATGGTCTCGAACGTCAAGGAAGGCGGGCGGTACGTCGGCGCGCCTAAGGCGGGCCGGCAATGGCACAGTGACGCTCAATATTTGCGCCGACCGCCGTCGGCATCGCTGCTGTGGGCCAAGGAAATTCCGCCGATCGGCGGCAATACGTGCTTCGCCAACATGGTGGCCGCCTACCGTGCGCTCAATGCGGGCGAGCGCGCGCGTATCGATCCGCTGCGCGTCAATTTTAGCCGGACGCGTGCCTACGCGCTCTATCACCCGGACCGGCCACCGCTGACCTACGAGGAGAAATCACGCCTGCCCGATGTGCAGCATCCGCTCGTGCGCAACCATCCCGAGACAGGGGAACGAGCGCTTTATGTGGGTGGGGAGCAGCATAGCGGAACGGTGATCGGCATGCAGGAGGAGGAGAGCGATGCGCTGCTGCAGAGTTTGCGTGCCTTCGCTACGCAGCCGCGATTCACGTACGAACATCAATGGCAGGTGGGGGATCTCATCGTCTGGGATAACCGCAGCGCGATGCATTGCGCGCTGCCTTTCGACGACGAGCGTCATCGCCGCATGATGTACCGCGTTCAGGTTGCAGGCGACGAACCGTACTGAGGCGACATGAAGATCAAGAAGGCAAGTCCTGGACTCGACCAACGCAACCGGCTCGGTGGCGTGCTCGGCATGGAGTTCGAGGTTGAAGATTACGATGCGTCGCGACCGCTGGCGGCGCAAGTCGCCGACGCTGACGTGCTGCTGGTGCGCGATATTCCGATCACACGCGAGGTGATTGATGCAGCGCCGCGGCTAAAGCTCATCCAGCGCCCGGGCGACCATCTGCCGAGCATCGATTTCGAACACGCACGAGCCAAGGGCGTTGTCGTGTCCCGCTTCCCGTCGCAGGTGCAAGGCACACCTGCGCGGGACGTGGCTGAGCACGCGTTCTACCTGCTACTCGCTTTGGCCAAGCAGCATTGGCTGGCGCAGGACAGCGTGCAGAACCGCAAGACGGGGCTACCGAAGACCACTGCCGTCAACGGCAAGACGCTCGGGTTGGTAGGCCTCGGCAATACCGGCGAAGCGCTCGCGAGGCTGGCTGTTCCGTTTGGCTTGCGCGTGATTGCGGTAAAGCGCACACGCGACGATGCACTAGCGCAGACACTTGGTCTCGCATGGATGGGCGGTATGGACCGTCTACCCGAATTGCTTGGTGAAGCGGATTTTGTTTCGCTGCACTTGCCGAACAGCCTCGAAACCGTCGATTTGATCGGGGCAAGCGAGCTGCAGCAGATGAGGCAAGGAAGTTACCTGATCAACATCTCGCGCGCCCCCATGCTCAATCGAGATGCGCTGCTTGAAGCGCTGCGCTCGGGACACCTGGGTGGGGCAGGGCTTGACGTCTGGTGGCAGGAGCCTGCTGATCCGGCAGACCCGTTGCTCGCGATGCGAAATGTGCTCCTTACTCCGCACATCGCCGCCGATACGACCCAGACCGAACAGCGACTGGCCGAGCTCACGGCGGACAACATCCGGCGCATTCACCGCGGTGAATCACCGCGCTATGTGGTCGGCGTTGACGTCGACGCAGGTACGTAGCGTGGTGTGCCCCAAAGGAGCGCGCACTGGCGGTGAAGTTCTCGCCGATGCGTTGCTGTTGCACGGTGTGGAGCGCGCCTTCGCCGTGTGCGGGGAAAGCTTCCTGCCGCTGCTCGATGCATTGCATGATCGTCCGGCGCTGCGTCTCGTCAGCTGTCGGCACGAGGCGGGGGCGGCGATGATGGCTGAAGCAACGGCTAAGCTGAATGGCAAGCCCGGCGTTTGCCTGGTGTCGCGCGGTCCGGGCGCGTGCCACGCGACGCTGGGATTGCACACCGCAATGCAAGACGCCACGCCGCTCGTGCTTCTGGTGGGCCAGGTACCGCGCCACTATTACGAGCGTGAAGCGCAGCAAGAGATCGAATATCGTCGGATGTTGGGTCCGCTTGCCAAGTGGGTCGCGCAAATCGACCAAGTGGAGCGCATCCCCGAGCTTGTACACCGCGCGTTCCGCACCGCAGCATCTGGCCGTGCGGGACCAGTGGTGCTCGTGCTGCCGGAAGACATGCTCGAGGACTGCACCAACGCTGGCGATTGTCCGCCCGCTCCGCTGGCGCGCGCATATCCCGGAGCCGACGAGCTCGCAACGATGCGTCAGTTGCTCGAGGGGTCGGAGCGTCCATTTCTGATCGTTGGTGGTGCGCCCTGGTCCGACGCGGCATGCGCGGACATTCTGCAATTTGCTGCCGCCAATGATATTCCGATCTGCTGCAGCTATCGTCGGCTCGATCTCGTTCCATCCGGCCACGATTGCTTTGTGGGCGAGCTTGCGGTCTCATCCAACCCCGCGTTGGTCCGCCGCTTGCACGACGCGGACCTTGTACTCGCGGTCGGGACGCGGCTGAGCGAGCCCACCACTCAGGACTACACACTGCTCAACGTACCGGTGCCACGGGCCCCGCTGGTGCATGTCTATCCCGTGGCGGAGGAAATCGGCAGCGTATATCGGCCCACTGTGGCAATCCAATCCAGTCTCATTGAGTTCGCGGCGGCCGTCACCTCGATACGGATCGCACGCTCAGCCGCGCGGTCATCCTGGCGTGCCGACCTGCGAAACGTCCATCTCAATGATTCCGCGGTACCGGCTACCGCGCAGCCGATGGACCCAGGAAGCGCAATGAACTGGCTGCGCACGGTCTTGCCCGATAATGCCATTGTCACGTTCGACGCCGGGGCTTTCGCCGGCTGGCCACAGCGGTTTCTCAGGTACGGCCGGCCGGGCCGGGTACTGGCGCCGATAAGCGGCTCGATGAATTACGGCCTACACGCGGGCATCGCCGCCGGGTTGGCCCATCCTGAACGGTTGATTCTTGTATGCGTCGGCGATGGCGGGTTTACGATGGGCGAGATGGAGCTTGCAACGGCACGCCGCTACGGAGTCCGCATGGTGGTTCTGTTGTTCAACAACGGGCAATTCGGCAGTGTTCGCATCCATCAGGAGCGTCGCTATCCGGGCCGGGGCATCGGCACTGATCTCACCAATCCAGATTTCGTGATGCTCGCTAGAAGCTACGGCGCTCACGCGGAAACAGTGGCGACTACTGCAGACTTCGCGCCTGCTTGGCAGCGTGCCATCGATTGCGGTAGGACGGCCGTCATAGAACTGCAGGTCGGACCCGACCAACTTAGCTCAAGAGTGAGCCTAACGGATCTGCGACCGGCGAGACGGGTTGCGAGTCCCCTTTAAGCTACCGCGGCGGCGCGAAGTTCGTCTGAGGACCAGTCACAACCGCAATATGCTTGGCTTCATCGGGCAGCGGACTGACGAGTACATCTGTCGCGATCGCCACCTCGATGCACATGGCGCCACCATCGGAGTCCTCGATGACGTTGAACGTCGGGAATACGCCGCCGTTGAAAAGCGCGTCGCGAGTGAATTCGATGGCCACATCGGACTCGCCCCCAGCACAAAATTCTGCCAGAAATGGTCCAGTTCCTGCTTTTTTGCCGGGAGAGGAAGCGTAAGCTTCGAGCTGCGTGTTGTCCTGGTAATATTGGACTATATGGAGCGGCAACAGCGTGTACGCGCTCGGGTCTTAGGAGTTGCGCCGGGGGTCTTCGCGACGGGTAAGTTGAACGCGATCACCGACGTAAGCGGTGTGCGCGTCGGCCATGCAACTTTGATCAGGGGCGAGAACGTCCGGACCGGGGTTACGGCGATTCTCCCGCACGAAGGGAACCCCTACGACGACCGAGTTCCGGCGGCCGTTCACGTTGGCAATGGTTTCGGCAAGCTGGTCGGCAGTACACAGGTCGACGAGCTGGGAGAACTGGAAACCCCCATCCTGCTCACCAGCACTCTCAGTGCTTGGAAAGCCGCTGACGCGCTTGCGGAGTGGATGCTCGATCTACCAGGGATGGAAGATGTGCGCTCGCTGAACCCGGTGGTCGGCGAAACCAATGACGGTGTGCTCAACGATATCCGCGCGCGCAGCATTACGCCGCCGACGGTCCGCGAGGCACTTGAAACGGCGAGCGGCGGCCCGGTTCGAGAAGGCTGCGTCGGCGCGGGCACTGGTTGCGTCGCCTTCGGCTGGAAGGGTGGCATTGGTACTTCATCGCGCCTGCTTGGCGCGCTGCTCGGAGGATATACGGTCGGTGTTCTCGCTCAAGTCAATTTTGGCGGAGTGCTTCAAATTGGCGGGGTACAAGTTGGTCGCATGCTGCGACGCGATCCGTTCAGTGTCAGCGTCCCGCTGCGAGCGGGGGACGGCTCGGCGATGATCGTGATCGCGACCGATGCGCCGCTGTCAGATCGCAATCTTCGCCGTGTGGCTGCGCGCGCCATGATGGGACTTGCGCGCACAGGGTCGAGCGCGGCCAATGGGTCCGGCGACTACGCCATCGCGCTCTCGACCGCAAGGGAAGTGCGGCGGGTTCGTGGCGCAAGGAAACTTGCAACCGAAGAGCTGGGCAACGGCGAGACTTCTTCGTTGTTCCAGGCCGTTGTCGAAGCGACCGAGGAAGCCGTCTACAACGCGCTGTTCACGGCCACCACGATGACCGGAAATGGAGTCACCGTCGAAGCGATTCCCCTGGACGTCGTGCGTGAGTGGATCGCCGGCTCGGGCATCCATGGAACGTACCGCGGAGAAACGATATGAAATGTCTTGCCCGTCTGCACCCGCACGGACGCATCGCCCGGCTCATGCTGTCCATCATGGCCAGTCTATTTATGATAGGCGCAGTCCAGGCACAGACCTATCCCGATCGACCGGTGCGGCTGATCGTCCCTTATCCGCCGGGTGGAATTACCGATACTTTCGCGCGCACGATCGCCCAGCGCGTATCGTCGCAGTGGGGCCAACAGATGTTTGTCGAGAACAAGGCGGGTGCGAGTGGCAACATCGGCCTTGCGGCTGCAGCGAAGGCGCCCGCCGACGGCTATACGATCGTGTTCGGGAATACGAGCACCCATGCGATCAACGTCACCTTGTTCAAGGATCTCCCCTTCGACCCGATCAAAGATTTCGAACCCGTCACAATGGTTGCGAGGGTGTCCAACGTGCTGCTAGTGAAGCCTGACTTCCCCGCAACGAGCCTTAAGGAGCTCATCGCACTCGCCAAATCGAAGCCGGGCGAGCTCACGTTTGCCTCCAATAGCACTGGCAGCAGCAACCATCTTGCCGGAGAACTTTTGAAGACCATGGCGGGCATTGATATGCTGCATGTGCCGTATAAGAGCACGACCGGCGCGCTCGTCGACTTATTCGGAGGGCGCATCTCACTAATGTTCGCCGATCTCACCACCTCGATGCCCTACCTTCGCGATGGGCGGGTAAGGGCGCTTGCCGTAACGAGCAGCAAGCGCGTGCCGCAACTGCCTGACGTTCCGACAATGACCGAGTCGGGCTTGGACGGCTTCGTCGTCACGCCGTGGTGGGGCATATTTGCTCCAGCCGGCACGCCGAAAGCCCTCATTGCGAGGCTCAACCATGAGATCGCGACTGCACTGCGCTCCAAAGAAGTGTCGGAGTATTTTGCGGCACAGGCGACCGACGTAGTAGGAGATTCGCCAGAAGAATTCCGCAAGTTCGTCGGCGGCGAAGCTGAGCGCTGGGGCAAGGTAGTCAGGTCTTCCGGCGCCAAACTCGACTGAGACAGGGACATGGATTTGCGCCTGCGCGGCAAGTCGGCCGTTATCACAGGGGGAAGTGCTGGAATCGGTTTAGCATGCGCTCGTGCCCTTGCCGAGGAAGGTTGCGCCATCGCAATCGTGGCACGGGACGCCGCTCGCCTTCAGCGCGCGGCAGCGCAGCTCAAGTCTGACTGCGACTTGGATGCTTACCCGATCGCCGCGGATCTAAGTTCGCTTCCGGGCGTGGAGTCGGCCATTGCGGCAGCGCACGGTAAGCTTGGTCGCATCGACATTCTCGTCAACAACGCAGGATCGATCCGGGCGGGTGCCTTCCTTGAAATTCCCGATGAACAGTGGGTCGAGGACTTGAACCTGAAGGTGTACGGATACGTGCGCGCCGCGCGAACTGCCTTCCCACTGATGCAGGAGCAGGGAGGGGGCTGCATCATTAACGTGATCGGGACGGCCGCAAGGCAGTCGAATGCGCTCTATCTCGTCGGGGGTGCGGCCAACGCATCGCTTGTCAATTTCACAAAGGGCTTGTCCGACCTCGGCGCTAAGCACGGCATCTTCGTCAAAGCAGCCTCGCCGGGTGCCGTGCAGACGGAGCGATGGGAAAATCGCATGAAGCTCGAGGCGAAAGCGCTGGGACGCAGCTACGAAGACGTACGGACCGAACGCATCTCGTCGTATCCGCTTGGACGAATCGTGGCGCCCGAGGAGGTTGCGGACCTTGTGTGCTTCCTTGCCTCGCCACGCTCGGACATGCTGAATGGCGTGACGGTAAACATCGACGGCGGCTGGAGCCGGGGCGTTTATCCGTAAGCGCCGCAACCGGCGTGCGTCAATCCGCGCGAACTCCTGGCCCGTTTGCACCCGCTTGAGAAGACCGTAGCGCGCAGCGCCAGGTGACCACCAGGAGCATCCGTGCGCTCCTGGCTACCGTAACTCAGGAGTCAGATGCTGTGGTTTCGTCGACGGCGGCACCCGCCGCCTGCCGCCCGGCTTCCTCCGCTGCCGAGCACCCCACCGGCGAACATCTGGATTGTATTTGCCTTTGGTCGCGGCTCCGACCTTCTTGCCCCGGTGCTCCAGACCACGAGGTTGGGGTAGCCGACGTGCTGCACGTCGGCGATGTCGCCACCCGCCGAAGATCTGACGGCGTCGGAGCGCCTGGTGTAGCCGCTAACGTGCTCATTCCACAAAGTAACTGGCGCACCCGACAGAATTCTAACCTGTGACCTCTGCCTGCGCGCTCTGGTGCACCAGCTGCAGCGCCTCCGCATTGACGGGACTCCGATCGCCCGGCATGCTTCGACAGAGTAGTGGCAGGTCCCAGCTTGTGCGTGGTCGAGCGGCATGCGGTGTGCGCGCTGTCGCGGCTACTGGGGAGCGCTTCCCCTTTGCGCTGCGGTGCGCGCCGCCTCCAGCAACGGATCGACCGGTAGTTGCGGACGGCTACCGGAATCCAGGTACGCTGCGCCGAAGGCATCGAGCAGGTCGATGCTGTCGTCGAATACGTTCAAGCAGAACCCGCGTGGGCGCATGGTCAACAACTGCGCCGCATGCTCCGGTGAAAATTCGGGCGCCGCATAGCCGGCGCTGGCACCCACGGTTACCTCGATCACCTCGCTAAGGCCGGCATCGATGCCCACCCAAGTCCAGAGATCGGGAATCTTCGGAACCGACTTGGCGCGCACGCGGTGAGGATAGAGGCAGCTGCGGAAGGCGTGCTGGAACAGCTCGACGGTGCGCTCGCAGATGCCTCGCGATAGCACCCGGAACTGGTGCAGATCGGCGTAGGGTGGCAAGGCTCCAACCACCGCACGATACAGGTCGGCCGTTGCCGTTTCGCGACCCGCCATCGAGTTGGCCAGGCGGTCCCGGTCCATCAGCCGTCGCCGCTCCAGATCCC
>JBDTLK010000050.1:0-20502 GCA_039934835.1 Edaphobacterium sp. (SeqCode) | reverse complement strand
ACCGGCGAGATCTTCAACCTGGCGCTGGAAGAAGTCGCCACTCAGGTCGCGGTGCAACTAGCCGCGCATAAGCTCATCTTTCTGATGGACACCGACGGCGTTCGCAATGGCCGACGGCAGCTGTTGAGCGAGCTCTCCACCCGCGACGCCGAAGCGCTGCTCGCGCGGCGCGGCAAGCTGCCAGCCGATGTGCGCCACTACCTGCCGTGTGCCATTCGCGCCTGCGACAACGGCGTCAGGCGCACGCACCTGCTGTCGCGTCACAACGACGGCGCCATGCTGCTCGAGCTGTTCACGCGCGACGGCGTCGGCACCATGGTAGCCGCCTCGCCGTTGGCGCACCTGCGCAGCGCGACCATCGACGATGTCGGCGGCATTCTCGCGATCATCGAGCCGCTTGAAGATCATGGAGTGTTGGTGCGCCGCTCGCGCGAGCGCCTTGAAATGGAGATCGAGCGCTTTGTCGTTGCCGAGCACGACGACGTGATCATTGGTTGCGCGGCACTCTACGCGTTTCCGGAGGAGCGTGTTGGAGAGCTCGCGGCACTGGCCGTGCATCCCGATTTCCGGCGCGAGGGCTACGGCGAAGCACTGCTGCACGAGATCGAAATGCGCTCGCGCCGTTTCAAGCTGTCGCGCCTGTTCGTGCTCACGACGCGCACGTCGGGGTGGTTTCTCGAGCGCGGTTTCGTCGAAAGCGACCCAGCGCGGCTGCCACGTCAGAAGCGCGACCTATATAACTGGCAGCGCCGCTCGCTGGTGTACGAAAAGGCGTTGGCCTAGCCCGCATGCGATAATCGGCGCCCGCTTTCGCTACCGTCATCAGGACGATTCCATGGCACGCACCGTCAACTGCATCAAGCTCGGCCGCGAGGCCGACGGCCTCGATTTCCTGCCCTATCCGGGCGAACTCGGCAAGCGCATCTACGATAACGTTTCAAAGGAAGCCTGGGCCGCGTGGCTCAAGCACCAGACAATGCTGGTCAACGAGAACCGGCTGAGCCTCGCCGATCCACGCGCGCGCAAGTACCTCGCAGAACAGATGGAAAAGCACTTCTTTGGTGGCGGGGCGGATGTTGCCGCAGGATACGTTCCGCCGAAGGATTGAGCTCGCGTTGTGCGAGCATCCGGCGGTCCAACTCGCGCGGTCGAAGCTCAAACTTCCGGTAGCGCCCGATCCATCAGTGTCCGCAATTCGGCCAGGGTATGAAGCAGCAAGGTGCCGGTCGCTCCGGTCAATCCTATAGTGCCGGTCGCAATGGCCGAATAGGCGTGTATGGCGATATCGACCAAGCGTCGTTGCTCGTCCGATACATGTTCCAATTCCCGCTTCAGCGATTGCGACTCATGATCGATTCGCTGTAGATGAGCCCCCGTAAACGCCGTGACGGCGTCTGCAATCGCGTTGTCCAGACAGCGATTTAAGGTGTGGAATTCGTCTGTCGAAATGTCCAGCGCCTGCGCAACGGCCAGCTCGGTGACGGCCTGGCATACGTCCCCATAACCGTGCACCACTTGACCGACAGTGAACCCTTGATGCTGCATTTCAGAGCCACGCAGGGCCGCGGCAGGGTTGAACGCCTTTGCATCCGCGGACGATTCGGCACTCGCGGTATCGTGGACGGGATCCAATTGCTCATGACGAAGAGTGTCCGCAAGCTGTCGCAGGAACAGCGGCACACCCTTGTCGACGTATTCAGGCAGTTCGGCGGGCTCAAATCGCCTCGCCACCTTTACCCGGCATCGCTCGATCAATTCGTCGCGGTTGGAAGTCAGGAATTCGTGAAGCATCGTGAAATTGTACTTCGCAGCTGCGAAACACATTGTGCGCTATCGAACATAGTCGAGAAACTGCCCACCTCGGCAAATGAATGCCCGGACTTGCTCCGCTTGGCTTCATACATGGCGAAGTCCGCTTCGGCGATCAAGGCATCTGCCGACGCGCCCACCATCGGGGAAATCGCAATGCCGATACTGACTTTGATGATCAGCTCGACTCCGAGCGTACCGACGTTGATGGACATGGGCGCCTGAATCGCCTTGATCATTTTTTCCGCTATCTCACCAACCGCTTGCTCGTCACGGACCTCCGTGAGCAGGTACACAAATTCATCCCCACCGACGCGGCCGACCGTGTCGTCGCTGCGGGAGTTCTCTCGGAGTCGATGTGCTACAAGCTTGAGAACAGCGTCGCCCACGTCGTGACCGTGTGAATCGTTGATGTTCTTGAAGTCATCCAGGTCCAGGAACATCACGGCCAGCGACCGGTGATGCCGCTTGGCCTGTGCAATGCCGTGCTCCAGCCGGTCATTTACCAGCTCACGGTTCGGAAGGCCGGTTAGGACATCATGAAGCGAGGCATGGCGGGCGGCCTGTTCCTGTTCCGTGGCCGCCGCAAATTGATGATCCAGCAGCAGACGGTCCCTGATTTCGCGTTCCAGCGCATGATTCATGGCTGTCAGCTTTTCAGAAGCATTCTCCACCTTCTCTTCGACCAGCAAGTTCTTGTCGAAGGCTGCCGCGACCGCGGGCGATGCATCTTGCTCGGCGATCTCCTGCTTTAGCGCACCATTGACCATCGCCAACGCCTCGGCCGTTTCCTTGATCAACTTTGTGACGTCCTGGCTTTGAACCAGCACATTGGCTAGCGATTGGCGCGTCTGGACGTGCTCAATCAACTTTGAGTTTGGATCTGCTTTCATGTCGTTTCCGCCGATGCTTGGTACGCCTCTGATACATGAGGGTGCCAGCCGCGTCGGTGCGGTAGCGCTCATACCGGCTCCACAGCAAGGGCCTTCGCACGGATCAAAAAAGGTCGGTGTTGCCACCGCCCTTTATATTCATAACTGATCGACTACTGCGCGCCGGCCCCGTCAATCGTGAACGCCGACGGCAAGGGCTGGCTGACTGCACTGTGGGCATTTTCGACGCTGCGCACCGAACGCGTAGGCGCCGTGCTGGTGGGCGACGGTGGGGGTCTACAGAGTCGGGCGCTGGCGGCAGGCCGGGCACATTCGGCGCTTCGCGTCGCCCAGACCCCTACCGTGTCGGCTGACTTCTGGCGACCGTCCCCACACCTCTCGATGTTGGTAGCACAAAGCAGACCGCCAGATCTCTTCGGTATTGCGAACGTACCTTCACGCATATGCCTGTCGGCTTTACGTTAACGTTGAGCGCAATTACCGGGCTGTGGCGAAACGGGCCGCCTAACCCCGCTCCGTCGCCATTATCCGCTTCCTGTTCGTCCAGCCAGCGCTTTGCCTTCGGCTTCCTCCGGATTCGCAAACCGCCCGCGACACCCTTGCCGTTCGAGTAACACTTCCCCTTGCCCGGCTGTGCAGAGGACTTTCACCTCCAAGTACGGGCGCCCTGCCGGGCGAAGCCAAATGAAAGGGGCGCCCATTAGGCGCCCCTTGTTCTTCACCGGGCACAGCCCCGGTTCATCTTAGGCTTACGGTGCGCACCGGTAGACCATCACGTCGTCCAGGTACCAGCCGACTCTGCCGCCACCGCAGTCACTGCCCATTTCGAACCGGAGTTTGACCGTATTGCCGGCCGTTGCGTACGGAGCGAGGTTGACGATCGACCGGCCCCAGGAACCAGTCACCGAGCCAGCATCAGTGCCCGAGAAGGCTCCTTGGCCTGCCAAGGGGTTGGTGTTGCCTCCTGCCGCAGTGATCAGCGTCGTGTTGTACGGGTTGTAGATGAAGTCGCCCGCACCGACCAATTGCCAAGCTCCACCATTCACGCTGATTTTGACATTGCCGCCGTCAAAACCGCTCTCGGTCGCGACCCAGTGGTCGAACGTGAGCCTAGGTGCGGTGGCGCCCGCCGGGATCGTGAATTCCGGGCTCTCCAGGCGCTGCATGCTCGTCGCGTCCCCGCCTGCTGAGCAGGTGCCAACGTCGGGGTCGGCAGCGAAGATGGCGTAACCCGGGCGCTGGCTTGGCAGATTGTTAACCACCCCCCAGTCGCGAGGCGGGAAGTCTGCCGTGGCTGTGTGCGTCACCAACCACCTGGCGCCCCCACGCTTGCCGCCGTCGAAGTTGTCCGCGAAGATGGACGTGGCTGCACCCGCGGTGCACAAGGGCGGCGGCGACTTCGCCAGCAGCGGCTGGAAGTTGCACTGGTTGGGCGGCGTCTGGAGCTCGACGGCCAGGGCGGTCGTCGCAACCTGCGCGCAGTCCGCGGCGTTGATCACCTCGCCCGATGGCGCACCCGTGGTCAGGCTGTTCAAGTTGACGCCAACCAGATCGGCACAGGACTGCTGCAGAGCATCGGCGTGCGCGGCGAAGTCGCTGGCCGGGCCCTGGTAGACGCTTTGCGCGCGATAGTAGATATGCGCCGCCTTGGTCAGGCCGATCCCCACGACGGTCAGGCCGTTGTAGGTGCCACCATCGACCACCAGCGCGTAACCGTGGTTCGGCACCCCGGAGTTGCCGTGCACACCCCCACTGTCAGCGGTTGAGCAGGCGTATTGCAAGTCCGAAACCTTGCCCGGGTTGCCATAACAAGTGGGGTTCCACATATCGCGCAGGGCGCCGGTGAGGCCGGGAGCCGTCGAATCCTCGCCAATCAGCCATCTGACCGAGTTGTCAGAGCCCGTGCCTCCACGCACCAACGAGGCGGTGACGCCCGACTGCGCCTTGATCGCCGTGCCGTCGTTCTGTGTCACCGACAGCGATGGAATCACGATGGTGGCATCCACACCAGCCATGTTGGCGACTGCGTTGCCGCCTTGGTTGTTGCCGATGATGACGCCGATGGCGCCATTGAGCTGGGCGTTCTTGACCTTGACCGCGAAGCCGCAGATACCGCGGTCGATGAATGCGATATTGCCGGCAACCGCGGCCGCATTGGCAAACGGCGTCTCGCAGCCGTCGTTGGCGGTGCCAACTCCATCGTTGACCTGAACCACGTTCCCGCTCACGCTGAAAGTCTGCGGGCCGAAAGCAGCGGTGCCGGTGGGCTTCTGGCCGGCAATCGCGGGCGGCGCCAGGATCGTGATCTTGGGCAAGTTCGGCGTAAAAACGGTGCAAGCTCCAGCTGAGCGCACCGCGTCAGGCGTGTCACCACCGCGACCGTTGATGCGGTCGACCGTCTCACCCCAGATGTCCGAGTACGCCTCGTTCAGCGCACCAGGCTGCCACGCGTAGATCAGGTTATCGGTGTATTGCGTGTAGGCGTGGGCCCACTCGTGAGCGGTGACGTCGTCGGTCGTCAAGCCCGGGCAGAACGATATATAGGCACCGTTCCAGGAGGCGTTGGGACAACCGTTGCCCCGGTTGAAGATTGCGTCCATGGTCGCGCCGTTGCCGTCGAAGGAGTCGCGGCCGAAGGCTTTGTTGAACAGGTCGTAGATCTCGGACGAGGCCGCGATCATGTTGTCGGCTTCGACGTTTCCCGTCGGGAAGGCGTTGCCTTCGACCCAGAACGGATTATTCGGGTAGTTGGGCCCTGGCTGCGCCGCACCGGCGCCGTCGAAAGCGCGACGGTTCTTGGCGTCGTAGATGCCAGAGATCTGGTCGATGATCTTGCCGGAGTGCGCGTCGACATAGACGAACTCGCGCACATCGGCGCGGTTGCCGACTTCGATCTGCCACGCAAGGTGGTTGGCCCCCGCGACGCCCTGCGCCAATCCTTCTCGATAGATCATCAGCGTCGGCGAATATGCATTGAGCACGGTCGCTCCCCCGAGATCGGCCATTACCATCTTGACCGCCGTCGCGCTCGCCTCCTCGGCAGACCGGGTGGGCGTCGGGTCGACATCGATCCCGGGAACGAAGGTGCCGCTCACGACCGTGAGAGTGTCGGAACTGTCGAAGTGCGTTTTCAGCTGGGCGCCAAACACCGGCAAGCCCTGATAGACCTGCTTGTATGTGATGTGCGTACCGCGCTGTTGATCCTTCGCGATGCGGACCACGTCAAGCTCGGTCGCGGCGCTGGTGATTCCGAAGAGGCTGCCATAGTTGTCCAGGAACTGGAGCGAGGCGTTGTGCTTGGCTGCGTCGGCGACGGCGGTTGCGCCGACCCGTGCGCTTGCGCCGGCCCGTGTGCCAAGCAGACTGCCGCCCGGCGCCACGCGGACGAATCGGGCTACACCTGTTGCTCGGTCGATGGACACCACGGTGCCGTTGCCGGTGTCGGCCGCGAGGCGGGCGATGGCGTCGCTCTGGCCATCCAAGGTTCCTTTAGCCTGGGCCGAAATGGCAATGCCCAAGAAAAGGGCGATCAACGACATGTGCAACGTGCTTCGAGCCATGGACACTCCTGGGCGCGGCGCGAACACCGCTCAATGGTTGCAGGATGGGACGACGGTGCGCCCCAGCGGATCGATCAGACAGGGCGTCGACGTGCGACGAGAAGACCGGCCAAGCCCAGGCCCAACAGCAACCAAGTTGCCGGCTCCGGGACCAAGCGGGCGGCCGCTCCTACCGTCAGGTTGTCCAGCCCAGCATACAACGACTGGCCCGGCCCAAGCAACATCAAAGAGGTGATCGCTACCGAGGAAACAAAGCCGCGATAGCTGTCGGCCAAGGAGGTAGGAGTGAACGTCTCGACCGTCCCATCGCTCAAGGAAATCGATATCGATACGGGCTGGAACGCATCAGAGATATTCGTGGCATAGAAGTTGGCGCCGATGGCGAAAACGTTTCCGCTGGTAAAATTGATGGCCAGCATAACGTTGGGCAGGCTGGTGCCGAGGAAGCCGCCTGAAAGATAAATATCGCCGGGAGCCGAAGCAGAGTAGGAAAAACCATTGCCGCTGAACGCAACCGGCCCCGGCGGCGGGTCAGGGAGCCCATTAAAATTCTGGGTGTACGACCCCGGTGCGACATGGCTCAAAAACGACGCGGAAGTGTTGTAAATTACTGTCGCATACGACGACGCTGACAGCAAAGCCAGCACAGCCGCCGCAAGAAATCGATGAACAGTCTGCATTTGATTTTTTCCTCGGACCAGTTGTTGAAGGTGTTGCAGGTAGAATCCTGCCGGGTGCAGCTTGTGAAGCGTGCTTGGGAACGCAAAGCTCCGATGCGCGGGCCATGGCGCCGCGGTCATAGAAGCACCGAACCGGCCAGCCGTTGGACATTCCGGCGCGCGATGAAGTTGGACGCGAACTCCCATGGCGGGAGCGACGCGCGTGTAGGCTCTTCCTTCCGGTCAGACTCGGCGGTCGAAGTGCGACTCAGCATCAGTGTCGCGGTGTAGTCCGCGCTCGCAATCGACTTACCCGAGACCGGGTACGGGTCGAGACGCACCAAGCGCAGTTCATAGCCCGGCACGGTCACCGCTTGCGCCGCACCCGATGCGGCGTGCAGGTCACGCGTCTCCCTCGGGCCGGACCCTTGTTGCACCCAGACCCGGGCGGTGGCGTCACCTGCCCAGATGCACTGCTCGCCCTTGGGACAGCGCGAATCGGCCGTCACGCCGTCAAACCCGACGCGAAGCGCTTCTTCGCGTGTCGGCGCAGACTCTCCAGTTCGCAGAATGAAGTTCCGTCCCAGTTCGATGTACGCGCGTTGCGCCGAGTCGGCCATGCCGCACCCGGTCAACGCAAGTGATGCAACGAACGTGGCTACGGCAAGTCTCACACGTCACCTCTCGTCAACCAGGATCCGGCCATGCGGCCGAGCATCGCGCTTGCCAGTAAGCCGTGGCGCGCGAATGTAACGATGGTGTCAATAATCAATGAAACCCCAAAGCTGCCGATTGATTGTTGTTATTTCGCGACGGCGTAGAAACCGAGGCTAACCAACGCGGTGAAGCGGTGCTAAACAGCAAAACGTAGGCCACAAAAATAGAAATGAGTTAATTCAAATGGTTGCGCCGATGGCGGCGCTCGACAAATCACGCAAATGTAAATTTCTTCGACACCGCTCGACGAGTGCTCGCTTCCGCGCCGGCCAGGGAGTCGTCTTCCGCCGGCCAACGGGACGACCGGCAGGCCGCCGCCGCGGTGCTAGCTGCCGTGCGCCAGCGGCTGTTGCGCGTCTTAATGCGTCGTGGTCTGCTGCGGGCCGATGTCGAACACGCGATGGCGCAATGCGCACATGGCGGTGCCTCCTCCGTCGATGGCTCGGCGCGCTTCGAGGCCGCAGACCACGCCTGGCGCGAGCGACGGCTACGCCACTGCGCCCGCCGGCCATTCGCCCTCGAACGGCGGCAGCAAGTCGATGCCCTGCAACTGATCTACGAAGCCAGCAAGCCTGGGCCCCGGAGCAGTGGCGCGAAACACCTTACGTCGCTGTAACTGATCGACCGCCTTGCCACCCTCATCCCACCGCCACGGGTCCAGCCACCGCTACTTCGGCGTGCTGACGCCGAACTCACCGTTGCGCGCCGCGGTGGCGACCTCGCGATGGAATACGTCTCTGGAACGACCGCTTCGACGCGTTTGACCGGCTGCTTTGGAGAAACGTCAAAGAATCCTGTGGATGAGAGCCGGGGTTGCCAGCAATGTGCTTGAATACATCTTCTCTGGCAAATCCAATTCAGGAAACATACGCAGTCATGAACGCCGCTCCGATCAGCCGCTACCCAGTTCCCAACCTCGACGACCTGCCCGAGGACGTTCGAGCTCGCATGCTCGAGGTGCAGGAAAAGGCCGGATTCGTTCCCAACGTCTTCCTGACGCTGGCGCACAGGCCCGAGGAATTTAGAGCATTCTTTGCCTATCACGACGCTCTGATGCTGCGCGATTCCGGCCTGACCAAGGCCGAGCGCGAGATGATCGTCGTCGCCACCTCTGGCGCCAATCAGTGTCCGTACTGCATCATCGCGCACGGCGCCATTCTGCGCGTCTACGCCAAGAACCCACTCGTTGCCGATCAGATCGCCGTCAACTATCGCAAGGCGGACATCACCGACCGTCAGAAGGCGATGCTCGAGTTCGCCCTCAAGGTGGCGACGCGGTCGGCAGAACTGGTCGACGCCGACTATGCCGCACTGCGCGCGCACGGCTTCAGCGCCGAGGACATCTGGGATATCGGCGGCATCGCGGCGTTCTTTGCACTGTCCAATCGCATGGCCGATGTGATCGGCATGCGGCCGAATGACGAGTTCTATCTTATCGGCCGGCTACCCAAGAAATAGGCGGCGATTAGCACGATCTATTCGCGCACCGCTCCGTGGGTCAAGCCGCTGACCAGGAAGCGCTGCATCAGCAGATAGAGTAGCGCCGGTATCCCGCTCGCGATTACCACCGCCGCCATCGTCTGCGACCAGGCGACGCAGAACTGGCCGATCAGCCTGGCCAATCCGAGCGTCATCGTCATCAGGCTTGCGCCAAAACTGTAGCATGGTTCGGCGAACGGTCTGGTCGCAAACACGCGGGCTCGACCGAGCCGCCTGAGCGCTCAGCCTTCGTGCACGACCTGTCCGCCGACGAGCGTGAACCGCACCTTGCCGGCGACTTCCATGCCCATGAAGGGCGTGTTCTTGCCCTGACTCTTCAGCGCGCGTCGATCCACCTTCCACCACGCCTCGGGGTCGAACACGCAAATGTCGGCGTTGGTGCCGACGGCGAGGTGTCCCGCGTCGATTCCCAGGATGCGTGCCGGATCAGCGGTGATTCGTGACAGCGCCGTTGGCAATGCGATCTTCTCTTCCCGCGCCCACTTCAGCGTCAGCGGCAGCAGCAATTCCACGCCGGTGGCGCCGGGTTCGGATTCAGCGAAGGGCAACTGCTTGGCGTCATCGTCGACCGGCGTGTGATCGGAACAGATGAGATCGATCGTACCGTCGGCGAGCCCGGCGCGCAGCGCTTCCCGATCGCGTACGCCGCGCAGCGGCGGTTTCAAATGAAAATGTGCGTCGAACCAGCCGATGTCGGTGTCGCACAGGTGGACGTTGCTCGCGGCGACATCGCAGGTGACCCCGAGTCCCGAGCGCTTCGCGTCGCGCACCCGCTGCACGCTTTCGTGAGACGACAATCGCGCCAGGTGCACGCGCGCGCCGGTGACGCGCGCCAGCGCGCAGATGGTGTCGACCGCGATCGTCTCGGCGAAGGACGGTATCGCCGCAAGTCCCAACCGTGTCGCGACCTCACCGTCGTGCGCGACACCACCTCGCGCCAGATGCGCATCGAGCGGGCGCAGCCAAACGCGATGGCCAAAGGTCGCCGCGTACTGCAATGCATGCAGCAGCACCAGATTGTCGGCCAGCGGCGCGTCGCCTTGCGAAAACGCCACGCAGCCGGCCTCGGCAAGCTCACCCATTTCGGTGATGGCCTCGCCCTTGAGCCCGACGGTCAGCGCGCCCACGGGATAGACATGCGCGAGATTGAGCGAGCGGGCACGGTGCTTGAGCATCTCCACCAGGCCGGGCTCGTCGAGCGCCGGCTCGGTGTCGGGCGGACAGGCAAGACTGGTGACGCCTCCGGCCACGGCCGCTTCCATCTCGGACTCCAGCGTCGCCTTGTACTCGAAGCCGGGCTCGCGCAGGCGTGCCGCGACATCGATCAAGCCGGCGCAGACGACGCACCCGATCGCGTCGATGACGCGATCCGCCTTCCAGCCTCTCGGCGCCGCGCCGATCGCGGCGATCTTGCCGTCGGCGACAAAAAGAGACGCCTTCGTATCCACCGAATTACCCGGGTCGATGACGCGGCCGTTCTTGATTTCGATGTTCATCGTCGGCATCGTCTTGTGTGATCCCCCCGAAGCGGCGCCACGCGCCGCCTCCCCCCAAGGGGACGAGCGCTTTGGAGCGGTCCGGCAGCGCTCACTGATTGCCACCGAGCATGCTCATCACCGCCATGCGCACGGCGATACCGAAAGTCACTTGCGGCAGGATCACCGAATGCGCGCCATCAGCGACCGCCGAGTCGATCTCCACGCCGCGATTCATCGGCCCCGGATGCATGACAATCGCGTCGGGCTTGGCCCGCGCCAGTTTTTCCGCGGTCAGGCCGTAGTGCTTGAAGTACTCGCCGGCCGAAGGCAGCAGCGCGCCCTTCATGCGTTCGCTTTGCAGACGCAGCATGACGACGACGTCGGCGCCGCGCAGGCCTTCTGCCATGTCATGGAAGACGCGCACGCCCAGGCTCTCGACGGCCGCCGGCAGCAGCGTCTGCGGCCCGATCACGCGCACCTCCGGCGTGGCCAGCGTGGTCAGGCCGTGGATGAGCGAGCGCGCCACGCGCGAATGCAGGATGTCGCCGACGATCGCAACGCTCAGGGCCCGGAAGTCCTGCTTGTAGTGGCGAATGGTGAACAGGTCGAGCAAGCCCTGGGTCGGGTGCGAGTGGCGGCCATCGCCGGCGTTGATCACGTGAATATGCGGCTGCTTTGTCGCCAAGAGGTGCTGCGCGATCAAGTGCGGCGCGCCGCTTTGCGCGTGGCGCACGACGAACATATCCGCGTTCATGGCGACGAGGTTGTCGACGGTATCGAGCAGCGTCTCTCCCTTGCTCGTAGACGATACGCCAATGTTCAGGTTGATGACGTCTGCCGACAGGCGTTTCGCGGCGATTTCGAAGGTGGTCCGCGTGCGCGTGCTGCTTTCGAAGAATAGATTGAACACCGTCTTGCCGCGCAGCAGCGGCACTTTTTTCACGTCACGCTCGGCAATCGACACAAACGGCACCGCCGTGTCGAGGATGCGCACGATGACGTCCGCGGGCAACCCTTCGAGGGTCAGCAGGTGGGTGAGTTCGCCGCGCGCGTTGAGCTGCGGGCTACGCACGCGGCGCGCTCCCGGAGGGTTCCACCGTGAGCTCGAGACTCCCGTCGAGGTGGCGGTTGAGTACCACCGACAGGTCACGGGCAACCCCGACCCGCGCTCCGACATAGGTTGCCTCGATCGGCAGCTCGCGGCCACCCCGATCGACGAGCACAGCGAGTTCGATCGACTCCGGTCGACCGTAGTCGAAGAGTTCGTTGATGGCCGCGCGCACCGAGCGCCCGGTGAAAAGCACGTCGTCGACCAGCACGATGCGGGCGCCACCGACTTCGAATGGGAGCGTGGTCGTCTCGACCTTGGCGCGCAGCCCTTTCTTGCTGTAGTCGTCGCGATAGAAGGAAACGTCGATGTATCCGACCGGATGATTTCCGGTCAGGATTTCGGCGAGTCGCTCGGCGAGCCACGCGCCACCCGAATAAATGCCGACCAGACGCGCATCGGCCGCGACCGACGTGGCCATGCGCTCGGCCAGTTCGGCGAGCGTCGCTTCGGCGTCAGGCAGTCCGGGCGCGGGCATCGTGTTGGTCAAGCCAGGCCTGCAGAATCAGCTGCGCGGCGACGCTGTCGCGCAGGCTGCGCTGCTCGCGCTCGCTCACGCCCGCTTCGTGCAGTGCTTCGACCGCGGCGTGCGTCGTGTATCGCTCGTCGGCGAACGCGACCGCGATTCCGAAACGTCCCTCCAGCGACCGCGCGAACCGGCGCGCGCTCGCGGTCGTGGCGTGTTCGCTGCCATCGGCGTGCGTCGGCAACCCGACCAGCAGCAGGGTAGGCTGCCACTCGTCGATGAGCTTGCCGATGCTGCCGTAGCGTTCGTCCTTGCGTTCCGCGGCGATCGTCGTCAGCGGATGTGCCATTCCCGTCGCCGCTTCGCCCACTGCCACGCCGATGCGCCGGGTACCGAAATCGAACGCGAGAATGGTGCCCGCCTGTGCCGCGGGGGGAATTGCCGTCGTCGCCACGCGTCACGCGTGCCCGACAGCGCCGGACAGCCTTGAGAAGTCGATGCCCAGCAGATTCATCGCAGCGTTGAGCCGCGTCTCGGCCGGTTCGGTAAACAGAACGTCCGCGTCCGCGGCGACGGTAAGCCAGGAGTTCTGGGCGATTTCCTGCTCCAATTGATCGGCCGACCAGCCGGCATAGCCCAACGAAACCAGTACGTCGTCCGGGCCTTCGCCGCGGCCAACTGCCTCGAGGATGTCCTTGGACGTGGTCAACCCAAGATCGTCGCTGATCGCCAACGTCGACTGCCAGCTGCCGAGCGGACGATGCAGTACGAAGCCGCGATCGATCTGCACCGGCCCGCCATAGTGCACACGCGAGTCGCGTCGACCCGAGTCGCCCAGCGGCACGTTGATCTGCTCGAACAGCGAGGAAAGCCTCATGTCGATCGGCTTGTTTATGACGATGCCGAGCGCGCCCTTGGCGTTGTGTTCGCAGAGGTAAATCAGGGTATGGGCAAAGTGCGGATCCGCCATGCTGGGCATGGCGATCAGGAAGTGATGGGTCAGGCTGACCCGGGAATCGGCCATGGATGCAATTGTAATCTGGGGCGCCGCACGACACAATGAATTGCCCCTCCCGGCTTCCTGACCGCCGCTGATGCCCCGTTTCGCCCGCTCGCTCGTCTGGTTTCGCCGTGACTTGCGGGATTTCGACCATGCCGCGCTTGCCACCGCTTTGCGCGACTCGGCGGCCGTCTATTGCGTCTTCGTCTTCGACCGCGAAATCCTGGATCGACTGACCGACAGGGCGGATCGGCGCGTCGAGTTCATCCACGGCAGCCTCATTGAGCTCGACGCTGCGCTGCGTTCCGCCGGAGGCGGCCTGATCGTCCGGCACGCCGTGGCACGTGAGGTCGTTCCTGAACTCGCGCAGGCGCTAGCCGTCGACGCGGTCTACGCCAACCACGACTACGAACCGCAGGCGATCGAGCGCGACGCCGCCGTCGCCCAGGCACTCGCCGCGCGCGGCCACAATTTTTTCAGCTTCAAAGATCAGGTGATCTTCGAGCGCGATGAAATACTCACCCAAGCGGGCCGGCCTTTCGCAGTGTTTACGCCGTATCGCAATGCGTGGCTCGCAGCGCTGACTCCCGCGCACTTCGCCCCGCATGCGCCAGAGACCCACCGACGCAGGCTCGCTTCGATTCCCGCTGCGCTAGATTTGCCGCTGCCTACCCTCGAGGCGCTCGGTTTCGCGCCCACCCATCTCGCGCTGGCGCCCGGCGCCGCCGGCGCCGCGCAACGCTTTGCCGAATTCCAGGATCGCATTGACCGGTATCGCAACGCTCGCGACTATCCGGCGATCAAAGGCCCCTCCTATTTATCGATCGACCTTCGCTTCGGCACCGTGTCGATACGGCAACTCGCGCAATTCGCGCACGCGCTGTCGCTGCACAAGGGCGGCGAAGGCGCCAGCACCTGGCTCAATGAATTGATCTGGCGCGAGTTCTACGCGCAGATCCTTTGGCACCATCCGCATGTCGTCGATCACGCCTTTCGCCCGGAGTACGATGCCCTGGACTTTCGCAACGACGCCGAACAATTCGCGGCATGGTGCGCCGGCGCGACCGGCTATCCGATCGTCGATGCGGCGATGCGCCAGATCAACCAGACCGGCTACATGCACAACCGCCTGCGGATGATCGCAGCGAGTTTCCTGGTCAAGGATCTTTTGGTCGACTGGCGCTGGGGCGAGCGCTATTTCGCCGCCAGGCTCAATGACTATGACCTGGCGTCGAACAATGGCGGCTGGCAGTGGGCGGCGTCGACGGGTTGCGATGCGCAGCCTTATTTCCGCATCTTCAATCCGGTGACGCAGTCCGAGCGCTTCGACGCGCAGGGGAAATTCATCCGCCGCTACGTTCCCGAGCTCGCCGCGCTGCGCGACGCCGAAATCCATGCCCCGTGGCAGTTACCCGACGCCGTTCAGCGCGAGCGTGGCGTGGTCATCGGTCGCGATTACCCCGCGCCGCTCGTCGACCACGCGACGGCCCGGCACCAGGCGTTGGCGATGTTCGCGGCGGTCCGCAAGCCCTGACTTGACCCCGCCTGGCAGCCGCGGCCGTTCATAGCCGCATCGTCCATCACCGGAGGTCCGCATGAACCCGTCGCTGCTGTGTATTGGCGCCCGTTTGGGCGCAGTCGTCGGCTGTGCCGCGCTGGCACTGGTCGCACCCATTGCCAGTGCCTTCTGCGGCTTCTACGTCGGCAAGGCTGACGCCAAGCTCTTCAACGAAGCCTCACAGGTGATCCTGGTGCGCGACGGCCCGCGCACCGTGATCAGCATGCGCAACGATTTTCAGGGCAACCTCTCCGAATTCGCGCTCGTCGTCCCCGTTCCGGCAGTATTGCAGAAAAACCAGATTCATGTCGGCGATCCCAAGATATTCGATCGTCTGGACGCGTACAGCGCGCCGCGGCTGGCCGAATATTTCGATCCGAATCCGTGCGAAGCGAGAAGGGCGATGCGGGAGATGGGCGCGCTGAATGCGCCGATGGCGCTCGCCGCCGCCAAAGACAAAAAGCGGTCCGACAAGGCGCTGGGCGTCACCGTCGAAGCCCGCTACACCATCGGCGAATACGATATTGCCATTCTCTCGGCCACCGAATCGAATGGCCTGGAAACGTGGCTGCGACAAAGCGGCTACAACATCCCGCCCAAGGCCAGCCGGGCGCTGCAGCCGTACATTCGCCAGAATCTCAAGTTTTTCGTCGCCAAAGTCAACCTCGCCGAGCAGGCCAAGACCGGATTCACCTACCTTCGGCCGCTGCAGTTCGCCTTCGAGTCGCCGCGCTTCATGCTGCCGGTGCGCCTGGGCATGCTCAACGCCCGCGGCCCGCAGGACCTCGTGATTTACGCGCTGACCCGCAATGGCCGCGTCGAGACGACCAACTACCGCACCGTGAAACTGCCGGCGAACGTCGAGCTGCCGACTTACACGCGCGGCGAATTCGCGCAGGTCTACAAGGCCCTGTTCGAAACGCAAGCCAAGCGCGAGGACTATCGCGTTGTCTGGACCGAATACTTCTGGGACATGGCTTGGTGCGACCCATGCGCGGCCGATCCGCTGTCGACCGCCGAACTGCGTGCCGCCGGCGTGTTCTGGGTCGACGGGGACGAACCCGCGATCGGTGTTGCGCCGGGCGCGCCGCCGGGCGCGAAGGGCACCGGAGTGGCCGGCGGCGCGCGCCCGGCGATGCTGACGCGGCTGCATCTGCGCTATACCCCGGAGACGCTGCCCGAGGACCTGATGTTCCAGGAAACGCAGGATCGCGAGAACTTCCAGGCGCGCTATGTCGTGCGCCACGCGTGGAACGGCGATGCCGGCGCGTGTGCGGAAGCGAAGCCCTACTTCGACAACGTGACAAAACGCCAGGAAACCGAAGCGCAGACGCTTGCCACGCTCACTGGCTGGGACGTCAACCAGATCCGCGGCCGGATGAATCTGCCGCTGGCCCCGCGGCCCGCGTGGTGGGAGGGCTTGTGGCGCTGAGCGCGGTCGCCGAAGCCGGACACGACTCTCGGCTGCTACGCAAGTGGCGCGCGGCGTCGCAGCTCGTGCCGCGCGACGCGCGCGTGTTCCAGGTCGCGTTCCTGGCGACGCTGTTGACCACCGGCGTACTGCTGCGTGACTTCACCATCCAGCCGTTGCAGGTCGCGCTGACTTTTGCCGCAGGCATGGCGACACAGGCTTTCTGGCTCAAGCGTCTCGGCCTGCAACAGAAGGGTTTCCTGTCGGCCGTGGTCACCTGCTGCGGCCTATCGCTGCTGTTGCGCAGCGATGCACTGTGGGTGCATCCGCTCGTGGCCATGCTGGCGATGTCGTCGAAGTTCCTGCTGCGCGTGCACGGCAAGCACCTGTACAACCCCGCCAACCTGGGCGTCATCGCCGCGATCACACTGCTGCCGGGGACGTGGGTGTCGCCCGGCCAGTGGGGCAACGACCTCGCACTGGCAGTGTGGCTGCTCATGCTGGGCAGCTTAGTTACCCAGCGCACGCACCGTCTCGACATCAGCTGGATTTTCCTGCTCACGTTTCTGGGGCTGGTCGCGTTGCGAGTGCTGTACCTAGGCCAGTCGTGGGCGATCTGGTGGCACCAGCTTGGCAATGGCGCGCTGCTGCTGTTTGCGTTCTTCATGATCTCGGATCCGATGACCATTCCGAACCGCCGCGGGTCACGCATCGCCTACGCTGTCATCGTCGCGCTCGCCGCGATTGCCTGGCAATACCTGCTGTTCCGTCCCAACGCGCTGATCTGGTCGCTTTTCCTGCTGACGCCGCTGGTGCCCTTGCTGGATCGCCTTTATCCTGCCCCGGATTTTGCGTGGCGGTCGCCCGCAGGCCCGCTGCGCAGCGCGAATCGAGCTTAGGGTTAGTCGACTGACGACGAACGCAACAGCGGGAGTAGCGGTGCTCGAGCGCAGTCATTGAAATGATGAACGCAGCGAGCGACCTGACCGACCTTTCCGCGGAGCAACTGGCAAGAGGTCTCGCAGCGGTCGACTTCACCTGCCGCGAACTCATGCACGCGACGTTGCAGCGCGTCGACGCGATCAACCCACGTTACAGCGCGATCGTCAGCTCGCGCGACGGCGATGCGCTTCTGCCTGAGGCAGACGAACGCGACGCCGAGCTGCGCAACGGTCAGCGCCGCGGTTGGCTGCATGGCTTGCCTCCGGCGATCAAGGGAGTCGGCGTTGGCGATACGACCGAGACTTTAATCTTCCTCGTGCTTGCGATGTTTGGCGTATTCGCTGGCCAACTGCTGTTGCAGCGTCGATGGCGCGGGCTCGTAGTGCGAGAGGCTCATGGTCCACGCCGCCTGGCCGGCAGTAAGCGCCTTGAGGCGCGCCGCGTAACCCTCGAGTTCCGACAATGGTGCGATGCCATTGACGCTCAGCGTCCCGGCTTGCGATGACTGCGTGCCGGTCACCTGTCCGCGCCGCGAAGACAGGTCGCCCGCGACATCGCCCATTGAGGCCTCCGGGCACAACACTTCGAGGCTGACGATCGGTTCGAGCACGATCGCCTTCGCCTTGTCGATGGCATCGAGGAAAGCCTTGCGGCCCGCGGTGACGAACGCGATTTCCTTCGAGTCGACCGCGTGGTGCTTGCCGTCGTACACGGTCACGCGCACGTCCTGCAACGGAAACCCGGCAACCGGTCCGTGCGCCAGCACCTGCTCGATGCCCTTCTGCACTGCCGGAATGAACTGGGTCGGAATCGTTCCACCCTTGACCGCGTCCTTGAACTCGAAGCCGGCGCCACGCGGCAGCGGTTCGATACGCAGGAAAACCTCGCCAAACTGCCCGGCGCCGCCGGTCTGCTTCTTGTGCCGATGGTGTCCTTCGGCCTTGGCCATGATCGTCTCTCGATATGGTACGCGCGGCGGCCGCGTTTCGATCTCGAGCTTGAATTGGCTGGCCATGCGCTCGAACACCGAGCGCAGGTGCAATTCGCCCAGGCCGCGCAGCACGGTCTCGTTGAGGACGGCGTCGTGGTCGGCCGATAGCGTCGGATCCTCCGCCATCATCTTGTGCAGAACGTCGGAGATGCGCTGCTCGTCGCCGCGCTTCTTCGGCGCAATCGCGAAGCCGTGCATTGGCGTAGGGAACTCCAGCGGTTGCAGGTGAATCTGGTCTTCGTCGTGCGAGTCGTGCAGAACGCTGTCGAATTCGATGTCGTCGACCTTGGCCACCGCGGCAATGTCGCCCGGCACCGCGCGCTCGATCTCGACCTGCTTGCCGCCTTGCAGCATCAACAGGTGTGCGACCCGGAAGGGTTTGCGTCCGTCACCGACGAAGAGCTGGGTGTCCTTGGTGACGGTCCCCTGATGCACGCGAAACACACCCAGCTTGCCGATGAACGGATCGATCACTACCTTGAACACGTGCGCCAGCACGTGCTTCTTCGGGTCGGGCTCGGAGTGAAACTCGCTGGCGCTCTCACCCTCGCCCTTGGTGAACAGTGGCGCATTGCCCTCCGCGGGATTGGGCGCCAGCTTGACCAGTACGTCGAGCAATTCCGCAATGCCCGCGCCGGTCCGCGCCGAGACGAAACACACCGGGACCAGATGGCCCTCGCGCAGCGCCTTTTCGAAGGGCGCATGCAACTGGTCGGGAGCAATTTCTCCCTGCTCGAGGTACAGCGACATCAGCGCTTCGTCGACCTCGACGACCTGATCGACCAGCGCGCGATGCGCCAATTCGACGGAGGAGAAATCGGCATCGCCCGAAGGATTGAAGAAGCAGTCGACGACCCGCCTGCCGCCGTCGGCGGGCAGGTTGATCGGGAGGCACTCTCTGCCAAACGCGGCCCGGATCGCGCCCAGCAGGCCTTCGAGATCGACATTCTCGGCGTCGATCTTGTTGATGATCACCAGCCGGCAGAGCTTGCGCTTCGCGGCCCATTCCATCATGCGCGCGGTGATCATTTCGATGCCGGCCGACGCGCTGACCACGATCGCCGCGGTTTCGACGGCATCGAGCGCGCCGATTGCCTGGCCGACGAAATCCGGAAAGCCGGGGGTGTCGAACATGTGCACCCTGGTGCCCTGCGCTTCGAGGTGCAGCACCGACGTGCGCAGCGAGTGCTGCCACGCGCGCTCGAGGGGATCGAAATCACTAACCGTTGTGCCACGTTCGACTGTCCCTGCCGCCTGGATGACGCCGGCCTTGAGCAGCAGCGCTTCGGCAAGCGTGGTCTTGCCGGAGGCGCCGTGACCGACCAGCGCCAGAGTACGAATGTCCTTGGTGGCGAATTGCGCCATGGGCCGTTCCTCCTCCCGCGATTCTACCTTGGGAACCATTGCGAGGCGCGCGGACGAAGGCCGGCGCCGGACTGCGGCGTCAGGCGATGTGCAGCGAGAGCATCTCGCGCAGGTTGCGCAGGAGCTCGTCTTCCTGATAGGGTTTGCCGAGGTAGACGTCGACACCGAGTTCCTTGGCGCGATTGCGGTGCTTCTCGGCGGTGCGCGAGGTGATCATGATGATCGGGATGTGCACCAGACGCATGTCCGCCTTGATCGTCTTGGCGAATTCGAACCCGTCCATGCGCGGCATTTCGATGTCGAGCAGGATCGCGTCGGGCAGCCGTTCGCCGAGCAGTTGCAGGGCGTCGAGCCCGTCTTTGGCGGTGACGGTCTCGAATCCTTCGCGCACCAGCAGGCGGCCCGTGATCTTGCGCACCGTCAGCGAATCGTCGACGATCATGATCAGCGGCGGACCCGCCGCGGCTGCGGCAGCGGCGGCAGCCGCGGCAGCCTGGTGCGTTTTGACCACCATCGGCGCTTCGGCCGCGACGTCGACACGCTGTGCAAGTTGCACAGGATTGATGATGAGCACGACTTCGCCGGTGCCCAGCACGGTCGCGCCGGCGATTCCGGACACGCGCGCCAATTGCGGCCCGATGTTCTTCACCACGACTTCCTGGTTGCCGACCATCTCGTCGACGTGCACCGCGGTGACGTTCTGGCCGCTCTTGAGCAGAACGATCGAGTTGTAGCGCGTTGTTTCCGGGTTATGGCCACCGTCCCCGAGCAGGCGCGGCAGGTAGAAGAACGGATACTTGCGATCCTGCCAGACGACCTCGCGCGACAGGTACAGGTTGATCAGGTCCTTGTCCTTGATCTGCTGCACCTGTTCGACCATCGGCGCCGGCAGCGCCCACAGCCTGCCACCCGCCCTGACGAGCACGGTCTGCGCGACTGCCAGCGTGAGCGGCAGGTAGATCGTGAAGGTCGTACCCTTAGCGGGCGAAGTGGTCACCTCGACCCGGCCGCCGAGCGCGGCGATGTCGGAACGCACGACGTCCAT
>JBDTLK010000049.1:0-21117 GCA_039934835.1 Edaphobacterium sp. (SeqCode) | reverse complement strand
GGAGTTTCCTGCGCCAGTTCATGTACACCAAGTTCATCATCGTCACCGACGACGACATCGACGTGCGCC
Source organism: Edaphobacterium sp. (SeqCode) (assembly GCA_039934835.1). Classification (GTDB taxonomy): domain Bacteria; phylum Pseudomonadota; class Gammaproteobacteria; order Burkholderiales; family Casimicrobiaceae; genus PALSA-1003. Next base: position 21,048 of record JBDTLK010000049.1, on the reverse strand, counting down.
AGTGGAAGGAAGTGGTGTGGGCGCTGACGACGCGCGTCGACCCGGCGCGCGACACGCTCATCGTCGAGAACACGCCCATCGATTACCTGGACTTCGCCTCGCCGGTCGCCGGACTGGGCGCGAAGCTGGGCATCGATGCGACCAACAAATGGCCGGGCGAGACCACGCGCGAGTGGGGACGGCCCATCGCCATGGACGAGGGCGTGAAGCGCCGCGTGGACGCGATGTGGCAGGACCTGGGACTCTAGCCACCGCGCCGAGATGCGCGGCGAACCGACTTCGCGACTAGCTTTTCGCCTCGGTGCCCTTCCACTTGCGCGCAATCCCGAACAGCACGAAAGCGATCGACCCCACTCGCACCCAGTACGCGAGCTTGCGCAACCCGAACAGCGGCGCGATGGCCTCGACCAGCGCGACCGCGGCCGCGGGCTTGGCAATGGCGCCGCCAATCAAACCGGCCGGCCGAACTGCGTCGCGCAATTCGCCCGCGTAGAGTGCAACCTGCAGCCGCTCGAGACGCAGCCGCGCGACGAGCAGCGCCTTGCGCGCCGCCAGTTCGTCGAGTTTCGCGCTCACTGGGTATTACCTCCACGCGGCGCGCTGCGGCTCATTGGGCACTCCGGCGCTCGGGACGGCCCGTAGCTCATGGCTCGCGCCTCAGCGCAGCGGCGTCGTGGGAGAACTCCGCCAGCGTGGCGGCGAATGCCGGCGTTCTTTCGCGCTGCCGCCTCTTCAGGCGCATGACAACGAACACCGCCAGAACGACGTAGAACAGCGTCACCCCGGCGATCGCCTGCAGGCGATACGTGTCCCAGAAGCAGGCAATGACGAAGATCGAGGCGAACAGCAGCGCGAACAGCGCCAGCAGGACGCCGCTGAGCACAAGCACGAGCAATTCGGTCGCACTCTCGCGCTGCTCTTCGAACTCGAGCGTGGCCAGTTCGAGACGGGTGCGCAGCAGCGCCACCATCGTCCCGCCCAGGCGCGTGATGGCGTCCGAGAGGCCGCCGGTGCGCCGTGTCCCCTGCGCGTCCGCCACGGATGTCTAGCGACGGCTGATCAGCAGGCCCATCAGGAAACCGACTGCCGCCGCGACGCCCAGAGCCTGCCAGGGATTGTCGCGGACGTATTCATCGGTAGCGCGAGCAGTGGCCTTGGCCCGCTCCATCGCGTCATCCTGCATGTCCTGCAGCTTGATCTTGGCGGTGCGCAGTTTGGCCTCGACCTGCGCGCGCAGATCGACCGCGCGTTCGCCCGTTTCCTTGGTGGCCTGCTTGAGCAGCGTATCGGCTTCGGTCAGCACTTCGGTGAAATCCTTGACCAGCGCGTCGCGGCTGCGCTCGAATTTTGCGGCAGTCATGAGTATCTCCTCAGTGAACAAGAAGGATGCCGAATCCAGGCACCCGTTGGCGTATTATAGCGCCGCGATAGCACGCCGACCCTGCAATTTCCTCGCACAACCAGCGCCATGAGCCAACGCCAGCCGCCCGTCCTCGATGCCGCCACCGTCGCCGAAGTGCGCGGTTCGGGCTACCCGGAGCCGTTTCGAACGCGCATGGGCGAGCGGAGCAAACGCCGACTCGGCGACGCCTTCGGATTGACGCACTTCGGCGTCAATCTGGTGACCCTCGGGCCCGGGGGCCAGTCGGCGCTGCGCCACTGGCACACACACGAGGATGAATTCGTCTACGTGCTTTCCGGCGAAGTCACGCTGGTGACCGACGCCGGCGAGCAAATTTTTCGCGCAGGCATGTGCGCGGGCTATCCCGCCGGCACGCCCGATGGCCACCACATGATCAATCGCGGAAGCGTTCCCGCCACCTATCTCGAGGTCGGTGACCGGGTCGAGGCCGACACCGCGCATTATCCCGACGCTGACCTCATGTACAGCGGCGTCGGCGCCGAGATGCACTACGCGCACAAGGATGGCCGGCGCTATCCTTGAAGCGCGACGCTCTCGTCTCCATCTTGTGCCTGGGTCTTTCCGCAGCCGACACAACCAGGGGCCACGACCATGACTGAAACGTCCTTACCAGAAGCGTCCATATCGGCAGCGTCCGCCGCGCCCGGCACGCCATCGTCATCGCTGATCTCGATGATTTTGCTCGTCTACGCCCTGTTCGGAGCCGCCGCGGTCGCGTCGTTTGTCTCATCGGGCCTGGTCGTTGCCTGGCCGCTGGTGGGTCTGGTCGGCATCGCGGGGCTCATCGTTGCCTACATCAAGCGCGACGAGGCGGCGAGAACCTGGCTCGAGTCGCACCTGCGCTGGCTCATCCGCACCTTCTGGTTCTCGGTGCTGTGGGACATGATCGGCCTCGTGCTGTTCGTCACTCTGATCGGCATCCCCTTCGCCATCGGGATCTGGATCGCGACCGGCATTTGGGTGCTCTACCGGCTGATTCGCGGGTACATGCTGTTCAAGGACAGCAAACCAGTGATGGGAATGTAGACGCTCCTGTCGATGGCGCGCGCGCAGACATCAGCGCGCGCCATCTCCATTTGCCACCGCGTACACCCACTCGACCAGCGCATCCAGCGGCACTTGCGCGCGCGCCGCGTTCGGGTGATTGACGAAGCACACCACGACGAACGTGCGCCCGCCGGGCGCGAACACGTAGCCGGCAATGGCGCGCACGCCTTCGAGCGAGCCAGTCTTGAGAAAAGCCTGTTCCGCAACGGCGTCCTTCTCGAAGCGCTTGCGCACGGTGCCATCGGTGGCGGCGACCGCGAGCGAACTCACGTAATCGGCGCGCACATTGCTCGCATACGCCGCGGCGAGCAGGCGCGCGAGGCTTTGCGCGGCGATGCGCTCGTGGCGCGACAGGCCCGAGCCGTTGTCGAGCACGAGTTCGGGAAACTGGAGTTTTTTCTCGCGCAGCCAGCGCTTGATCACGTCGGTGGCGTGCGCGGTCGTGGCCGGCGGTGGAAATCCCGTCGTCGCCAAGGTCAGAAAAAGCTGACGCGCCATGACATTGTTGGACAACTTGTTGATGTCGCGCACGACGTCGTAGAGCGGGGGCGATTCCAGCGTCGCCAGCAGCTTCGCGCGCGCCGCGACCTTGCCCTCGCGTACCCGGCCGTCGAAGGTGCCTCCGGCGTCGGCCCATGCGCGCGCGAACGTGTCGCGCACGAAGTGCGTGTGATCGAGAACGGCGACATACCAGTCGCGCTCGCCGCAGGCGACGGGATAGCGACCGCTGAACGTGGCTTCGGCGCCCGTTGCGCTGTTGGCAAAACTCGCCTGCAGGGCGGAGCGCCAGTCGCCGCAGTCGCCCTGCACCAGCCGCGGTGCGCCGCGAATCGCCACGCTGCCCAGGGCAGGCTCGGCATGAACCGCGACGGCGTCGCCGGCGGCGTTGGGTGCGAACACGAAGCGCACGCTCTTGAAGCTGAGCAACAGCGCGTCGGGGCCGACGTTGTAGGGCTTGAGCGGCTCGCCGTCGAAGGCCGAAGGATCATGCGCGCCAAGCGCGAAATAGGTCCGGTCGATCACCAGGTCGCCGCGGATGGTCGTGAGCCCCGTCGCGCGCAGTTGCTTGACGAAGTCCTGGAACTGCTCGAGCGTGATCTTCGGATCGCCGTAGCCCTTGAGCACGAGGTTGCCGTCGAGGACGCCGTTGGCGATCGGGCCGTCCGCGTACGCTTCGGTGCGCCAGCGGTAGCCAGGCCCCAGCAGTTCGAGGCCGGCAAAAGTCGTCAGCAGCTTCATTGTCGACGCCGGATTCATCGGCCGCGTCGCGTCCTGCGCGACCAAAGGTTGAGTCTGGCCGAGTTCCTGCACGTAAGCAGTGACGGCGGTCAGCGGAATGCCTTGTCCGGCAAAAGCTCGCGCGATCGGACGCGGCAGGCTCGCCGCCGTGGCCGCGCCTGCGACCAGCCATGCACCGAGAATCCATCCGCGCCAGGCATTTGCGCGCTTCATGCCAGCTCGACGATTTCCAGCGTGCGCGATGCAAGCAGCGCCATTTCCTCTGCCGAGAGGCAATACGGCGGCATCCAGTACACCGTGCGACCGATCGGCCGCAGCAGCAGTTCGCGCTTGAGGCCCTCTGCAAAGCACCAGCGGGCGAAGTCGTCGCGCGGGGAGTCGACGTCGAACGCCCAGATCATGCCCTGGTGACGGAAGTTGGCGATCTTCGGATGCGCTGCGATCGGCGCCGCCAGCTCGGTGAGCGCCTGCGCGCGCTCCCGGTTCGCGGCGATCACGTCCTGCTCCGCGAAAATGTCGAGCACCGCCAGCGCGGCCGCGCAGGCCAGCGCGTTGCCGGTATAGGAGTGCGAATGCAGGAAGCCGCGCGCGGGATCATCGTCGTAGAACGCGCTATAGACCGCATCGGTTGTCATCACCACCGACAGCGGCAGGTAGCCTCCCGTCAGGCCTTTGGACAGGCAGAGGAAATCCGGCGCGATGCCCGCCTGTTCGCAACCGAACATCGTGCCGGTGCGGCCCATGCCGGTCATGATCTCGTCGGCGATCAGGTGCACGCCGTAGTGGTCGCACAATTCGCGGGCGCGGCGCAGGTACACCGCATCGTGCATCGCCATGCCGGCGGCGCCCTGCACCAGTGGCTCGACGATCAGTGCCGCGGTAGTCGCGTGGTGCTCGGCGAAGTGCGCTTCGAGCGCGCGCGCCGCCACCAGCGCGTGGTCGCCTGCAGAGCTGCCGGGTTCGGCCAGGCGCGAGTCGGGCGATGCCACGACCGCCTGTCGGCGCAGCAACGGCGCATAAGCGTCGCGGAACAGCGCAACGTCGGTCACCGCCAGCGCGCCCAGCGTCTCGCCGTGATAGCCGCCGGCCACGCTCACGAAGTTCGTTTTCGCCCTGTGCCCGCCGTTGCGCCAGGCGTGAAAACTCATTTTCAGCGCGATCTCGACCGCCGACGCGCCATCGGAACCGTAGAAGCAGTGGCCGAGCTTGCCCGGCGCGAGCTGCGCCAGTCTCTCAGAGAGCTCGATTACCGGCCGCTGGGTGAACCCAGCCAGCATCACGTGCTCGAGCAAGTCGAGTTGCGTGGTTATTGCGCCGTTGATGCGCGGGTGCGCGTGGCCGAACAGGTTGACCCACCACGAGCTGACCGCGTCGAGATAACGGTTGCCGTCGAAGTCGTAGAGCCACGCGCCGCGCGCACGCGCGATCGGCACCAGCGGCAGCCGCTCGTGCTGCTTCATCTGCGTGCATGGATGCCAGACGGCATTGCGGCTGCGCGAGAGCCATTGGGAATTCGCCGAGGCGTTGCCCGTCGCTGCTTCGGCACAAGCGTTGGTCATCGGCGGATTATATCGGTCGCCCAGGCTGTTCACGTTCGCGCAAACTTGACAAGGTGCCGGACGGCACACTACAAAGCAGGCCAGTCGTTGACGAGAGCTGCGCATGGAGACAGGTGAAGTAGCCGACCGCTACGGCATGCCGGCGATCGCGTTGCACTGGCTCACCGCGCTGCTGATCGTCTGCGGATTCAGTCTCGGACTGTCGATGGTCGGACTGCCGATCTCTCGTCAAAAGCTGCAGTGGTACGCGTGGCATAAATGGATCGGCATCACCATCTGGTTGCTGACCTGCGTGCGCCTGGCATGGCGGCTTGGTCATCCCGCGCCGCCGCTACCGCCGATGCCGGCGTGGCAGCGCCGCGCCGCGGCGCTCTCGCACGGGCTGCTCTACGTGCTGCTGCTCTGCATCCCGGTGTCCGGCTGGCTCTACAGTTCCGCGACGGGCGTGCAGGTCGTGTACCTGGGGCTGGTGCCGTTGCCGGATCTCGTGGCGCGAGACCGGGACCTGGGCAGGGTGCTACGGACGGTCCATGAAACGTTGAACTTCACCCTGTTGGCGGTGGTCTGTCTGCATGCAGCCGCGGCCCTGAAGCACCATTTTGTCGATCGCGACACGGTGCTTTCGAGAATGCTGCCGGCCCGCAAAGGCAAAACTGACTGGAAAATGACTGGAAAATGACCAGGAGAGGCTGACCATGGTGTTGTTGCGTTCATTCATACCCTCATTGGGACTGATGCTAATGGCGGCCACCCAGGCTGCGGCCCAGGGCGTGCTCATAGACAAGAGCGAAATTCGCTTTGTGTCGCGGCAGATGGGCGTCAATGTCGAGGGGCGCTTCCGCAAGTGGAAGGCGAACATCGTCTTTCTGCCCAAGGAGCTGGCCAAATCGAAGGCCGAGTTCGAAATCGAGCTCGGGAGCATCGACCTGGCGAGCGATGAGTCGGAATCCGAGATCAAGCGGCCCAAATGGTTCGACACCAGCAAATTTCCGGTCGCCAAGTTCGCATCGTCGTCCATTCGCGATCTGGGCGGGGATAAGTACGAGGTCGCCGGCACACTGACGATCAAGGGCATCAGCCGCGACGCCACCGTGCCGATCGTGCTCAAGAAGGATGCCTCCGGCAACAGCGTCGCCGACGGCAGCCTCACCATCAAGCGCCTCGACTACAAGATCGGCGAAGGCGAATGGGCCGATCCAGACACCGTTGCCAATGAGGTCGTCGTTCGCATCCGCATGGTCCTACCGGCGGTGAAGTGATCCCGTCGAGGGAATAGCCGCCCGCCGGCGCTGTTTGCCCCTTGTTCGGTGTCTGCAACCTGTGCATAACTAGAATGGAGAAGCGATGGAGCGAATTTATTTTCTGGGGGCGTTGCTCGCCGTGCCGGTCGCCGCCCTTGCGGCGGACGAATCCTACGTGATCGATCCGACGCATTCGCAGCCGACGTTCGAGGTCCAGCACATGGGCGGATTTTCGAACCAGCGCGGAAGTTTCGGCAAGCTCAGCGGCAAGATCGTGCTCGATCGCGCCGCGAAGAAGGGTTCGATCGACGCCACCATCGACACCACTTCAATCCGCAGTTTTTCCACCGTCCTCGATGGCAAGCTCAAGGGCGACGAGTTTTTCAACACCGACAAGTACCCGACGATCACCTTCAAGGCAACCAACCTCAGTTTCGATGGCGACAAGCTGGTCGGCGCGAGCGGCGACCTGACGCTGCTCGGAGTGACCAAGCCCGCGACCTTGAAAGTGGCGAGCTTCACCTGCGGCGAACAGCCGTTCAACAAGAAGCCGATGTGCGGCGCCGAAGCGACCGCGACCATCAAGCGCTCGGAGTGGGGCATGAACAGCAACCTCAAGGCGGCGAGCGACGAAGTCAAGTTGACGATACCGGTGGAAGCCTACCGGGAGTGATGCGCGTCGGTCCGGCGCTGTCGATGGTCGCTGGCGCGCTGTTCGTATCGGCGCAGGCGATGGTGGTGCAGGCAGCGCCTGAGTCATATCGCATCGAGACCGAGCTCTCCTCGACCGAGTTCGCGGTTGTCCATCTGGGAATATCGAAACAGCGCGGGCACTTCGGCCGGACCGAAGGCTCGATTGTGCTCGGCCCCGAGAATCACACCGGCACCTTCGACCTGACGGTCGACGCAACTTCCGTCGACACCGGCTGGGGGGTGCGCGATGCCTGGCTGCGCGGCGAAGACATGTTCGACGTCGCGCGCTTTCCGGCAATACGCTTCCAGTCGTCACAGTTGGTGTTCAACCAGGAGCGCTTGATCGGCATCGCCGGCCTGCTGACCCTGCACGGCGTGACCCGGCCGGTGGTGCTCAAGATGCAGCGCATGCAATGTGGCGTCGTTCCCGACAGCGGGCGCGAGGGTTGCGGCGCGGGCGCCAGTTCGAGCATCAAGCGCTCGGACTTCGGGTTGACCTACGCCATGGGCCTGGTCGGCGACGACATCGACCTGACATTCGACGTAGTTGCCTATCGGGCGCGTTAACCGTTTCGAAACTTTGCAAGTCTGGACCGGCTCAAGAAAAACGCCGTTCAGGCAATGCTGCCCAAACGGCGGATTGCCGGTCAGCGACGTCTGAGCCTATTTCTTCGTATCGCCCTTCATGGCCCCGTCCTTCATCATCGAGCCGTCTTTCTTCATCATGTCGGTGCACGCGGCGTCCTTCTTCATCATCGCCGGGTCGTTCTTCATGGCGTCCGTGCGGTGCATCGCCATCTGATCCTTGCATTGCTGCATGGTCATCGGGTGCATTGCGTCCTTGGTCATGGCGTCCTTCTTCATGTCCTGGGCAAGCACGTTACCCGCGGCCAGTGCCACGCCGGCACAAAACAATCCTGTTTTGATAATGCGCATTGTTACTCCTCGATTCGTGTGAACTTGATTGACTCGGCCTCCATGTCTGCGAGTCAACGCCGGATGACTCCGGCATCGCGAACTCGACAGAGCACTGGGGCTGTTCCGCATATACATATAGCGAATGCAGATAAGCGTCCCGACTATAGCGAGTTGTCGGCACACTTCCCATTGGGCATTTGCTTAATCGTGTGTAGGAGCAACACCTACACGGCGTCACAGTTTCGTCCGCGGCCTCTGAGTGGCGGCGCCGCTCGAGCGTCCATTCCGGCCAAGAGCTTGTCCACGAACCCCACCGACGGGCAATGCCGCATCGCTTCGAGGCGTCAGGCAACAGCCACAGGCGCCGTCGTTCGCAGCCGTTCGATCGCGGCCCAATTCCAGTCGATCCCCAACCCAGGTTCGCTTGACGCAAACGCGCGACCGTCGCGAATCGCCAACTGCGTTCGGGTGATCGTATCGAGCTGCGGGATGTACTCCACCCAGCGGCTGTTCGGCACCGCGCAGCACAGCGCGACGTGCAGTTCCATCAGGAAGTGCGGACACACCGCGACGTTGAACGCTTCGGCCATGTGCGCGACCTTGAGCCACGGCGTAATGCCGCCGATGCGCGCGACATCGACCTGCACGATCGAGCACGCGCCGGCCTGCAGGTAGTCCTTGAACTGCGAAATGCTGTACAGCGATTCGCCGACCGCGATCGGCACCGAGGTATGGCGCGCGAGTTCGGCGTGTGCGGCAACGTCGTCACCGGGCATCGGCTCCTCGAACCAGGCGACGTCCAGCGCTTCGAGGTGGCGCGCGCGGCGGATGGCTTCGGATAGCGAGAAACCCTGGTTGGCGTCGGTCATGATGTCCCAAGCGGGGCCGACCGCTTCGCGAACTGCGGCGAGCCGCGCGACATCTTCGGCCACATGCGGTCTTCCGACCTTGATCTTGGCGCCGCCGAAGCCCTTCGCCTTGGCCGCGAGCGCGTCGTCGACCAGCGCCTCGGTCTCGATGTGCAGCCAGCCGCCTTCGGTGGTGTACAACGGACACGATTCCTTGGCGCCGCCGGCGACGATGTGCAGCGGCAATTTCGCCCGGCGGCTGCGCAGGTCCCACAGCGCGGTGTCGATGCCCGCCAGCGCCAGCGCGGTGATCGCGCCAATCGTCGTGGCATGGGTATGGAACAGCAGGTCGCGCCAGATCGCCTCGATGGTTTCGGCGTCGCGGCCGATCAGCCGCGGCGCCAGATGATCGCGCAACAGCGCGATGACCGACGATCCGCCGGTGCCGATGGTGTAGCTGTAGCCCGTGCCTATCGCGCCGTCGCGATCGAACACACGAACGATCGGAGTTTCCTGCGAGACAAAACTCTGGATCGCGTCGGTCCGCTTGACCTTCGGAATTAGGTTGACGAGCGAGATCTCGACGCGTTCGATGATCGCCATGGCGTCCTTCGCCTTAGCGCAGCAGCGCCCGGAAGTGATCGGTCGCGGCCACGAGCTCGCGCGCGATGCCGGGCTCGCGCGCCGAATGACCGGCGTCGGCAACGATGACGTACTCGGCCTCGGGCCACGCGCGATGCAGGTCGTCGGCGGACAGGATCGGACACACCGCATCGTAGCGCCCCTGTACGACGGTGCACGGGATGTGGCGGATGCGCGCGATGTCGGCGAGCAGCGCATTGTCCGGCAGGAACATGTTGTTCACGAAGTAATGCGCTTCGATGCGCGCGATTGCCAGCGCCACTCTATCTTCCTCGAAATGCGCGACCAGTTCGGGATCGGGCAGCAACGTCGAGCACGAGCCCTCGTAGCGGCTCCATGCGCGCGCCGCCGGCAGGTGAATCGCGGGATCGGGATCGACAAGGCGGCGGTGATAACTGGCGAGCAGGTCGTCGCGCTCGGCCGACGGCAGGAATCCGGAGAACGCGCGCCAGGCTTCAGGGAACACGAAGCGCATGTCGTACAGGAACCATTGAATCTCGAGCGGCCGGCACAGGAAGACGCCGCGCAGCACCAGCCCCAGCACGCGGTCGGAATGCGCCTCGGCGTAGGCGATCGCCAGCGTCGATCCCCATGACCCGCCAAACACGAGCCAGCGCTCGATGCCCAGATGTGCGCGCAGCCGCTCGAGGTCGGCGATCAGATGCGGCGTGGTGTTGTCGGTGAGCTCACCCAGCGGCGTCGACTGCCCGGAGCCGCGCTGATCGTAGACGATGATGCGATAGAAGTGCGGATCGTAGTAACGCCGATGATCGGGAGAACTGCCACCTCCCGGGCCACCATGCAGGAATACAACCGGCACGCCACGCAGGTTGCCGCACTCTTCCCAATACATCGTGTGCAGGGCGTCGAGCCTGAGTCGCCCGCTGCGTCCTGGCTCGAGCGCGGGATAAAGGAAGTCGTTGCGCGAGAGAGCGCGCGTCGCGAGGTCGCGGGCGGGCGAAGCCGTCGCCTTCATTTAGGCGGGAAAGGCTGCATGAATTGCGGATCGACCTCGATGCGATAGCCGTTCGACAGGCGATTGGTTTCGTTGGCCAGCGCGACCACGCTCATCAGCTCGCGGTACATCTCGGGCGTCATGCCCTTGGACGTGGCGCCGGCGACGTGCGAGTGGATGCAGTACTCGCAGTTGTTGGTGACCGACACTGCGATGTAGATCAGTTCCTTGGTCAGCGGATCCAGCTCGCCGGGCGCCATAACCTCCTTGACCGCGCTCCAGATGCGTCTGAGCGTGGGCGGGTCGTTGGCCAGTACTTTCCAGAAATTGTTGATGTGATCCGTCTTGCGCGTGGCCTTGATGTCGTCGAAGACCGCGCGTACCGCAGGCGATGCGCCTTCCGGTTCGATGGGCGTGATGAAGGCCACGTTTGAGCAGCGAACGCGTCGCCGTCAGTGCGCGGCCGCGCCCATGCGCACCGCGATCGCCAGCGCATTCTGCATTGCCTGCGTATTGGCGATGCCGCGGCCGGCAATCTCGTAAGCGGTGCCGTGCGCCGGCGTGGTGATTGGCACAGGCAGCCCGCCCTGGACCGTCACGCCGCGCTCGAAGCCCATGAGCTTCATCGCGATCTGGCCCTGGTCGTGATACATGGTGACGATGCCGTCGAATGCGCCATTCTTGGCGCGAACGAAAATCGTGTCGGCCGGATACGGGCCGTCGGCGGGATGACCGCGCTCGGTCGCGAGCTTGACGCCGGGTCCGATGATGTCGATTTCCTCGCGGCCGTAACTGCCGCCGTCGCCATTGTGCGGGTTGAGGCCGCACACGCCGATGCGTGGCTGCGGGTTGCCGGCGCGGCGCAGCGCGTCGTGCAGCATCGCGATCGCGGTGGCCACGCCTTCGACGCTGAGCAGGTCGGACACTTCCTTCAGCGCGACATGCGAGGTAACGCGCGAGGTCCAGAGTTTTTCCAGCACATTGAATTCGCCGCACGCGCCGTGGTGGTCGAGCATGTCGGCGAACCAGCGCAGTTCGTCCTCCTGCTTCATGCCGCCGGCGCGCAGGGCTGCCTTGTTCAGAGGCGCAAAGCACACCGCGTCGACGCTGCCGCGCTGCGCCAGGTCGAGCGCCAGGCGCAACGAATCGAGCATGAACGCGCCGTTCTCGGCGCTAGCCTGTGCCTGAGGAAAGGCGCGCGCGTCCCAGCCGTCCCATTGCAGGCGCGACACGACTTCGGCCGGGCGCGTCGTAGCCGACAGTTCCTGCGTCGGCAGATCCAAGCCCACGCCCGCCGCGCGCGCACCCGCTTCAAGGCTCGCACGCTGGGCGATGAGCAGGATGTGTGCGTCGGGCAGCGTCGCCCGATTGGCCAGAACCTTGGCGACGAGTTCCGGACCGATGCCCGCGGGATCGCCGGCAACGAGTGCAATCGTCGGGCTCATTCCAGCTTGATCCCCGATTCGCGAATGAGCTTGCCGTAGCGGTCATAGTCGGCACGGTTCAAGGCGGCAAACTCGGCGACGGTCAGCGTGCCCGGCTCGCCGGCAAGCCCGGCGATGCGCTTCTGCACGTCGGGATTCTTCAGCGTCGCCATGATCTCATCGTGCAACTTGGCGACGATTTCCTTTGGCGTTCCGGCCGGGGCGAATACGCCGTACCAGGTGGTCATTTCCATCCCCGGAAAACCCGCTTCCGCAAGCGTCGGGACATCCGGCAACTCGGGCGAGCGCTTGGGCGACGTCACCGCCAGGGCGCGCAGCTTGCCGCCCTTGATCTGGCCGATCGCCGACGAAGTCGTGTCGAACATGATCTGCGCCTGGCCGCCGAGCAGGTCGGCGTGCGCCTGGCTGCTGCCCTTGTACGGGATGTGCGTCATCTGCACGCCAGCAATTTTCTTGAAGGCTTCGCCGGCCAGATGCTGGGTGCTGCCGGCGCCGGACGAGGCGTAGTTGAAGCTGTCCGGCTTGGACTTCATCTGGGCAACGAGTTCGCGCACGTCCTTGGCCGTGACCGCCGGGCCGACCACCAGCACGTTGGGCACGACCATGACCAATGCGACCGGCGCCAGGTCTTTCAACGTGTCGAAGTTGAGCTTCATCAGGTTCGGCGCGATCGCCTGGCCCGTCGTCGTCGCCACCAGCAGCGTATAGCCATCGGGCGGCGATTTGGCAGTGAAATCCGCGGCGATGGTGTTCGACGCGCCGGGGCGGTTGTCGACGACGAACGACTGCTTCATCGACTCGCCCAGCTTGTCGCCCAACATGCGCGCGACGATGTCGGTGCCTCCACCCGCCGTCGCGCCGACTTCAAGCTTGACCGGCTTGTTCGGATAGCCCTGCGCAGCAGCCGGCGGCGCGACGAGCGCTGCCAGCGCCAACATTGCGAGCGCCGCGTGGCTGCGCACTCGGTGTCGGTTCATCAGTTTGCTCATGCGCTAGCGCCCTTTCTTGTAAGCAACGACCTTCTGCTTCTGCTCGCCGAGTCCCTTGATGCCCAGCGTGACGACGTCGCCAGCCTTCAGGTACTTCGGCTCCGGCTTCATGCCCATGGCCACGCCCGGCGGGGTGCCGGTGGTGATCACGTCGCCCGGCAGCAGCGTCATGTACTTCGACACGTCGGCGACCACTTCGGCAGCGCCGAAGATCATCGTCTTGGTGCTGCCGCGCTGCCGCTTCTCGCCGTTGACGTCGAGCCACATATCGAGGTTCTGGACATCCTTGATCTCGTCGGTCGTGACCAGCCACGGACCGAGCGGGCCGAAAGTGTCGCAGCCCTTGCCCTTGCTCCATTGCGAGCCGCTGAGCTTCAACTGGTAGTGGCGCTCGGAGACGTCGTTGATCAGGCAATAGCCGGCGACGTACTTCAGCGCGTCCTTGATCGCGACGTGCCTGGCCGTGCGGCCGATGACGATGCCAAGCTCGACTTCCCAGTCGACCTGCGTCGAGTCCGGCGGCATCATCACGTTGTCGTTGGGGCCGACTATGCAGGTCGGCGACTTGAAGAACACGATCGGATACTCGGGAATCGGCGAGCCGGTCTCCTTGGCGTGATCGATGTAGTTAAGACCTATCGCGACAAACTTCGACGGAGTCGCGACGCAGGAGCCCAGCCGCGGTTTGCCTTTGACCAGCTGCAGCTTCTTGGTGTCGAGCTTGCGCAGCTTGGCGATTTCGGCGGGCGCCAGCGACGCGCCGTTGATGTCCTTGACCTTGCGCGACAGGTCGCGCAGCTTGCCGTCGGCGTCGATCAGACCGGGCTTTTCTTTGCCGGCGGGGCCGTAGCGTACGAGTTTCATGCGATTCTCCTGAGACGGGTGAGTGAGGTGGCGTGGGGCCGGAAAAAGCGGGGACGGTAGCCGACAGCGAAACGTGACGCTGCCCTAAATGGTCATCCCTCCGTCGACCGAGTACACGTTGCCGGTCGCGAAAGCCGATTCGTCGGAGGCCAGGAAGACGACGACCGGAGCGATTTCCTCGGGCTTGGCAAGGCGGCCCATCGGCTGGCGCGCGATGAACGCCTTGCGCGCTTCGGCGGGGTCGGCATAGGCGTTGATCCGATCGTGCAGCGACGGCGTGTCGACGGTGCCCGGTGCGATCGCGTTGCAGCGGATGCCCTTGGCTACGAAATCGGCGGCGACGGCCTTGGTCAGCCCGATCACTGCGGCTTTGCTAGCGCCGTATACGAAGCGATTCGGAATGCCCTTGATCGAGCCCGCGACCGATGCCATGTTGATGATGCTCGCGCCAGTTCCGGATTTCTCGTGAGCGGCAAGCATTTTCGGCAGCGCGCACTGGATTGTCACGTACATCGCGCGGACATTCAGGTTGAAGCTGAAGTCCCAATCCTTGGGCGCGCAGTCGAGAATGGTGCCGTTGTGCACGAATCCCGCGCAGTTGAACAGTACCGACAGCGGCGGCAGTTCGTCGATGGTCTTGCGCACCGCCGCATCGTTGAGCACGTCGAGCGGCCGGGTCGAAATGCCTGCCATGCCCGCATAGGATTCCAGAAGTGTCGCGTTGACGTCGGTCGCGATCACCTGGGCGCCCTCGTGCGCCATCGCCAGTGCGGTTGCCCTGCCGATCCCCTGTCCGGCAGCGGTAATCAGCGCGACCTTGCCCGTCAAGCGTCCACTCACGCCTTCTCCTCCATGGGGTTTTTCAATATTGGGGCCGCGGGTCGTGTTGCTGCGGGCGGCTGCGCAAAGTGTGCCAGTGTATCAACGGCTGAGGAAATTGGTAATACCACTTGACCAGTGCCGAGCTATTGTTTAGCTTCCGCCTTTTGACCATACGTCGCTGCCGGCGCCCGCGCAAGCGAAGCCCAGGCGCCGCAGCCATGCCGATCCAGAGCATCGAGCCGCGCAGGCTCTATCGCCAGATTGCCGATCAAATCCGCACAGTGATCGGCTCGGGCGAATATCCATCGGGGGCGCGGCTGCCCCCGGAGCGTGATCTCGCCCGCCAGCTGGGCGTGTCGCGGCCGTCGGTGCGCGAAGCACTGATCGCGCTGGAAGTCGAGGGACTGGTAGAGGTGCGCATCGGCTCGGGCATCTACGTGCAGGGACTGGGGCGTGGCGAGGCGACGGGACACGCAACACACCCGGCGGCGGGACCGTTCGAGCAATTGCGGGCACGCTGGGTGATCGAGGGTGAATGCGCGGCGCTGGCCGCGAAGTCGAGGAAAAAGGCGCAGATCGCCGCGATCGAGGAGGCGCTGGAGCAGATGCAGCAGGCGTTGAACAGCGAGAAGCAACCGGTGGGCGCGGATCGGCGGTTTCACCTGCGCATTGCCGAAGCGACCGGCAATGGCGCGCTGGTGCAGGTCGTCAGGATGTTATGGGAGGATCGTTCCGGACCGCTGTACAAGCGCCTCGACCATCACTATGCCGCGCCGAAACTTTGGGCCGCGGCGATGAACGAGCATCGCGCCGTACTCAAGGCGATCGTTGAACACGATGCCGGCGCAGCGCGCGCTGCGATGCAGCGGCACGTGAATCACGCGTACAAGCGTTTCAGCACGGGCTGGGACGCGGTATCCGGAGTGGCGCTGAAGGCCAGGTCCGGACTCATGGCAACGCTGTAAGGCGCGGGCCCGAACGTCGCGCCGTCAATGTAAACGGAGGATCAACATGCTGACCTGCCGCATCCATGCCAAGGAAGACCTGCGCATCGAGACCGTCGACGAGCCGCCGATCGCGCCGGGGCAGGTGCTCATCCGACTGGGTGCCGGCGGCATCTGCGGGTCGGACCTGCATTATTACTTCGATGGGCGCAACGGCAGCTTCGTCGTCCGCGAGCCGCTGATTCCAGGCCACGAGGCGTCCGGCGTGGTCGCCAAGATCGGACCCGGTGTGACGCGGGTCAAGGTCGGCGACAAGATCGCGGTGAGCCCATCGCACGCGTGCGGAGCCTGTGACTATTGCCGGGAGGGTCGCGAGCAACTGTGCCGCAACATGCGCTTCCTCGGCAGCGCGAGCCTGTTTCCGCACGTGCAGGGCATGTTCTGCGAATACTTCGTGATGGCCGAGCGCCAGTGTTACCCGGTGACCGGCGACGTGAGTCTGGGTGAACTGGCGATGGCCGAGCCGCTGGCCGTGGGCTTGCACGCGGTGAACCGCGCCGGCGACCTGCTCGGCAAGCGCGTGCTGGTGACGGGGGGCGGCACCATCGGTTGCCTGACGGTCATCGCCGCGCGCCTCGCCGGCGCGACTTCGGTCACGGTGTCGGACGTGCTGGACCGGCCGCTTGCCACTGCGCGCGCGGTTGGCGCAGCGCGCACGATTCGCGCCGACCAGGACGCCGATGCGCTGAGCTCGCCACAGTTCGATGTCGCCTTCGAGGCTTCCGGCAGTTTCGCCGCGCTGAAAGCGTGCGTGGCCGCGACCAGGCGGGGCGGGACCATCGTGCAGATCGGCACGCTGCCGCACGAGCCGCTGCCGTTCGTGGTCAACGAGCTCATGAGCAAGGAGCTCGACCTCAAGGGCGCCTTTCGCTGGGGCATCGAATTCGACTGGGCGGTCGAGTACATCGCGACCAGTCGGGTCGACGTCAAGCCGCTGCTGTCGGGACAATTCCCGTTGCAGGACGCGGTCAAGGCGTTCGAATTGGCCAGGGACAAGTCACAGAGCACCAAAGTGCAACTCATCGCAGCTTGAACAACACGACACACCCAAGGAGGATCACCATGCGTCGGATTGGCAGACTGGCACTTGTCGTTGGAGTGATGTGCATCGCGTCGGGCACCGCGCTTGCGCAACAGAAACTCAAGTGGGCGCACGTCTACGAGACGAGCGAGCCTTATCACATCCAGTCGGTGTGGGCGGCCGAGGAGATCAAGAAGCGCAGCAACGGCAAGTTCGACATTACGGTGTTTCCGGCAAGCTCGCTCGGCAAGGAGACGGACATCAATCAGGGGTTGCAGCTCGGCACGGTCGACATGATCATCAGCGGGCCGTCCTTTGCGGCGAGGAGTTACCCCCGGCTCGGCATCGCTTACTACCCCTTCATTTTTCGCGACGCGGACCACCTGATCGCGTATTCCAAGAGCGACGTGTTCAAGGAAATGGTCGACGGCTATCGTGAAAAGACCGGGATCCAGATCACGGCGTACACATACTACGGCGCCCGCCAAACCACTTCCAACCGGCCGTTCACCAACTGCGCCGGGATGAAGGGGCTCAAGATCCGGGTGCCGGACGTTCCGGTGTACATGGCAACGCCGAAATCCTGCGGCGCGAATCCGACCCCGATCGCATTTGCCGAGGTCTATCTCGCCCTGCAGAACGGAACGGTCGAAGCGCAGGAGAACCCGCTGACGACGATCGAAGCCAAGAAGTTCTACGAAGTCCAGAAGTACATCATGCTTACCGGCCACATCGTCGACGGTCTGACTACGCAGATCGCCCCGCACGTCTGGAGCAAGCTTAGCGATTCCGAGAAGCAGATGTTCATCGACGTGACGCGCGAAGCGGCAGCGAAGGCAACCGCGGATATCAAGAAGCGCGAAGCCGAGCTGACCGAGGAGTTCAAGAAAAAGGGTATCCAGATCATCACCGTCGATCGCAAGGACTTCGCTGACGCGGTGTTGAAGCACGCCACGCTTGAGTCGATGGGCTTCGACAAGAAGGATTACGACCGTATCGTCGCGATCAAGTGAGATGTCCAGGCGCAAGACGCCGGGTGTCGCGGCGATCGGAAACAGCCGCGTCATCCCGGCGCAGGCCGGGATCCAAGTCAGGTGTTGGTTGACTCGTATTGGTAAATATTGGGCCCCGGCATGCGCCGGGGCGACCGCAGTTTCGAGCACACGACGACTTCTGCCAACATGAACCATACCAACACGATCACCGCGCCCGACCCATCCGCCCCCGTCCTCGACGAGTCCGGCCACTTTCACGCTCAGGACGAGCCGATCGACCTGTCCGGCTACGCCTGGGAGGACTGGCTTACCTTTGCCGTGTTCTGGCTGCTCGCACTGGATGTGTTCTACCAGTTCTTCACGCGCTATGTGCTCGCGGACTCGGCCGCATGGACCGAGGAAATCGCGCGTTACCTGCTCATCATCGTCTGCTTCGTGGGTTCGTCGATGGGCGTGCGTAAGAATACGCAGATCCACGTCGAATTCATCTATCGCTGGCTACCGGCGCCGGTGGCTCGGGTCCTGTCGACCTTCGTCGACCTGGTGCGGATTGCCTTTCTTGGATATGCGACGTGGCTATCGTTCCTGCTCGTGCCGAAGATGCAGAATCTCAAGATGACCGTGATCGATGTGCCGATGAGCTACATCTATGGGTTTGTCGCCTTTGGCTTCGTGATGATGACTTTCCGCTCGGTGCAGGTAGGTGTGCGGCATTGGCGGCAAGGTTGGAGCGTGCTCGAGCGTCCGGGCGAGCAGGAAGCATAGGCGCGCAATGAACGGTCTCCTTCTCGGCGGTTTCCTCGCGGTGATGGCGAGCGGCGTTCCGATCGCGATCGCCATGTGCATCGCTTCGCTGCTCTACATATGGACCTCGGGCACGACGCCGCCGATCACCGTGATTCATCGCATGGTCGGCGGCGTCGACAGTTTTCCGCTGCTGGCGGTGCCGTTCTTCATCTTTGCCGGTAACCTGATGAACTCGGCGGGCATCACCAACCGCATCTACAACTTCGCCCTGGCGTTGGTCGGGTGGCTCAAGGGCGGCCTGGGTCATGTCAACGTGCTGGGCAGCGTGATCTTCGCAGGAATGTCGGGCACTGCCATCGCCGATGCCGGCGGCCTCGGCACAATCGAGATCAAGGCGATGCAGGATCACGGCTATCCCACCGAGTTTGCAGTGGGCATCACCGCGGCTTCGGCGACGCTGGGACCGATCATTCCGCCGTCGCTGCCGATGGTGATTTACGGAGTGCAGGCCAACACCTCGATCGGCAAGCTGTTCGCTGGCGGATTCATCCCCGGCGCGTTGATGGCGCTGTTCATGATGGCGATGGTCGGCTATTACGCGCACAAGCGGAAATACGGTTCCGACATCGCCTTCTCGTGGGGACGCATGGGCGGTGCCTTCCTCGAGCTGGGCGCCATCGCGATCGTCTCGGTCGCGCTGTACTTCCTCTGGGCTCAGGAAAACGAATCGCTCGGCGGCTTCGTCCGCTTCGGCATTCCGCTGCTCGCGGTGATGGTCGCCGACAAGATTTTCAAGTTCGAGGCGTTCATGGCACTCCTGACTCCGGTCATCCTGATCGGCGGAATGGCGACGGGTTTGTTCACGCCAACCGAGGCCGCGGTCGCGGCGGTTGCCTGGGCGTTGTTCCTGGGGTTCGTGTGGTACCGGACGATGAGCGTACGCATGCTGGTCAAGATTTCGATGGAGACGATCGAGACGACCGCGGTCGTGCTGTTCATCGTCGCCAGCGCGTCGATCTTCGCCTGGGTGCTGACGACCACGCAGGTCACCGAAGCCATCGCACAATGGGTACTGTCGATTTCCGATTCGCCCTATGTATTCCTGTTTCTCGCCAACATATTCCTGCTGTTTGTCGGTTGCTTCATGGAGACCATCGCCGCAATCACGATTCTGGTGCCGGTATTCATGCCCATCATCGCCAAGCTGCATATCGATCCGGTCCATTTCGGGCTGATCATGGTGCTTAACCTCATGATCGGGCTGCTCACCCCGCCAGTCGGCATGGTGCTGTTCGTGCTGCAGAAGGTGGCAAGAATCTCGTTCGAGCAGACCGTCAAGGCCGTCTTGCCATGGTTGTGGCCATTGCTGGCGACGCTTGCGCTCATCACCTACGTGCCGCAGCTGGTAATGTGGCTGCCCAACCTGCTCTACAAGTAAAATCCATCAATGCTCGCCAGGCGCCGCGCGCCTGAAGATCGCAAGGACCCGCCATGCTCACCAAGACCTCCTTCACCATCCGCCTGCATCCCGACGACGACGTCGTGATCGCCCGGCAGCAACTGGTGACCGGCACCACGCTGCTCGACGAAAAAGTCGCCATTTCCGGGCTCATCCCTCCCGGGCACAAGGTCGCGACGCGCGCGATTGCCGTCGGCGAGCCGGTGAAGCGCTACAACCAGATCATCGGTTTCGCCAAGCGACCGATCGGCCCCGGCGAGCACGTGCACCTTCACAACCTGGTGATGGGCGATTTCGCTCGCGACTACGCGTATGGCGTCGACACCAAGCCGACGCAGTATGTGGAGACGCCGGCGACATTCATGGGCATCGTGCGCCCGGACGGCATCAACGCGGGGCGGGTGGCGACGCGCAACTATATTGGCATCCTGTCGACGGTGAATTGCTCGGCCACGGTCGCGCACGGCATTGCCGACGCGTTCAAGGGCACCGCGCTGGCGGCCTTTCCCAATGTCGATGGCGTGGTCGCGCTCACCCACGGCAGCGGCTGCGGCATGGACGTGCAGGGCGAGAGCATGCAAGTGCTGCGCCGGACGCTGGGCGGATATGCGCGCCACCCGAATTTCGCCGGCGTGCTAATCGTGGGTCTCGGCTGCGAAGCCAACCAGATCAACGCGCTGCTTGGCGCGGAGCAGCTCGAGGAGGGTCCGTCGCTGCGCACTTTCAGCATCCAGGACACCGGCGGCACCGCCAAATCCATTGCCTCCGGCATTGCCATGGTCAAGGAGATGCTGCCGCACGCCAACAAAGTGCAGCGCGAGCCCGTCGCCGCGAGCCATCTCATCCTCGGCCTGCAGTGTGGCGGCTCGGACGGCTACTCTGGCATCACCGCCAATCCGGCGCTGGGCGCCGCGGTCGACCTTCTGGTGCGCAACGGCGGCACCGCGATCCTGTCGGAGACTCCGGAGATCTACGGCGCCGAGCACCTGCTCACGCGGCGCGCGGTGTCGCGTGAAGTCGGCGAAAAACTCATCTCGCGCATCAAGTGGTGGGAGGAGTACACGACGCGCAACAACGGCGAGATGAACAACAATCCGTCGCCGGGCAACAAGGCCGGCGGCCTCACGACGATCCTGG
>JBDTLK010000048.1:0-21698 GCA_039934835.1 Edaphobacterium sp. (SeqCode) | reverse complement strand
AGTGTTACCTATGTGTCCGGAATGAAGTGTTACCCCTCTCTCAGGAAGGGCACTGTTACCCCTCTCTCAGGAAGGGCACTGACGCGCCTTTCGAAAGATGGCGCCTTGCGTTCTTGAGCCTCCTGCCGCGATAGCAGGGTGTCACCACGGACCCCGATAGACCCTATCGTGCGCATCAATATTGTCACCTCAACGGGTCACTGCCGCGGGCGCAGATAATTCCGCCTCAGTGAAAGAAAGGGCCGCTCGATCAAATTGTAGGTCGCCGCAGACATTGCCACTACCATCGGCAGGCAGATGAGCACCGCGAATTCCAGCCCACTGCGGAATCCCTTCAATTCCCATCCCGCCGATGTGCACAGCTTGTATGCAATCGCAACTACAAATCCATGATTCAGATATAAGGAATAGCTCAATGTGCCCAGCCACGCCAGGGTTCTATCGAGAACGCTTGGAATTCGGACTCTCAACGACAGGTACGACGCGATGATCAGGGAATAGAACAACCCTTCCAATGTCGGGAGATACACCCAAATCGATGACTTGCTTGGATACCCGCCATTGTCGTAGAAGCCGCCGACGCTGTTGAATCCGTGATACACCGCCATCCAGGCACCGATCAGCGTCAGAAAGCAAAGCGGATTGCCAAGAATTCTCGCCCGCCGAAGGTACAGTTCGTAGCCGAGCATGCCAAGAATGAATTGGTCGATTCGCCCGAAGATCGTCCAATAGGCAATGTATTGAATGGTGCCCCGCTCGTACCACATGCCAAGGCGTATCGCGGCCGCCAACGCTACCAAGCCCACCAGGTAACGCAGGCCGTATTTTCGGCTGAACAACAACAAGAAAGGAAAAATAACGTAAAACTGAAACTCCACGATGATGGTCCACGCCCCGCCGGGTACGGTATCGCGATTGAGCAGGCCCACGACGGCAACGAACAGCTTCGCTGGATCGATCTCCCCGATGTAGAAAAGGACCAGCACCCAGACCGCAAACAGAGGGCCGATGCGAAGTATTCGGTTCCTCAGAAACTCGCGATATACGACATCGTGCTCCCGGCATAGCGCCTGAAAGATGAAACCGCTGAGCGTCATGAACAATGCGACACCCGTGTGACCTTCTTCGAAGATGCTCAGCGGCCAGTACGCCGGCACGTAAGCCGTTGGGATGATGTCGTGCAAGTGTGTGGCGTGCCAGACGAGGACCAACAGAGCGGCAAGAAACCGCAAATGGTCCAGACGGGAAAAATAAGTCGCAGTCGTTGATCTCATCGCGTTGGATTTGTCCGCACGGCGAAAACGTCGTCTTATCGGTCCTTGAAGGCGCAGCCCGACGCAGTATATGACGGGAACAATTCGGTTGGCGCGCGACCCGCCCCAGTTCGATGTTGCCAGGCGTTGCGGAGACTGGAGCAGTCGCGCCAAGCCGCTCACAACTAATGTTCAAGCACCGCTGCTGCCGCTACAATTTGCGTATGTTTGCGGTCGCCCTGACAGGACAGCAATAATGCTCGGGCAAAATTCCTTCGCCGCACGAGACGACGGAACCAGATGAAGTCGAGATCGCTCCAAAGTCGGGCCCGCAGGGCCCTTTGATTGACGGCTAACCCCGTTATGGTCCCATGACCGACGCCGAACCCGACTTCTCCACGCAGATACACGGGCACCGTGCCTATCTGTTGCGGGTAGCGGTGCTGCAACTGCGCAACGACGAACTCGCCGAGGACGTCGTGCAGGACACCCTGCTGGCAGCGCTACAGGGTAAGGCCGGATTTTCCGGACGCTCCAGCGTCAAGACCTGGCTAACCGGCATCCTGAAGCACAAGATCGTCGACGCGATCCGCAAGAAGGGACGCGAGCCGGTAACGACGTCGCTCGAGGAAGAGTGCCAGCTCGACGACTTCGACGCACTGTTCGACGGGTCGGGCCACTGGGACAATCCGCCCGCGAACTGGGGCGATCCCGAGACCGCGCTGTCGCGCCAGGAGTTCTTCGACGTGGTCGAGTTCTGCCTCGACAAACTGCCGCCGAACACCGCCCGGGTATTCATGATGCGCGAGGTCATGGAACTCGACGCCCCGGAGATCTGTAAGGAACTGTCGATCACGTCGACCAACCTGTGGGTAATCCTGTATCGGGCCAGGGTTGCGCTACGCCTTTGCCTCGAGCAGCACTGGTTCGCGGCCGCAGCCCGAAGCGATTGATTTGTCAGGACGGAACGCGGTGGGACGCCTCATTTCATGCAAGGATGTGAGTCGCCTGATCTCGCAGATGCAGGACGCCGATCTGCCGTTCGGACAACGCTTGCGCGTGCGCGTGCACCTGCTGTTCTGCAACGCCTGTACGCAATATGACCGGCAAATGCGCTTCCTGCGCCAGGTCATGCGCGACTACCGCAACTAGCTTTGGCAGGGCAACCCGCTCCCCGGACGCCCGCCGGCCGCATGATAAAATGCACGTCTGCGGTTCCTGGTGCATTGCCGTGCTCTCGCTCGTGGTCAACGGGTCTGTCCACACCTGTCGTACAAGCACCGCGACAGTGGCCGATCTCGTGCGCGAACTCGCCCTCGAAGGCAAGCGCGTGGCGGTCGAGCGCAACGGCGAGATCGTCCCCAAGAGCCGCCACGCCATGACAGCCCTGACCGCAGGAGACCGCATCGAAGTCGTCGCCGCAGTCGGTGGCGGCTGATAACCGCAAACCCCATGAACGCGCCCGCCGAAATTCCCAAAGTCACGATCGACGACCCGCTGGTCATCGCCGGGCGCGCGTATTGCTCCCGGCTCCTGGTCGGCACCGGCAAGTACCGCGATTTCGCGCAGACGCGCGCTGCCATAGACGCGTCCGGCGCCGAGATCGTCACGGTCGCGATCCGCAGGACCAACATCGGTCAGAACGCCAACGAGCCGTCGCTGCTCGAGCATCTGCCGCCAACGCAGTTCACGCTCTTGCCCAACACCGCTGGCTGCTACAGCGCCGACGACGCGGTGCGCACGCTGAATCTGGCACGCGAACTTCTCGACGGTCATAAACTGGTCAAGCTCGAAGTGCTCGGCGATCCACAATCGTTGTTCCCCAACGTGCGCGAGACGCTGCAAGCCGCGGAAACACTGGTCAAGGACGGCTTCGAGGTCATGGTCTACACCTCCGACGATCCGATCATCGCGCGCGAGCTCGAGGCGATCGGTTGCGTGGCGATCATGCCGCTGGCGTCGCTCATCGGTTCGGGCATGGGCATCCTGAGCCCATGGAATCTGCGCCTCATCATCGATCAGGCGAAAGTCCCGGTGCTGGTCGACGCCGGCGTGGGCACCGCCTCGGATGCCGCAATCGCCATGGAACTGGGTTGCGCAGGAGTGCTCATGAATACCGCGATCGCCGGCGCACGCGATCCGGTGCTGATGGCGAGCGCCATGAAAAAGGCGGTCGAAGCCGGACGCGAGGCCTTTCGCGCCGGCCGCATCGCGCGCAAGTTTTATGCGGCGAGTCCGAGCTCGCCGACCACCGGTCTGATCGGCTAGCAGGCCGCCGGTGTGCTCGATGTCGCGCACTGATACGCTGCCGCTGGCGCGCGCGCTGCTCGCCTTGACGCTGGGCTGCCTCGCGTCCGTCGCCAGCGGCGGGCGCCTGACACCGGCGGAGATCTCCCAGGCCTGCGCCGAGGCTGAGGGCGCCGCGCACTGCGGCCGCCTCATCGAAGCGGTCCAGTTGCAGCGCCTGCCCGGCCTTGCGCGCCGCGACGGTCTGTCGCTGTTGGTCTCGCTGTATCCGACCGGCACGGCAACCTTCACCGACGTCGACGATCCGGTCAAGGGCCGCTCGTACAGCCTGTGGGACTCGCTCGATCCGATCAACGCGGTGCTGCTCTACACGACCACTAGCGACAACACCAGCTTCACCCTGTTGCAGCGGACGAGCAACCGGCGCACCGAGCTGCCCGCCGAACCGCAGCTGTCTCCGGATCGTCAGCGCCTCGTTACCGCGGACATCTGTCCGAAGAATTGCACCAACGAGATCGCGGTGTGGCGCGTGTCGCGCGATGGCGTGCGCAAGGAGCTGGCATGGTCGCCGGGCCCGACCTGGATCGACGCCGGCGCGCAATGGCGCGACGCCGACACCCTGACCATCGACTACGCCGTGGCCGGGCAAAAAAACGACACGACCGTCACGCGCACGCTCGCCGACCCGGTGTGGAAGCGCGTCGCGCCGAACTGATGCAATTGCGCGCATGGCAATACGGTCGCGCTCATGACTGAGCCGGAGGCGCCGCTCACCCACCGTCCCATCCGCAGCTTCGTTCTGCGCCAGGGACGCTTTTCGCCGGCGCAGCGCGACGCCTACGACACGCTGCTGCCGCGCTACGGTGTTGAATTCTCCCGGGCGCCGCTGGATCTCGATCGCACCTTCGGTCGCGCCAATGCCAAGATCCTCGAAATCGGCTTCGGCATGGGCGAAACCACCGCCGCGATCGCGGCCGTGCAATCCGAGCGCGATTTCCTCGCGCTCGACGTGCACGCGCCGGGTGTCGGCGGCTTGCTGAAACTTCTCGACGCGCGGGGACTGACCAACGTCCGAATCCTGCGCCATGACGCGGTCGAAGTCGTCGAGCGCATGATCCGTCCGGCGACGCTTTCGGGAGTGCACGTGTTCTTTCCCGACCCATGGCCCAAGAAGCGCCACCACAAGCGCCGCCTGCTGCAACCCGGCTTCGTGCACGAGCTCGCCCTGCGGCTGGCGCCCGGCGGTTACCTGCACGCGGCCACCGACTGGGAAGACTACGCGCTGGAAATTCTCGCGACCCTGCGCGCCGAGCCGCTGCTCGATAATAGCGCGGAGGATTTTGCGCCGCGGCCGGAGTATCGCCCTCTCACCAAGTTTGAACGCCGCGGCATGGCGCTGGGACACGGCGTCTGGGACCTGATTTTCCGCCGTCGCTAGGCATTGCCCCTCGCGCGTGCGAGCGCGAGTATCTGCATGATCGAAGCGCGCGCGATCTCGCTTGAAAAATGGTCGCGGATATTGTCGCATCCCGCCGCCGACAACCGTGCCCACAGCGCCTTGTCGCCGTACGCGCGGGCGACCGCATCGGCAAAGCCCTCCGGATCGTCGGCCACGAGTACGTCGACTTCGGGCGTCAGATGCATGCCTTCGATCGATGGCGAAGTCGCGACCACCGGCAGACCATGGCTCATCGCCAGGTTCACCTTGCCCTTCACGCCTGCGCCGTAGCGCAGCGGCGATACCGACACGCGGCAGCCGGTAAAATACGCAGTCACGTCGGGTACGTAGCCGGCGATCACCAGATCGTCGGCGGCCATGGCGGTGATCGTCGGTGGTGGATCGCTGCCGATGATGTACGTCTTGACGCCCGGCAGCCGCTCGCGAATGCGTGGCAGGACGTCGGTCGCATACCAGAGCACCGCGTCAGTATTGGGCGGATGGCGAAAACTGCCGATGAAGACCAGTCCCTCGCGCTCGGCGAACGGCTTCCCGCCCGGCATCAGTGCGTGAATCGTCGACAGCACCATCACCTGCGCCTCGGGTGCCAGGCCATTGAGCAATTCCTGCTCGACGGCGCTGACGACCAGCGTCAGGTCGGCTTTGCGGATGAGCGCCAGCTCCTCGTTGCGCTTGCCCGCCGCGGCGGACCGGCCCGAGCGGCTCTCGTAGAGATCGGCCAGTCGCTCTTCGCGCAGAAAATGCAGGTCTACCGTATCGAACACAAGCAGCGCGCGCGGCGCGAACGAGCGCAACGTGTCGATATGCTTGATCGCGATGTAGTGCCGCGACAGCATGACGACGTCAAATTCGCCGCCGCGCGCCCCCAGCAGTTGCGCGATCGAGCGCGCGTAAGGTGCGAACTGGACTTCGACGCCCAGTTGCTGAAGCGCAGTAACGTATGGCTGCCTATACTCGAGATTGTCCGCCACGAAGGTGACCTTGCAGCCGAGGCCGACCATGATCTCGAGCATCTGCTGCATGCGCAGCGAGCCGGCGTCCTGATCGGGCGTGAGCATGCAGGCGTCGACGATGAGCACGCGCTGCCTGGCCGACCGGTCGCATTCGAATTCCGGACTGAGGCCATTGGCGCGATGACCGGCCAGCGCGCCTGCCCATTTGCTGGCAAAGGTCTCCTGATTGATCACCTGATGATGCTTGATGCCGACGCTCGCGTCGGTGCCCGCGGTCGCTCCTTCGAAATGCACGATGCGCGCCAGCGGCTGGTAATAGACTCTGCGTCCTGCCGCGCGCACCGCGAACGCCAGGTCGACATCTTCGTAATACGCCGGCGCAAAGCGTGTATCAAAGCCGCCCACCCGTGCGAACAGCGCGCGCGGAATAGCGATGCAGGCACCAGAGCAGTAATCGACCGCGCGCAGGTAGTTGTACTCCGGTTTGTCGGGATCATCATCACGGCCGTGGTTCCAGGCAGAGCCGTCGCGCCAGACAATGCCGCCCGCTTCCTGCAGGCGGCCATTGGGGTAGATCAGCTTGGCTCCCACGAGGCCGGCATCCGGGCGCAGCGCGAACACCGCGAGCAACGCTTCGAGCCATCCCGGTGTGGCGATGGTGTCGTTGTTGAGGAAAACCAGCATTTCACCGCGCGCATGTTCGAGCGCGGCGTTGCAACTGCCGACGAAACCCTGGTTCGCCGCATTGCGCACGAATCGGACTCCGCTGATGGCAGAGAGCTCTTCGGACAGTGCGATTGGCGATGCATCGTCGATGATCAGCACTTCGCAGGCCGTCGTCGCGACCGTGGCGTGCAGGCTCTTCAGGCACGTGTAGGTCAGCAGTGGCTTGCCGTACGCCGGAATGACGATGCTCACGCGAGGCGCGGCATGCACCGGGAATTCGAGCGGCCGGATCTGCGTTTCCTGCACGTATGCAGGAGCAACGGCAGGACGAAACTGCCGGGCCCGGGTGATGCGCCGGACGACGCGCCGTGCCAGCGCCCCCGCGCCTTCGTCGCGCAGGATCGATAATGCCACGCCAGCATAACGCGGCGCCTGCCGCAGGCCCGCCCACGAAGCGTGCGCCGCCGACAGGCTCACGCGGGCATGGTGCACGGCGCGTCGCGCCGGTGCCATCATGCGCCAGGTGGTGCTGGTCTCGAGTTCAACGATGCGTCCCCGCGCCAGGGTGAGGTCGGTCTCGAGAGACCCCATCTGCTGCGCGCGCGCGAGCTGCTCGCGCTGCGCAGCAGCCAATTGCTGAGCGAGCGCGCTGCGATTGTCCTCGGCGCGATCGCGCAGCGCGCGCACCCATTCGAGATCGCTCTCGAATTTCGCGACGCGGCGCTTGAGTTCGGTGCGCGCCTCGGTGTGTCCGCATTCGACGCCGGCGGTGAACAGCTCCGGCAACGAAAATTGCTTCGCATGCCTGTCGCTGGCGAAATAGCAATGCGCGGCGTCGATAGCGGGCGCCTGCGTCGCGGACCGCAGCGCGCGCGCCCCGGGCGGCAGCGGCGCGAGGTAGATCGCCAGATAGCGTTGGGGGTCGATCACGATACTGCCAGGCGTTCGGGGACCGTGCGCGGAGCCGTTGCCAAGCTGCCTGCCTTGACCAGCGCAGCGTTCCATTCGGCGGCGGTCGCGTTCCAGGGCACGCTCACGGCGCGCGCGACGCCGGCCAATCGCTCGGGAAACACTCCGAGTGCCGAAGCGACAATGGCCGCACCGGAGGCCAGCGCGACCGACAGCGTGTACGAATACGACTCGGGGACCTGCGCCGGGAACCAGATGACGTCGGGGCGCTCGGCGGCAATGAGCGCGGGCAGATCGGCGTCGACGTACTGTCCATGGATCGACAGCGCGGCCTGCGGCCATTGCGGCACGGGCTCCGTCGTGCCGCCGATGACCCGGAACGAAAGCGGAAGCGTGCGCGCTCGCGCGTCGACCGCGCACGCAGTCACGACGCGCAAGCCTTTTTCCGGCGACAGACTACCGAGCGTCAGCACGCGCACGACTTGCGGCGCCGGTCCGCGCGCTATTTCGGCGTGCGGCAAAACCACCGTGGTCACGTCGGGAAAGTAGCGTGCCATGCGCTGCGCGACATCCTGTGACGGCGCGAACACACGCTCTGCGTTGCGCAGCAGCACCGCAAACGCCGCGCGCCAACCACCGATATCGAGCCCCCACTGGCTGGGCCGGCGGCTGAGGCACGCGGTGCAACCTGCCACGTCGGGTTCGCCGCAATAGGTGCCTTCTTCAGTGACCATATGGTACTGCGGGCACGCAGCGTAGTAATCGTGCAGCGTGCAGTCGTAGGGCACATTCGCCCTCGAGGGCAATTCGAGCACCGCGCGCGGCAGTCCGTGCACGTGGTGGAAATGGATTCGCGTCAGCCCCAGCGTGTCAAGCAGAGATACCAGCGCCGGCAGTTCCAGCGGAAGCGTGAAGTAGAGCGTGAAGCCTTCGCCAAATTTGGGCCAGGACAGCTTAACGGAATCGGCGCCCGCGGGCTCAAGCAAAAGTACGTTGCAGCGTTCTCCGGCCAGCGCCGCCAATTCATCCATGTGCCGTCGGATACCGCCGCCCCAGGCGTGCGCGATGAACAGCAGCAGGTGCAGCGGAGACTCGGTCAGCCGCAGCAGATCGACGCTGCGTTGATACGGACGCGCCGGATCGCGCAGCGCGAGGCCGGCGCGCTCCGCGCGGTAGTGGGGAAACCGCTGGTCCAGCGCTGCGTCGGCTCGCGCCGCGCGCTCGCGGTCCGGCGCAGCGCCCGTTGCCGCGTGTTGATTGGCGCCGATATAAACATCGGCGGCAAGCACGTGCCGAAATCCGGCGCCCCCGGCGCGCAAGGCGAATTCTTCAGCGACACCGTGATCATCATCCAGCGGGCCGGTGGCGAACTCGCCGACTGCGGTGAGGCACTCGCGCCGATAGTAGACGCACGGACCGAACGACAACGGCAGGCTTACCGTTGCGCCGGCGTTAGCGCGCTGAAAGAGCCGATCCAGCGTCGTCGTGGACTGTCCCGGCGGCAATGCATTGGCAACTCCGGTGCGCGGATAACCGGCGACGCCCGCAGATGCCGCGAACGGCACGACCGTGCCGATGTCGGCCGCGCCGGCCGCGTGCGCGGCCAGGCGATCGAGCCAGTCGTTGGCGACCTCACTCGCACTGTGCAGCACGACGAGGTCGCGATCCGCGCCTCGATGCAGCGCTGCCGCACGGTTGAGCGCGGCGGCCAATCCGCGGTGCTCGGGCGCGTTGAGCAGCGTGATTCGCCCTTCGCGCGCAAGCTCCGCGAGCCATGTCCCGACACCCGCTTCGGCAAAGGCGTCACTGACGACGACGAGATCGGATGGCGTCTGCTGCGGCGTGGCCAGAACGCGTTCAATGCAACGCCGCGCGCCATCGCCGCCGCGCTGGACTGCAACCACGATGTCGACGCAATTCACGACCGCCCCGATCCGAGCCGCTCCCGGGCGCGACCCACGGGCCAGCGCAGCCAGCCCCGCCACGTCTCGCGGAATTCGAGGCGCGACCGGGTCTCGGCCAGTGCCTCGGAGAGTTGTGCCTGCACGCGCATTCCGTCGTCACGAGTGCGACGAACTTCCGCTTCGAGCACCGTTACTCGCGCTCGCGATTGCGCCAACGCATTGACCGCGATGACCAGCTCGCCAAGCCGCGAGTCGGCGATCTTGCGCGCGTCGCGTTCGTCCCAGTAGAGATGCTTTTCCGCGAGCAGCGCACGCTCGTAGTCGCGGTAGAGCGACTGCGCCCCGTCGTCGAAGAGCGAGAACGACGGCAGCGACGGCAAGACCGCGCCCGCCGTGCCGCAAACCACGATGAAATACATCGGCGGCGCCGGGACCGACAGTTGGGTCACCCGATCGTCGCCAAGCGCGACCAGCTCCGCGCCAGGCGCGACGGCAGCGCTTTCGTTCCACAACAGCGAATGCGCAAGCACGCGCTGACCGTACCATGCCTGCTGCGGAAAGCTGGGCGCGAGCATCGCCGCGAGTTCCTCGCGCGTCAGCTCGCGCACGTGAAACTCATTGGTGTAGCCCGTTTCCTCCGAATAGACAGCCTTGTTGGGCGAAGAGATGATCAGCGAACCGCCCGGTACGAGTACCCGACGAAATTCCGAGAGCATCGCGTCCTGCCCCTCGAGATGCTCGATGGTTTCGAAGGAAACGATGAGGTCGACGCTGTGCGCTGCAAGCGGCAGCGCCGAGCACGAAGCCTGCAGGTAGCGCAGATTCGGCCGGGTGGCATAGCGCTGCACGGCATGGTCGATGGCGGCGCGATCGCGGTCGACGCCAATGACTTCGGAAGCGCTTCCGGCGAGCAGCCAGCTGCCGTAGCCTTCACCGCAGGCGGCGTCGAGGACACGCCGGGCTCGCGCCGCGGGCAGCGCGACGCAATAGCGATGCCAATGCTCGTACCAGATCGCGCCGCGGATCTCGGGCGTGAAGCGTTCACCGGTAAATGGAAGGGGCGCGGTCAATGGGGGCAGGGCGTGGGATGCTTGCGACATGGCGCGCGGACGCGCGCCGTTGCGCAAGGGGCCAGCTATTTTACGCCGACCGTGGAAGCCGGTCCAAGCCGCCTCAGTCGAGTTCCAGCAGCACCGGCTGGTGGTCCGATGCCTGTGTCTTCTGGTCGACACGCACGACGCGTATCCGCGGTGCCAGGTCGGCCGACACGAAAATGAAGTCGCAGTGCAGTTCGGGCTCGCCGGGCAGCTGTTTCTCATAGATCTTGAACGTCGATGCGTGCGCGATGCCCGGATGCGCAACCTCCCAGGCATCGAGAAGCTGTGGCGTGCCATCGGCAAATGGCGCGCCCATGCGTGCATGCAAGGGATCGCCGGGCTCGAGGTTGAAATCGCCGGTGATGATCGTCGCGGCGGGCCGCGGCCGCGAGTGAAATGGGCCGCCGGAAGTGTCCGCCACGCTGCCCTGCCGGGCATGGCCGCTGCCTTCGGCATGGATGGAACGCAGCGCGGCGACCTGCGCAGAGCGCATCTTGTTGCCGTAGTACTCCAGGTGCGTCGTGATCACCCGCACGGGGCCGGACGCCGAGTCGACGACCGCTTCGACAGCGATGCGCGGCATGCCTTTGACGCCCGGGTCTACCGGGTACGGCAACAGGTGGCGAAATACCTGTCCCACCGGCAAGCGCGACAGGATCATGTTGCCGAAGTGGCGGCGCGCGCCCGCGGGCGCCGGCACATCGACGGCAACGCCCGGCACCGGCGCGAAACCCGGCAGCAACCGCGCCAGTTCGGCGAACTGATTTTCTCCCCGACTGCCGGCAAGCAGCGGATCCGGATAATTGTTGGCGATCTCCTGCAGGCACAGCACGTCGAAGTCGGCGATCGCCTTCGCATGCTTCACGATTCGTGCCGGATCAACCTTGCCGTCGACGCCGCGGCACCACTGCACGTTCCACGTGATGAGTTTCATCGCGAATTTCCTCGAATTTACGTCGCATCTACCTTATACCGGCGCGCATGAATGATTGAACGAACTGTCGCTGGAAAAGCAGGAATGCGATCAACAGCGGTGCCGTGGTCAGCAGCGTCGCTGCGGTGATGATCGACCAGTCGATGCCCTGGTCGCCCGACGAGAACACCTGCAGGCCCACCGTCAGCGGCCGCGACTCGACCGAATTGGTAATGATCAGCGGCCATAAGAAGTTGTTCCAGTGGTAGCTCACGCTGACCAGCGCATAGGCGAGATACACCGGACGCGCGAGCGGCACGTACACCTTCCACAGCACCTGCAGCGGCGTACAGCCCTCGACACGGGCGGCCTCGTCGAGTTCTTTCGGGACCGTCTTGAAGGTCTGGCGCAACAGGAAGATGCCGAAGGCGCTGGCCATGTACGGCAGGCCGATGGCGAGGATGGTGTCGCGCAGACCCAGCGCGCTCATGGTGCGATAGTTCTCGACGAGCAGCACGTCGGGCATCACCATCAACTGCACCAGCACCAGCGCGAAGAGCACGTTGCGCCCTGGAAATTCGAAACGCGCGAAGGCGTAGGCG
Organism: Edaphobacterium sp. (SeqCode); assembly: GCA_039934835.1. Lineage (GTDB taxonomy): Bacteria > Pseudomonadota > Gammaproteobacteria > Burkholderiales > Casimicrobiaceae > PALSA-1003. Next base: position 9,695 of record JBDTLK010000048.1, on the reverse strand, counting down.
GCGAGCGTGCACAGCACCAGCTGCGCCGCCAGAATCATTGCGCACAGAACGATGGTGTTGAGAAAATAGCGAGCGAACGGCGCCGCATTCCAGGCGTTGACGAAATTTTCCAGTGTCAGAGGCGCGGTCGGAACGAAATGCGTCGCGAACTCGCCCGGGTGGAACGCGGTCCAGATCGCGTAGGCGAGCGGCAGGATCCACAGCGCGCCCAGCATCCATGCCGCGACTGTCTCGACGCCGCGCGCGACACCGCGCACCTCGTAGGCGTGTACGTTCACTGGTAGTGCACCCTGCGCTCGAGGAACCAGAACTGCGCCAGCGCGGCGAGGCCGAGCAGCACCAGCAGCACCATGGTCAATGTCGCAGCATACGCCGAGTCCCAGAAGCGAAAGCCGATCTCATAAATGTAATAAAGCAGCAGCTCGGTGGCGTTGTCAGGGCCGCCACGCGTCATGACCACGACGTGATCGACCAGCCGGAAAGCGTTGATCACTGCGTTGACCAGCACGAACAACGTGGTCGGCATCAACAGCGGAAAGGTGACGCGGCGGAAGAAGTGCCAGCGCGAAGCGCCCTCGATCGCCGCGGCCTCGGCGAGGTGCGGCGACATTTGCTGCAGCGCGGCCAGGTAGAAGATCATGAAAAAGCCGGCTTCCTTCCACACTGTCACCACCATCAGGCAGGCAAGCGCCGTACTCTTGCTGCCCAGCCAGTTGTGCGCCGGCAGGCCCAATGCACCGGTGAATTGCTCCAGCAACCCATATTGCGGCGTGTAAAAGAACAGCCAGATGTTCGCCACCGCGATCATCGGCAGCACCGTCGGCGTGAAATAGGCAAGGCGCAGGAAGCCACGGCCGACGAGTTGGCCATTGACCCAGACCGCCATGAGCAGCGCCAGCGCGATCGCCAGCGGAATCGTGCCGGCGGCATACCAGAGATTGTTGGTCAGCGACTGCCAGAAAATCGGGTCGTCGACGAGTTGGCGATAGTTGTCTAGTCCGACGAACACCGATGCGCGCGCGCCTTTCGGCGTCGAGCCGAAGCTGTGCCAGAGCGTCGCAACCGCCGGATAGTGCGTGAACAGCGCCAGCAGCGCCGCCGACGGCAGGAGCAGCAGCCAGCCGTGCAGCCACGCCGACGTACGGGTCATGGCAGCGGCCGCCTCTCCCCGTCAGCAGGAGAGGCGGTGCACGACACGCTGCGCATCGGCGCTATTTGCGAAACGGCCGCAGCAGACGGTCGGACTCGCGCTGCGCGTCGGCCATGGCCTGTGCCGCGGGCTTGGTGCCCGTCAAGGCGGCCTGCAGGCCATCGTTGAGCGCCTTGGTCACACGCTGGTTGTCGTGCGTCGACAATTCCGCGACAGCAAATTGCAGCTGATCGCGTGCGACCGCCGCCGGCGGAAAATCGGCAACGTACTTTTTCATCGCCGGCGTTTCCCACGCATCGGCGCGCACCGCGATGTACCCGGTGTCGATACCCCATTGCGCCGCGCGCGCGGGCGCCGTGATCCACTTCACGAAGCGGAACGCCGCGGCCTGCTGTTCGGGCTTGGCCTGCTTGAACATGTAGAAATTGCCACCGCCGGTCGGACTGCCGCGTCGCTTGCTCGCCGGCAGCATCGCCACGCCGAAATCGAACTTGGCGTTGGTCCGGATGTTAGTCAGGTTGCCGGTCGTCGTCCAGATCATCGCCACCTTGCGCTCGAAGAAATCCTTGGGCGTGGTGCCCCATTCGATGATGCCTTCGGGCTGGACTTTGTACTTGGCGGTCAGGTCGACCCAGTATTGCAAGGCTTCGATGACCGCCGGCTTGTCATAGTAGGTTTCGGTACCCGCGGCGTTCATCAGGATCGCGTCGTTGGGGGTGGTGAGACCCTGGAACAGCCAGTACGGAAACCCCGACGACGGAATCTGCACGCCCCACTGCGTAACCTTGCCTGCGCCATCGCGCTTGGTCAGCTTCTGGCCGTATTCGGCCATTTCCTTCCAGCTGGCGGGCGGCTTGTTCGGGTCCAGCCCAGCCTCCTTGAACAGTTCCTTGTTGTAGTACAGAACGATGGTCGAGCGCTGGAACGGAATGCCCCAGGTCTTGCCGCCGGTCTGGCTGTTTTCCATGAACGCCGGATAGAAGCCCTTCAGCCATGCCTGGTCCTCGGGCGTCTTGATGAACGAGTCGAAGGGCACGACCGCGTCCTCGTCGATCAGCGTGAACATGTCGGTCGAGAGCAGCACCGACAACGTCGGCGCGTCGTTGCTCTTGACGGCGGTCAGCGCCTTGACGATCGAATCCTGGTAACTGCCGGAATAGATCGGCTTGACCTTGACGCCGGGATTCTCCTTTTCGAAATCCGCCGCGAGCCCATCGATGATCTTGGTGATCGGGCCGCCCACCGCGACCGGGTAGTAAAAAGAAATCTCTACTGGTGCCTGCGCCATGGCGACCGCTGCGAACGCCGCCATCAAGACGCTACCGGACCAGCGCGCTGCTGTGGTGAATTTCATGGTGTCTTTTCTCCTCTAAATTGCCACAAAGTTCCTAGGCGATCATCGTCGCCATCGGTTGACTGGTATCGACATCCTGGCGCAGGCCGTCGCTGCCGTTGAAAAAGTGCAGTGCGCCGCGCGCCCAGCCGAGGCGCGTGCCGTCACCACGCCGCAGCCCAATCCGACCGTCGACGCGTGCCGTAAGCGCTTCGCTGCCGACCCTGCAGGTCAGCAGCGAATCGGCGCCGAGATATTCGACCGTCTCGACGCGCACCTCGACGCCGTCAGCGTGACCGATGACGACGTGTTCCGGTCGCACACCGAGCGTAGCCGTTGCCATCGCCGCCGGCGCGACCGCGGGACCGCTAGTGCCTGCGACGACCGCGCCCCCCGGCCCCGGCTGCAGTTTGAGCAGGTTCATCGGCGGCGTGCCGATAAAGCGCGCGACGAATACGTTGGCGGGCGTTTCGTAGAGATCGGCCGGCGCACCATTCTGCTCGATGCGCCCTGCCGCGAGCAGGATCACGCGATCGGCCATCGACATCGCCTCGACCTGGTCATGCGTGACGTAAACCATAGTCACGCCCAGTTCGCGTTGCAGATTGCGTATCTCCTGGCGCATTTCCTGGCGCAGCTGCGCGTCGAGGTTCGACAGTGGCTCGTCCATGAGGCACACCGGCGCCTCGGCGATGATCGCGCGGCCGAGCGCGACGCGCTGCTGCTGGCCTCCTGAGAGCTGCCCGGGCCGGCGTTCCAGCAACGCGGAGAGGCCGAGCAGCGCGGCGACGCGCTTCAGGCGGGCTTCACGTTCCGCATCCTCGACCTTGCGCACGCGCAGGCCGAAGACGATGTTCTCGGCCACCGACAGGTGCGGAAAAAGGGCATACGACTGGAACACCATCGCGATGTTGCGCTGCGCCGGCGACAGGTTCGTGACATCGGTGCCGGCGATGACAATGCGTCCCGCGTCGGCGCGGTCCAGCCCGGCGATCAGGCGCAGCGTGGTGGACTTGCCGCAGCCGGAAGGGCCCAGCAGGACGTTGAGCGTTCCGGCGTCGAGCGCAAACGACACGTTGTCGACCGCGCGCACCTGCCCCGCCGCGGTCGTCCAGTGCTTGCTTACATTCTCGACGGCGATCGCCGACACAGCTCCCCCTGTTACGCCAAGCTGGCCCTGCCCCGCGGCGCCCGGGTCGCAATCATAGCAAAACGGCGCGTCGCCCTTGAGCAAGTCAGGCAAAGAGCGTAGCGAGCGCGGCACCCGGATCGGCGGCGCGCATGAAAGCCTCGCCGACGAGGAACGCATGCACGCCGTGGCCGCGCATGAGCCCGACGTCCCCCGGCCCGAGGATACCGCTCTCGGTGATGACCAGGCGATCGGCGGGAATGCGCGGCAGCAGGCTCAGCGTCGTATCCAGCGACACCTCGAAGGTGCGCAGGTTGCGGTTGTTGATGCCGATCAGCGGCGTCTTGAGCCGTAGCGCGCGCTCGAGCTCTGTACCGTCATGCGCTTCCACCAGCACCGCCATGCCGAGCGCGTGCGCACAGTCTTCGAGCGCAGCCAGGCGCGCGTCATCGAGCGCGGCCACGATCAGCAGGATGCAGTCGGCGCCCAGCACGCGGGCTTCGGCAATCTGGTATTCGTCGATCGTGAAATCCTTGCGCAAGGCCGGCAGCGCGCAAGCGGCGCGCGCCGCGGTAAGGAATTCCGGCGCGCCCTGGAAATAATCGCGGTCGGTCAACACCGACAGGCATGCCGCCCCTCCCGCTTCGTAGCGCGTGGCAATCGCGGGCGGGTCGAATATCGGCCTCAGCACACCCTTGCTGGGACTCGCCTTCTTGATTTCGGCGATGACCGCCGGACGACCGGCGGCGATCTTCGCGCGCAACGCGCCGACGAAGTCGCGCGGCGGCGGCATCGCGTCGGCGTCGACGCGGACGCGAATATACGGCCGTGCGGCCTTGGCCGCGGCAATCTCCCTCGCCTTGGTGGCCAGAATTCGTCCAAGGATGTCGCGATCGGCCATGCTCTTGACCTGCCGATCAGGCACGCGTGGCGAGCGCCTGCGTCGCCGCGACGAACTGTGCCAATTTTTTCTTCGCCGCCCCGGAGGTAATCGCCGCGCGCGCGCGAGCGATACCGTCGTGAATCGAACCGGCGACGTTGGCCGCGTACAGCGCCACGCCGGCGTTGAGCACGACGATTTCGCGTGGCGTGCCGTCGATGTTGTCGAGCGCTTCGAGCAGCATCGTCTTTGACTCGACGGCATCGGTGACCTTGAGCCCGCGATTGGAGACCATGCGCAGCCCGAAGTCCTCGGGATGAATCTCGTATTCGCGCACTTCGCCGTCCTTCAGTTCGCCGACCATCGTCGCCGCGCCGAGTGACACTTCGTCCATGCCGTCCTTGCCGTAGACGACCAGCACATGCTTGCTGCCCAGCCGCTGCAGCACGCGCACCTGGATGCCAACCAGGTCCGGATGGAATACGCCAAGGAGTTGATTCGGGGCACCGGCCGGATTGGTGAGCGGCCCGAGGATATTGAAGATGGTGCGCACGCCCAACTCCTTGCGCACCGGCGCGGCATGCTTCATGGCGCTGTGATGGTTCGGCGCGAACATGAAGCCGATGCCGGTCTGGCCGATGCACGTGCCCACCTGCGCGGGCGTGAGCATGATGTTGGCGCCCAACGCCTCGAGCACGTCGGCGCTGCCCGACTTCGACGACACCGAGCGCCCGCCATGCTTGGCGACTCGCGCGCCTGCCGCCGCGGCGACGAACATCGCGGCAGTCGAGATGTTGAAGGTCTGCGCCTCATCGCCGCCGGTGCCGACAATGTCGACCAGGCCCTCGCGGTCGGCGACCTCGACCTTGGTCGCGAACTCGCGCATCACCTGCGCCGCTGCGGCAACCTCGCCGATCGTCTCCTTTTTCACACGCAGACCCACCGTCAATGCGGCGATCATCACCGGCGAGGCTTCGCCGCTCATGATCTGGCGCATCAGCGAGAGCATTTCGTCGTGGAAAATCTCCCGGTGCTCGATGGTTCGCTGAAGGCCTTGCTGCAAGGTGATGGTCATCGTCGTCTCTTCAGTGCGGCTTGAGGAAGTTCGCCAGCAGTGCGTGGCCTTCTTCGGTGAGGATCGCCTCGGGGTGGAACTGCACGCCCTCGACCGCGAATTCGCGGTGGCGCACGCCCATGATCTCGCCGTCATCGCTCTCGGCGGTGATTTCGAGGCAGTCGGGAAGCGTCGCGCGCTCGATCACCAGCGAATGGTAGCGCGTCGTCGTCAGGGGATTCTTGATGCCCGCGAAGACGCCGTCGCCGTGATGACTGACGGTCGACAGCTTGCCGTGCATCACCCGGCTCGCGCGTACTACGTTGCCGCCGAACGCCTGACCAATCGCCTGATGCCCAAGGCATACGCCGAGAATCGGAATCTCACCTGCGAAGCGCTGGATCAGCGGCACTGAAATGCCCGCTTCCTTCGGCGTGCACGGCCCCGGCGAGATCACAATCCGTTCCGGTTGCCAAGCGGCAATCTGTTCGAGCGAGATCGCATCGTTGCGATACACGTTGACGTCGGCGCCCAATTCGCCGAAATACTGGACGAGGTTGTAGGTAAAGCTATCGTAGTTATCGATCATGAGCAGCATAAATGCACCTGGCTCGTTGATTCTATGGAGAATCTATCCCTGATAGTTGGGAGGATACCCCTTAGGTGTCCCGATTCGACTTGGCTTCCCGCTGGGGTGCGGGTGCACATCGGGCGATGTACAGACGTGGCGGAGCTACCGCCACCAGCGGAAGGGTGAAGTCGGGCGTAGTAACGGCGTCGACTGGCGCATAACACCACCATTGTAGCAATGGAGACGTATTGATGCGCTGTTGGCTCTGCTGGTCATGCTGGTATTCGGAATTTGCACTGCAGCGCGACGCGCGTATGACCGCTGATGCGTCAGCGGCATCGTGAATGTCTGGCGGTGGGTCTAAAGGACGACGAACTGAGACGCAAAGTGCCGCTTAAAACCTACCGCCAGTGACAATGGGCCGGCTTCAGTTCATCGCCGCGTCCGTGAAGAACTTGGTGCCCGACACGGTGAGCGATGCGGACAGGCCCGTCTCTGTCAGCTGGTACAGATACACGCCCGGGGAGATGGCAGCGGCGCCGCTGAACATGGCGCCCTGACCGCCGGCCATCGCAGTCAAGTTCGCCTGCCCACCGAATTCCCAACCCTGGTCAATGAACGCGCGTAGCGCTCGTTCGTTTGCAAACACGAAGATCAGTCGGTTCTTGTTGACCCCGAATCCCAGCCCGCCCTGCACCTGTACCATCTTCATGAATGTCTGGCGATTGGTGCGCCTGTTGACGACGATGCCCTTTCCCGTCGTTCCACCCGCGAAAAAGAGCTTCAGACCGAAGGTGCTGAATACGGCGTAACCGGCAGAGCGCTCGACGCCGCGTCGGGCGCCGGGCGCAATCTCGTAGAGTGACGCCAGCGCGTCTTGCGACATTTCGCGGACTTGCTGCCTGGCCTGGATGATCTTGCCTTCATTGGGCGCCCCCTGCGGCAGGATATTCTCGACATCCTGCAACGGATCCCAGGACAATATCTGGGCGGCAGCCGACCACGAAGCGAAACAGACTACGAGGCCGAGCAATCTCACGAGCGCTTTCATGATATTTCCTTTCGCGGACAACAAGGCGCCGCGCTAGCGGTACTGGGACCATCCAGAACGCAAGGCCTGTGTCGTGTGTTCATTTCGGGAACATCAACTGCACCTGCGCGCGAACCTGCCAGTTGGCGCCGAAATCCGGCTTAACAACGTTGTAGTAGCCCGAAATCTGCGTGTTCACCGGCAGCTTTCCCAAGTGAAAGATCTTGCCGACACCTCCGCCGATCGGTACCGTCCACTGCTGACTGCCATCCGCCTTCCAGTTGACCGTGGCAATCGGCGCCGTGGTCAGATACAAACCGCCTTCGAAATTGTAATTCACGAATGGCTGGATCAACCCGTTGCTGTATGAACCGCCCTGCTTGTTGCTGCTCGTCGACCAGATATTGTTCACCAGCACGCCATAGACCCAGGGACTGCCCTTGTCGAGGTGTAGCACGACGAACGAAGGGCCCAGCCCCCAGTTGGAGTTGCCCAACTTGCTGTTGCTATGCGTTGGGGCCTGAATGATCGGACCCACACCCCAGATCCATTCCCCCGGCTTGGCCGGCGACAAGAATGCAGTGAACTGCAGATCGCCGAGGCCACTGACTCTATTGTCGTCCGGTCCGAGCGCGGGCTGCCAGATCAACGGCACGATCGTACGTGTAATGATGTTCCAGTCTTCGCTAATCGATATCGGTATCACCGGCTGGATATTGAGGATGTTCTGGGTGCCCTTCTCCGGCCCGTAGTTGAAATTGGTGTTGTTCTGGAAGGGAACGCTGATCAGGTTGCCTACCGGATTCTGCGCCAGCTTCGCGAGTTCCTCGGCGCTCATTTCCGCATTCGCCGCCGCGTGAAAGCCCATGCTCGCTACGGTAATGGCTGCCGGCAGCCAGCGCCGGCACCTGTCACCGACGTCGTTCGTACGCGTTCCGGTCCTCTTCATCTTGTCCCCACGTCGGTCGAAGAAATCAGTACGACATGTATCGGCCCATGTCGTCACTCTGATTGGTACGTTCCATCGCGTTCAGGTCCGCAAGACGCTTCTGTTGTGCGCTCTTGCGCAGCGCCGCTTTTTCGCCGGCGGTCATCTTGGTGTACTTCGCCTGGGCCGCCTCTCGCTCCGACTTCAAGGTCGCGGTCTCCGCTTTGGTCATCGCAGTCATGTCATCGTTCTGGGCAACCAATTCCAGCGCTGAGAGATCCTTCAGCTTCTTATTGCGCATCGATTGCGTAACCGCGGTCTTCTCCGCTGGAGTCATCGCCGCCCATTTGGCTTTGGCGGCATCGCGCTCAGACTTCATTTGCGCCGACTGTGCGGGAGTCAGCGCTGTCATGTCATTGCCATCGGCAAGAGCCACCGATGCGAACAATGCGAACCCGACAATGGTAATCGAATTTCTCAGGGCTTTCATGATCTATTCCTCCGATTCTAGGCAAAGTCTAAAGAGTGGGCCGGGCGCGCTCCGCAACGCAGTGCGTCGAAGCCCGCGGCGCTGAGACAGCGTGGCAATTGACCTGCATCAATTGCCTGGCGGCGAGAGGCTCTCCAACTGCTTCAGCCTTTGCATCGCTTGGATCGCCTGAAGCGAGTTGTAGTTGATGCCAGCCGCATTCAGGCTGCTGCCTTGTTGAAAGGGATAGTCCGGCAACGTGCCCAGGAAGGATTTTAGCTGCTCCTGAACAGGCACGAACAGCCAGATGTTGTCTGCATACCAGCGGATGTACATCCCGGACTCTTCCGGAGCCTTTTCGTACGGGTCCGCACGCAGGTTTACGATCACCGGCCAGCCCGGCACTTCCCGCACCGCGGTGGCGATATTTCCATGGGTGACGGCAAAGTGTACTTTCCAGTCATTCCAGCGGATGGCGTTCAGTTCGCCGCCTTGTCCGAAGTAAAAGATCTCCTCGCGCGGCCCCTTTTTCACTTCGCCCTTGAAGTAGGGTAAGAAGTTGTACCCGTCGGCATGAACCTTGAAGGTCTTGCCGTTAGCGTTGTATCCCTGCTTCAACTTTGCAACGATGTTGGGCTCGCCCGCGGCCGCGAGCAGTGTGGGCATCCAGTCCTCTTGCGAGAAGATTTCATTGACGATCGTGCCCGGCTTGATCACGCCCGGCCAGCGCACGAGCATCGGCACGCGGAAACCGCCTTCCCAGGTGCCGCCCTTTTCACCCTTGAAGGGCATCGTCCCGCCATCCGGCCAGGTGGCAGTTTCGGCGCCGTTATCCGTCCCATAGACGACGATGGTGTTGTCGGCTATGCCGAGGTCGTCAAGCTGCTTTAAGACCTCGCCGACCATCTTGTCGTGCACCACCATACCGTCCGGGTAGAGTCCAATGCCCGTAACACCCTCCTGCGCCTTCGTCAGATGGGTCCAAACGTGCATCCGTGTCGTGTTGAGCCATACGAAGAAGGGTTTGCCGTCCTTGGCTGCCTTGGCAACAAACTGTGCTTGCGCCGAATGAATTTCTTCATCGACCGTTTCCATACGCTTTTTTGTCAACGCGCCGGTGTCCTCGATCTTCTGCCCACCCTTGCCATCGG
>JBDTLK010000047.1:0-21713 GCA_039934835.1 Edaphobacterium sp. (SeqCode) | reverse complement strand
TGTCGCAATCCTGAAACACCCTGTATTGCACAGTGCAAAACGTCATGACCGACCGGCGGTCATCGCGCTCCGTTCAGCGGCAATGTAGAAAATTCACATGACAGTGTCGTCGTTCCACGGCAATATCCGGCAAGGGTCGCATTCACCTGATTACCGCCGCCGAATAGACGAATCTGTGCCGTAGTCATAGCAAATCGGGTGATGCATGCATTCGATTGAGCGCAATCAATTCGAAGCACTCGCGGTAATCGGCCGGTTGCGAACGGTTATATCGAAAGAACCAGCAGGCATGAACTCGGAACACGAAACCCATTGCCTACCAACGATGACTTTTTCAACATGCATCGCTGGACAGCCGGCCCGATTTGGCGTCCGTTCCAAATTGGCAGTTGTCGCATCGGCGCGATCGATGTTCCTTCCGGTAGCGGCGGCCTGAGACGATGAACAGTCCGTCCCCCGTGCAATCGCTTGCCGGAGCCAACATGTTCAGCACGGCGCGACAGCAGATTTCGGCGGCAACGCTGATTCAACTCGCCGTCGAGTTTTGTTGGCTTTTCGCGGCCGGCGTTGCGGCTACCCTGTTTCTGGAGCGGCTGGGGATTCCCGGCATGCGCGGGGTTGCGCCACAGTTGGTATTCGCCGTGCTGGTGGTCGCCCTGAACATCGGCTTCGGCCTGTATCAGAGGAACCCGAAGCTTTCGACCGGGGCATACCTGATACGCCACTTCCTGGCTTTCGCCATCGGTGCGGTGCTCGCCTATGTGGTCGCGGAAGCCCTTCCAGGAGGCGAGCGTTTCCAGCAGAACTTCGTCGGCGCTATCCTGCTCTCGTGCGGCGGGCTGCTGTTGCTGCGGCACGCCATCCTGTTGCCTCTGGTCGGCGCGCTCCTTCCCTACCGCGTGCTGGTACTTGGCACCGGACCCGAGGCGCGCATGGTCGAAGCCTCGCTCGCAGCGGCGCATCCGTCCGGTATGCGGCTGGTCGGCTTTCTAGCACTCGGTCAGGTGCAGAAGACCCTCGTGTCCCGGCGACGCATCATCGCCCGCAGCGGGCCGCTGGAAGAGACGGTCAAGCATCTCGGCGTCAACGAGATCATCGTCGCGGTGCGCGAGCAGCGCGGCGGCGTGCTGCCTCTGCGAGCATTGCTTGACTGTCGCCTGAACGGTGTTCGCGTCACGGATCTGGCGCGATTCTTCGAACGCGTATACGGCAAGGTTCCGATCGAATCGCTCAAGGTCAGCTGGCTCATCTATGGCGATGGTTATCGGCAGGGCTGGCTGCGGACCACGGTCAAGCGCGCGTTCGACGTCCTTGCCGCTACGCTCCTGCTGATCATCACGCTGCCGATCATGGGTGTTGTCGCGCTTCTCATTGCTTTCGAGGGCAGGGGGCCAATCATCTATCGGCAGGAGCGCGTCGGTCACCGTGGCAAGATTTTCACGCTGCTCAAGTTTCGCAGCATGGCCGCGGACGCGGAACGCGACGGCAAGGCGTCGTGGGCGGTCGTCAACGATTCGCGCGTCACCGGCGTCGGGCGTTTCATTCGATTCGCCCGCATCGACGAGCTGCCGCAACTGTTCAACGTCTTCAAGGGCGAGATGAGTCTGGTCGGGCCGCGCCCGGAACGTCCGCAGTTTGTCGCGATGTTGACCGAACAGATCCCTTTTTACGCAGTCCGCCACAGCGTCAAGCCCGGCATCACTGGCTGGGCGCAGGTGCGTTACTCGTACGGCGGATCGGTCGAACAGGCTCTCAGGAAGCTGGAATACGACCTCTTCTACGTCAAGAACAATACACTTGTTCTGGACATCATGATCCTGCTTGAAACCATTCGAGTGGTCATGCTCGGCGAAGGCGCCCGATAGCTGAATCGGCGCGGCGCGCCGCTTCATGGGCGGTCCGGTGCGCCCGGCATCGATACCGCGTGGCGCGGTCCGAAGGTGTGCCTCCGTCGCCGCGGAATTGCCGGTCGCAGGACACTACCTGAGGGAGCGCCGCCACGCTAGAATCGCTTCTCTAAACCAAGGCTACGCAACACTGCCATCCCATGTACGAGAGCTCCCATGCCACAATCGCCGCCTGGAGTTATGCTCTTGCCGCCGCCGGCTACGTCGTTTTCGCGATCCGTATGGCTTTCGGCTGGCGGCGCAGCGTGCGGGCAACACTCCTCCTCGGCGCCACGCTGGCCACGGCGCTGTGGGCGGGGGCGGGGATCGCGCTTGCCTTGTCGGACTCGCCAGTCGCCTGGCTAGCGTCGAATCTGGCCGACTCAGTTCGGTACGCCGTCTGGTTTGTCTTTCTCGCCAGCCTGCTGCGCGGGGAAGAAAATGGTGTCACGAGCACCGGCGCAACGGCGTTGATTCCTCGCTGGGCAATGGCGGTAGTGGCGGCAGGACTGGTGGCGAGCGTCGTTCTTTCGGAGCCGTCTCCGGTGGCGCAGGCCTTGGGCGTGCAGGGTCCGCTGGCGGAATTTGGAATCCGGCTCGGTCTCGCGGTGTTTGGCCTGCTGCTCGTCGAGCAGCTGATTCGACGCCTTAATGCGCACCACCGCTGGAGCATCAAGCCTCTGTGCCTGGGCCTCGCGGGGGTCTTCTTCTTCGATCTGTTTTTCTACGCGGATGCCATGTTGTACGCAAGGCTCGATGCAGACATCTTCGCGGCACGCGGAATTGCCAATGCGCTGGTCATTCCGTTCATCGCGGTAGCGACCGCGCGCAACACGGGGTGGACGGTCGACATGCATTTGTCGCGCACGGCTGTCTTTCGGTCCACCGCATTGCTTGTGTCTGGCGGGTTCCTCCTCGCGGTCGCCGGCGCAGGCTACATCGTGCGTTTTATCGGCGGCGATTGGGGGCGGGCCCTGCAAATCGAGGTCTTCTTTGCCGCGGCGCTGTTGCTGGTTCTGGTCGCATCGTCGGGTCGTTTCCGGGCCAAGCTGAAGGTCTTCGTCAGCAAGCATTTTTTCTCCTATCGTTATGACTACCGTGAGGAATGGCTCCGATTCACACGCACATTGTCGACCGAGAGTTCGGTGCAGGGCGTCAACGAGCGGACGATCATGGCGTTGGCGAACCTCGTCGAGAGCCCGGCCGGAGTGCTGTGGCTGGCCGGAGAGGGGGGTGGTTTCCGTCCCGGCGCTCGATGGAATCTCCCCGCGGTCAACGCTGTCGAACCCGCGGCAAGTGACTTCGTCAAGTTCCTCGAGCGCACGGGATGGGTGGTGAGCGTGCATGAATATGCGGTGAATCCCGCGCGATATTCGGGGCTGACAATGCCGCCATGGCTATCGGCTATCCACGACGCGTGGCTGATCGTCCCTCTTGCGTCAGGCGTCGAGATGCTCGGCTTCGTCGTTCTGGTAACGCCGCGCGCTGCGGTCGAATTCAACTGGGAAGTTCGGGACATGCTCAAGACCGCCAGTCGGCAGGCGGCAAGCTACATCGGTCAACTGAGGGCGACCGAAGCGCTGCTCGAGACGCGGAAGTTCGACGCCTTCAACCGCATGTCGGCTTTCGTCGTGCACGATTTGAAGAACCTGGTATCGCAACTCTCGCTGATGCTCCGCAATGCGGAACGTCACCGCGACAACCTCGAATTCCAGCGCGACATGCTGACGACGGTGGAACACGTGGTTGGCCGCATGAATAACCTGATGTTGCAACTGCGGACGGGCGCCACGCCGGTCGAGAACGCACGACTGGTCGAGCTCGAGTCCGTGGTGAAACGGGCATGCGCAGCGAAAACTGGGGATGAGCGTACGATCGGGCTTGATCTCGCGAGTGGCGTCGCCACTTACGGCCATGAGGACCGGTTCGAGCACATGATCGCGCATTTGATCCAGAACGCCCTTGACGCGACGGACGCAGATGGCCATGTTTCGGTTCGACTGACGCGCGATGAACGCTTCGCGGTGATCGAGGTTGCCGACACCGGCAAAGGCATGAGTCCGGAATTCGTGCGCGACCGGCTGTTCAAGCCATTCGAAACAACCAAATCGACGGGCATGGGTATCGGTGTCTACGAAAGCATGCAGTACATCCAGACGCTCGGCGGCCAGATGCTGGTAGACAGCACGCCGAACCTTGGAACGCGGATTCGGGTGCTGCTGCCGATTGCCGACAATGCGGTTGCGCTGCCGCCACCGCACCGGGTGCTCGCATGACCGAAGCGCGCCGGCCTCTGCTGATCGTCGAGGACGACCCGGCGCTGCAAAAACAGATGCAGTGGGCCTTCGATCAATATGCAACGGTCGTGGCCAATGATCGTGCGTCTGCCATCGTGCAGTTGCGACGCTATGAACCAGCAGTGGTGACAATGGATCTGGGGCTGCCGCCGAACCCGGACGATCCGACGCAAGGTCTGGAACTGCTCAGGGAGATTCATGCACTGGCACCGGAGACCAAGGTGATCGTGCTCACCGGCCAGAACGAGCGTGCGATTGCGGTCAAGACCATCGCGCTGGGTGCGCACGATTTCTGCACCAAGCCCTTCGAGCCGGAGATTCTCGCGTGGACCATAGATCGCGCGTTTCGCGTGCACGAGCTGCAGACCGAGAATCGACGCCTGCAAGCGCTGCAGCCCTCGCCGGGGATGTCGGCGACCATCACCCGGGATCCGGAGATGCTGCGGATCTGTCGTACGATTGAAAAGGTTGCGCCAACGTCCGTCACGGTGCTCATCCACGGCGAATCGGGCACCGGTAAGGAGCTGCTGGCTCGCGCGCTTCACGACCTGTCATCGCGGCGCGATGGTCGATTCATTGCGATCAACTGCGCGGCGATCCCGGAGAACCTGCTCGAGAGCGAGCTTTTCGGACACGAGAAGGGCGCCTACACCGGCGCCGCCAAGCAGACGCTGGGCAAGATAGAGACCGCGAACGGTGGCACCCTCTTCCTCGACGAGATTGGCGATCTTCCAATATCCCTGCAGGCCAAACTGCTCCGCTTCCTCCAGGAACGAGTGATCGAGCGGATTGGTGGTCGACACGAAATCGCCGTCGATGTGCGCATCGTCTGCGCGACGCACGAAAATCTGAAGGAGCAAATCACCAACGGGAAATTTCGCGAGGATCTCTACTACCGGCTTGCCGAGATCGTCATAGAAGTTCCTCCGTTGCGCGCGCGAACCGGAGATGCCGCGTTGCTGGCGCACGGCTTCGCGTATCGCTTCGCGGCTGAGCAGGGGCGGGGTGCCATGACGCTTCTGCCAGATGCCGTCGCAGCGATCGAAGCGTACCCTTGGCCGGGCAACATCCGCGAGCTGGAAAACGTCGTCAAACGTGCCACTATTCTCGCCGACGGGCTCACGATCAGTGCTGCCGACGTTGGCTTGGCACCAGCGGCCGCGGACGGGGAGGCGCTGAACCTGCGCCAGGTTCGCGACGAAGCCGAGAAGGGCGTAGTGCTGCGCGTGCTGGGACGGGTCAACGGAAATCTTACCAAGGCTGCTGAACTGTTGGGGGTGAGCCGCCCGACGCTATACGACCTTATGCAACGCTTCGGGCTCAGGTAGTCGTGCCCAGGCTCATTGACAAGACGTGGGGAAACAATGATGACAACGAATGCTGGTAAGTGCTTGTTTGCGGCCTTTGCGCTGGTCGTTTTGCTGCCAGGCTGCAACAAGACTGATTCATCGGCCCTGGTCGGCTCCGCCAAGTCCTATCTGGCCAAAGCGGACCAGAAGGCCGCGATCATTGAGCTCAAGAGCGCGCTGCAGCAGGAACCTTCGAATGCGGAAGCCAGGTTCCTGCTCGCCAAGTCGCTCTTCGACACCGGCGACGCGGCTGGAGGCGAGACCGAAATTCGCAAGGCGATCGACCTTGGCTACGCACCCGACGACGCGTATCCATTGCTCGCACGCACGCTTCTCGCCCAAGGGGAGTTCAGGAAATTGATCACGGAACTCGGCGATCGCAAACTGGGCACCGCCCCGGCGCGCGCCGATATCGTGACCTCGCTCGCTATCGCGCAGATGGCGCTCACCGAAACCAAAAGGGCGCAGGCTTTGATGCAGACCGTGCTGGCCGAGAGCCCCAACGACGCGCGCGCATTGACGGTGGCGGCGCAACTTGCCGCCTTGAACAACGACCTGCCTGCGGCATTCAAACACCTCGAGACCGCTCTGGCAACGGCGCCGAGCGATGCGGACGCGTTGACGCTCAAGGCGCAGCTCGAATCCACGCAGGGGCGCCGCGACGAGGCCATCAGCACCCTGCAGCGCGGCATCGAAGCCAACGCCAACGCCATGAACCTGCGCCAGGCACTGGTACCGCTGCTAGTGTCGGCCGGAGCGCTGGACAAGGCCACCGCGCAACTCGAGGTGATGAAGAAGGTCGCGCCGAATGACCTTCGTACCGTGTACGCCGACGCCCTCGTGGCATTTGCACGCGGTGATTTCCCGCGCGCGCGCGACTCCGTCCAGCAGATCCTTGCCGGCAGGCCGGATTACCTGCCCGCGCTCTATCTGTCCGGGCTGATCAACCTCCGGCTCGGGTCGCTCGCCATTGCCGAGGACGCGCTGCGCCAGGTCGTCGCCAAGGCGCCCTCCGACGTGGGCGCGGCGCGGGCGCTCGCGCTGACGCAATTGCGCGCCGGTCGGCCTGCGCTTGCGCTGGAAACCATCCTGCCGGCGTTGCAGCGCACACCCGATGATCCGGTGCTGCTGCGTGCCGCGGGTGAAGCGTATATCGCATCTGGCAACTCGGCCAAGGCGGCCCAAGTCTATGAGCGGGCCGACGCGATCGACAAGGGTAGCCTGGGAAGCAAAGTCCGGCTGGCGCAAGTTCGCTACGCGGCGGGCGATTCCGGACGGGCGCTAAAAGACCTGGAATCCCTTGCGGCGACCGATGTAAGCCAGAATCAGGCCGATCTCGCACTCATCAGTGTGCATGTCAATCGCCAGGAATTCGCGCAGGCGCTCGCGGCGGTCGGCGTGCTTGAGAAAAAACAGCCTTCGGACCCGCTTACCTATAATGTCAAAGGCGCGGTTTACCTTGGCATGCGCAACCTCAAGGAAGCGCGCGTGGCGTACGAAAAGGCGCTGCAACTTCAGCCCGCCAATTTTGCCGCCGCTTACGCGCTTGGGTTGATCGACGTTCGCGAACGCAAGCCCGACGATGCGCGCAAGCGCTACGAGGCACTGCTCGCCAAGGATCCCAAGAACGAACAGCTGCTGCTTGCGCAGGCCGAGCTTCTCGCGATCACGCAGCATCGGCCCGAGGAAGTGAAAGCGGCGATCGAGCTCGCCATTGCTGCCGCTCCGACGTCGATTCGCCCGCGCATTGCGCTGATCACCTATTTCGCGAGGCTGCCGGACGCGAAGGCGGCGCTCGCCGCGGCCCAGGCGGCTCAGGCGGTATTTCCCAGCGATCCGCAGATCGTCGAGCAGCTTGGCATTGCGCAGCTCGCAGCGGGCGATCCCAAGGAAGCATTGGAGACGTTCAGGCGACTGGTGCGCCTGCAGCCGGAGAGTGCGAACGCGCTGCTGCGGGTTGCCGACGTTCAGGTGACGCTCAAGGACTACGACGCAGGGATCGATACGCTGCGCAAATTGCTCGCGCTTCATCCCGATCAGGTTCAGGCATGGGTCGGCTTGGCGCAGATCTACGTTGCCTCCGGCCGCCCGGAAAAAGCCGTCGCTGACGCCCGGGTGCTGCAGAAGGAGGCGCCCGATCGCGCGCTCGGCTTCGCGATCGAAGCCGAAGTGCTCGCCTACCAGAAGAAATGGCCCGAGGCCGCGGCGATGTATGCAACCGCGCTTGCAAAGCAGCCGCTCCCGATTCTCGCTGTTCGTCGTTACATAGCGCTGACAAGCGCGGGGAAGGCCGCCGACGCGACCGCCTTGGCGAGCAAGTGGCAGCGCGAGAATCCCAAGGACGCAACGATGTCGTTGTTCCTTGGCAACGAGAGTGTGCGCAAGAAGGATTACCGCGAGGCGATCACCCATTTCCGGGCGGTGCTGGCCATCGCTCCGGATAATCCGGAGGCGCTCAACAACCTGGCGTGGTCGTTGACCGAGCTGGGAGACCCGAAGGCCGTTGAGATCGCGGAGAAGGCGTACTTGCAAGCGCCCAACAATCCCGACGTCATGGACACCATGGGCTGGGCATTGGTGCAAACCGGCGACGCGGGCAAGGGCCTTGAGCTGCTTCGTGCGGCCTCGAATCTCGCTCCGAAGAACGACGAGATCCGGCTGCACCTGGCGAAGGCGCTGATGAAGACAGGCGACAAGGCGAGCGCAAAGCGCGAACTCGAGTTGGTGGCGAAAGCCGGCAAGGGGTCGGCATTCGTTGCCGACGCCGAAAAACTGCTGAGTGGCCTGTGACAAGCGCGGACGGCGGGCATCCGATGCGCGACACAGGCGAGACCGCAATCGCCGAAGCGCAGTCGCGCACTCCGTCGATGCCGGCTCCCCCTACGATCGCGGTTGTCGGCCTCGGTTACGTGGGGCTGCCTCTGGCCGTCGAGTTCGGAAAAAACTACACGACCATCGGCTTCGACCTTTCCGAAGCGAAGGTCGCGGCGTATCGGCGCGGAGTCGATCCGACACGGGAGGTGACCCCTGCCGAGCTGAAAGCGGCGACCGGGCTTGGATGCACGACCAATGCGGCTGAGCTGAGAAAGGCAGATTTCATCATCGTGGCAGTACCGACCCCGGTCGATGAAGCGCATCAGCCGGACTTTGGCCCGTTGATCGCGGCGAGCCAGACCGTCGGCGCCAACCTCAAGCGTGGCGCCACGGTGGTCTACGAATCGACGGTGTATCCGGGTGCGACCGAGGAGATTTGTGTTCCCGTCATCGAGGAGCACTCGGGCATGCAATGGTTGCGCGACTTCTTCGTCGGCTACTCTCCGGAGCGGATCAATCCGGGCGACAAGGAGCACACGCTGACGCGGATCATGAAGGTGGTTTCGGGCGACACGCCGCAGACGCTCGAACGCGTGGCCTCTGTCTACGCGAGCATCGTCAAGGCAGGTGTGTACCGTGCCAGCAGCATCAAGGTCGCGGAAGCCGCCAAGGTGATCGAGAACACGCAACGCGATCTGAACATAGCGCTCATGAACGAGCTGGCGCTGCTGTTCCACAAGATTGGCATCGACACGCTGGAGGTGCTCGAAGCCGCGGGCACCAAATGGAACTTTCTGCCATTCCGGCCCGGATTGGTGGGAGGGCACTGCATCGGCGTCGACCCTTACTACCTGACGCACAAGGCCGACAAGCTCGGCTATCACCCGCAGGTCATTCTTGCGGGTCGGCGCATCAACGACGGCATGGGGAAGTACATCGCCGAGCAGACGGTGAAGCAGATCATCCAGACCGGGGCACCAGTCCGGGGTGCGCACGTGACCGTTCTCGGCCTCACATTCAAGGAAGATTGCCCCGACATCCGCAATTCGCGCGTCATCGATGTCGTCCACGAACTGGCGTCGTACGGCGTCACCGTGCACGTGCACGATCCAGTGGCCGATCCCGAGGAAGCCCGGCGCGAATACGGAGTGGAGTTGACACCCTGGGCTGCGCTGCCCCGGTCGAAGGCGCTGGTCATCGCGGTGGCGCACCGTGAATTCCGCGAACGCCCAGTCGACGACTATGTAGCCAAGCTGGAGCCGGGCGGGCTGTTCGTCGACGTCAAGTGCATGGGCGACGCGGCGGTGCTCCGCGCGCATGGGGTAAACGTGTGGAGACTATGATGTCGGCGCACGAATCCGCAACCGACGCGTTAGCCGCGGTTCGCGCGCGCCTGGGCAGTGAGCGGCGACGATGGCTGGTCACGGGCAGTGCCGGCTTCATCGGCTCGCATCTGGTCGAAGCGCTTTTGCGCCTGGGACAGCACGTCGTCAGCCTCGACAATTTTTCGACCGGGCATCGGCGTAACCTCGAGGAAGTGCGCCGAGCGGTAGGGGAGCAGACCTGGCAGCGGCACACTTTCCACGAAGCGGACATCGTCGACCTCGCGGCATGCCGTCGGGCGTGCACTGACGTCGACATCGTTCTGCACGAGGCCGCGCTTGGCTCGGTCCCACGCTCGATCGCAGACCCGCTGGCGACTCATGCGGCAAACGCGACGGGCTTTCTCAACATGCTCATCGCCTCGCGCGACGCCGGAGTGCAACGCTTCGTCTACGCCGCATCGAGCTCGACCTACGGTGACCATCCAGGCCTGCCGAAGGTGGAGGAAGAGATCGGTCGTCCGCTGTCGCCCTACGCGGTCACCAAATACCTCGACGAACTCTATGCCGACGTGTTCGGTCGCTGCTATGGCGTGCCGGCCATCGGCTTGCGTTACTTCAACGTATTCGGCCCGCGCCAGGACCCGCAGGGTGCGTACGCCGCCGTAATCCCGCGCTGGGTGGCTGCGATGCTGTCGACTACGCCAATCGTCATTTATGGCGACGGCAGCACAACGCGCGACTTCTGTCACGTAGCCAACGTCGTGCAGGCGAATCTGCTGGCGGCTCTCGTCGCCGATCCGGCTGCAATCGGCCAGGTCTACAACATTGCGGTGGGCGGCAGGATGTCGCTCAAAGAGCTCTTCGATGTCCTGCGCGAGCTGGTCATCGCTCGGCATCCCGGAATGCGGATCGCGCATCCGCTTCACGAGCCGTTTCGTCCCGGCGATGTCCAGCATTCGCAAGCGGACATCAGCAAGGCGCGGCGCCTGCTCGATTATCAGCCCACCCATGACGTGCGACTGGGTCTGCGCGACACCCTGCCGTCATACGAAGCCAGCCGGCTCGTCGTCGCTGCCGAAAGCCTGCCGCTGGAGCCAAATGCCCGCCGCACTGCGTGATCGTCGCGTCGGGCGTGACGGCGACGGTTGGACGTGGCATCGGCTTGTCGTCGGCGCGCTGCTACTCGCTACCGACGTATTCGCCGCGGCCGACCCGGCATCGTCGGTGACTGCCGCTCCCGCCCTGATGGCACGAGCGCTCGCCTACGAGCACGGCGAGGGCGTGCCGAAGGATCAGCCAAAAGCGGCGGAATTGTATTGCGATGCCGCGCGCGCCGGCGACGCCGATGCAATGTTCAACCTCGGCTGGATGTATGCCAACGGGCGCGGTGTAACGCGTGACGATGCGCTCGCTGCAGCAATGTTCGCCCGGTCGGCTCAGGCCGGACACACGCAGGCGCGCCGGATGCTCGACGTCGTCGGCGAGGATCGCGGCGTCATACCCGACTGCATGCGTCCGCCGGAACCGGAGCCACCGGCAGAGCCGGTTGTGGTGGAGCCCGATCCATTCGCTGACTTGTCGCCGGCCAAGAAAAAGATCGCCGACATGGTCGCGAAGGTGGCGCCACGCTTCACGGTGAGTACACAACTCGCGCTTGCCGTGATCGCCGCCGAGTCGAACTTCGACCCCGGTGCGCGTTCGCACAAGGATGCTCGAGGTCTGATGCAACTCATTCCGGCCACGGCACTGCGCTTCAAGGTTCGCAATAGTCTCGACGCGACCGAAAACGTCCAGGGCGGGCTCGCCTACCTGCGCTGGTTGCTCGCGTATTATGAAGGCGAGGTCTCGCTGGTCGTGGCTGCCTACAATGCCGGCGAAGCTGCAGTGGACAAGTACAAGGGTGTCCCGCCGTATGCGGAAACCCGCGACTACGTGCGGCGGGTGCAGCGCTTTTACCCCAGCGCGCGGCACCCGTACGACGCCAATATCGTGGGACCGTCGTCCATCGTGATCCGGCCCGCCACCGACACACCCTAGGAGACGTCATGAATTCAGTTGCGACGCGGCCGCGCGCAGGGCGCGCGGTAGCGTTGGTCGCGCTGCTGCCGCTGGCATTGCTGCTTACGCCTGCACACGCCGATCGATCGGCCACGATCGAGCGCAACAAAGGCTCGGTGGTCGCGGTGGGTACGTTCGTGCGGACCCGCTCGCCGCCCTTCCAGTTTCGGGGCACCGGCTTCGCCGTTGGCGACGGAACACTGATCGTGACCAACGCGCACGTCCTGCTGCCGCTCGTCGACCCATCGAAGCTGGAGAGCATTGCGATCCTCATTCCGATGCCGGCCAAGGACGGCAAGGACCAGGTGCAGGTCAGGGAAGCCAGAGAGGTCGCTGTGGACAAGAACTCCGACCTGGCGTTGCTGCGTATATCCGCGCCCGCGCTCCCGGCGCTCAAAATCCGTGACTCCAACGGTATCAGGGAAGGCCAGGAAGTGTTGTTCACGGGCTATCCCATCGGCGCCGTCCTCGGGCCGTTCGCCGCCACGCACCGCGGAATGATCTCGGCGATCACACCGATCGCGATTCCACAAGGTCGCGCTGGCGATCTGGACCCGGCGACGATCCGCCGCCTGTCCGGCGCAGCGTTTCCGGTTTTCCAGCTCGACGCGACCGCGTATCCCGGCAACAGCGGCAGCCCTGTCTATGATCCTGACTCGGGCGAAGTGCTCGGAATCATCAACATGGTGTTCGTCAAGGGCACCAAGGAATCGGCCCTGACCCAGCCGTCCGGAATTACCTATGCCGTCCCGGCCAGCCGTTTGCAGGATTTGCTCAAGAGGAGCCGTTGACGCGATACGCGACATATCCGTGCGCCGCGACGCAGGCGCCGGTTCCTGGGTGCTTGGTGCGGGGACAGGTGTCCAAGTGATCGATCCAACCTGGGTCAAGGCAGTACTCAAGACGCTGGTGCTACCACCAACGGGGCCTCTGTTGCTGGCACTGGTCGGGCTGGGCGTTTGGCGCCGATTCCCCCGCGGCGCACACGTTCTCGCCTGGACCGGCGTTCTTCTGCTATGGGTACTCTCGATGCCAGTGGTCGCGGCCTTTCTCGTGCGCAGCCTCGACACGTCGCCACCGCTTGAAATGGCCCGCGCAGCGGAAGCGAAGGCACTGGTTATTCTCGGTGGCGGCGTACGGCGCAATGCGGCCGAGTATGGCGGCGACACCCTAGCCACGTTGACGCTGGAGCGGGTCCGCTATGGGGCACGGGTCGCTCGCGCTACGCACCTGCCGATCCTGGTTACCGGGGGCACGGTCCTGGCCGGCGAACCCGAAGCCAAGCTGATGCGTGAAGTGCTGGAACGCGAGTACGGGCTGCAGGTGCGCTGGGCCGAAGACCGATCGCGGAACACCCACGAGAATGCGCTGCGGTCGGCCGAAATCCTGCGCGCAGCGGGCATCGAGCGTGTGGTGCTGGTCGCGCACAGCTTCGATATCCCGCGCGCGAAGGCCGAATTCGCCGCAGCAGGTATCGAGATCATTGCCGCTCCCACGGGTATCCCGGCGACAGGATCAGATACGTTTCTCGATTACCTGCCAGGCATCGGCGGCCTGCACACCAGTTACTATGCGATCTACGAGATTCTTGCCAATCTGGTTCGCCTGATAAGGCCGGCAAGTTAACGCGACACCATGCCTGGCTCGATGTGAAGACAGCCGCCAGCGGATGCGCGCTCTGGGGTCGACGAATACTCGCAGAATATGTGCGGTCGCTACGAACTCAACGAAACGCCGGCGCGCGTCGGCGCGCGGTACCGCATCGAACCGGGTGAGGTCGAGTTCGCGCCCAGCGCCGATGTGCGACCGACGACAAGCAATCCAGTGGTGTTCGTTCATGACGGCGTGCGCCGAGTGGCAATGCGGCGCTGGGGTTTCGTGCCGTCGTGGGTCAAGGATCCCAAGGCGGTCAGCAATCCGTTCAATGCGGCAAGCGAGACGGCGGCCGACAAGCCGTTCTTTCGCAGCGCATTTCGCCGGCGGCGCTGCATCGTGCCGGCGAATGCGTTCTTCGAATGGAAGGCCGAAGCAGGCGCGAAGCGCAAGATCAAGTATCGGATCGTCCGCGCGGATGGCGAACTGATTTCGCTGGCCGGCCTGCACGAACACTGGCGGAACGAGGATCGGTCGATCGCTTCGTACACCATTCTCACGACGCAGCCCAACGAGCTGATGGCGACCATCCATGCGCGCATGCCGGTGATCATCGGCGACGCTGAAATCGACGAGTGGCTGGCACCGGAAACGAGCATCGATACGGCGCGCGCGATGTGCATGCCGTGCCCGAGCGACTGGCTGGTCGTCGCGCCGCAACCCTGGGACGTAGTACCATCGACGTTGCCGGGCCGTGGGGGACCTTGGGGAGGCTAGGGAAATGGGGCACGTGCACGCGTTGCCGGCATGCCGGCATGGTTCTCGGTCACCGCTGCTTGCGCCGGCGGGACAGTCTATTCGGGCACGCTCTACCGCACGACGGGGCCGCCATTCAATGCGATACCGTTTAGCTTGGCGGCGGTGACCGCGACAGCCGTTGGCTCGGCACCCTTTACCTTCGTCGATGGCAACAGCGCCAGCTTCGCCTACACCTTCAGAGGCGTCGCGCAGGCCAAGCCGATCACTCGCCAGGTGTTCCGCGCGCCGGGCACTGCCTGCGAATAGTAGCCACTGCGTCCAGTTCGCCCCGCACGACGTACCTGATGGAACTATCGCGCCCCTAGCCACTCCCAGAATCGCGGCCTAGCGCACGTCGCCAGTGGATTCGCCGGCGTGACCTGTAAGGTTGGTGCGTTGCGGAGCGACTTTAAGTCATACCACCGCGCGGCACTGTGCCGTGCGGCACTGCAGTCGCGAAAATCGGCTGCAGCAATTCATGGAGGTAAGGATGACGAGTCTATTTCGATCGAGTCTCGCGGCTGGCGCCGCATTGCTGACGATGGCTTGCAGCGCCGCCACCGTAGTGGGCGCGCTGCCCGACCCTGCCGTCGACACACCCAAGGCCGCGACGCCCGGTCAAGCCACCGCGGTGTTCGCGGGCGGTTGCTTCTGGGGTGTCGAGGCAGTGTTCAAGCACGTCAAAGGCGTGAGCGCGTCGACCTCGGGATATTCCGGCGGCTCGAAGACGACCGCCAGCTACATGCTGGTTGGGACCGGGACCACCGGCCATGCCGAGTCGGTCGAGGTCAAATACGATCCATCCCAGGTAAGCTACGGCCAGCTGCTGCGCGTGTTTTTCTCGGTCGCGCACGATCCTACGCAACTCAACCGCCAGGGCCCCGACTGGGGTACGCAGTATCGCTCGGCGATTTTCTACGCCACGCCGGAACAGGAGCGTGTGGCGAAGGCCTACGTCGCGCAGCTCGACGCCGCCAAGGTCTATGGAAAGCCGATCGTTACCGAAGTCGCGCCGCTGAAGGCGTTTTATTCGGCCGAGGAGTATCACCAGAACTACCTGGCACGCAATCCGGCACAGCCCTATATCGTCATCCACGATATGCCCAAGCTTGCCGCGCTGAAGGAGCAGTTTCCGCAGCTCTATTCGAGCAAGTAGTCCTTCGCGCGCCAGGAGGATGCTTCCCGGGAGGGCCCGCATGTGGCTCCGTTCGGGCCGATGCAGTTGCCGTTTGTCGGCATTGTTTGCCACAAAGGCCCAGACGGCCGAATAACCGCCGCCAAGGGGCAGGGCGTCGCAATGTATGGCACACCGCTTGCTTAGGGTTTCACCATCAATCGTCCACACTGCCTTCGGAGCCATCATGCAAATCACCCCCGCGATCATCGGCGCAGCTGCCGCGGTCCTCGTCCTGGTCAACGTCACCGCGGTGCTGCGCGCGCACTGGCGTCATCGGCGCGTTCGTGCCACCCTGGACCTGCCGCAACGCATGGGGACGACCAAAGGCAACGTGCAGACGGAGCGGGCGATCGAGGTTTTCGCCGACACCGATGCAAAGCTGCGCAAGCGCGCGCCGAATCTGTCGACCGAAGAACGTCATGCCATGGCCAAGGCCTTGCTGCACGCCAAGGGCATCCTGCCTCCCGCCAAGTCGGTGCGGCGCTGAGCACCGCGGAATACGTCCGGATCGCGTTCGGGCGTTGCGTCAGGACGACTTGCGCGCGCTTACCGTGAAGAATTGCGCCTCTCCGGCTGGCGTCGCACCGTAGTCCCGCCACGTGCGATCGATGGCGAAACCCGACGTCGTCAGCAATTCGACGATGTCCTTGGGCCAATACAGTCGAATGTCCTCGCTGGTATCGATGCGTTCCACAAGTCGGCCGTCGGCGGCCACCAGTTCATAGCGGCGCTCGATGCGATGGGTGGACGGTCCCAGCGCGGCAACACGCTTGGAGCGTACCAGCACACCGTTGCGGTGTTCGCGGCGATAGTCGACCTTGAAGGCGTCGCTCGGCGCGCCTTGACGCGGAATGAAGGCATCGACGATCACGGTCCCGGCCGGCGCGAGCGCGGCGTGAATGCCTGCCAGCAACCGCGCGGCGTCCTCGGTGGCGGTCATGTACGTGATCAGCGAATACGGGCAGAGCACCAGCGCGAACGCGTCGCTGAAGGCCAGCGCGCGCGCGTCCATGCGACACACCGTGGCTTCGAGCCTGTGCGCGGTTGCCTTGCGGCGAAGGTCGAGCAACATGCGCGCCGAAGCGTCGATGCCGACCGCGTTGACGCCATGGCGGACCAGTTCGAGCAAAATACGACCATTGCCGCAACCGAGTTCGAGGACCCGGCCGCCGGCGCGCGCGGCCTGTTCGACGTAGAAGGCGGCATCATCGAAGGCCATGTTGCGACCCATGTCGATGTCGTAAAGGTGGGCGATTCGATCGTAGTTCGACAGCGCAGCCGGGCGCTCAAGCATGTTCGTTCCCCAGCAATGCGCGATACAGGTTGCCCTGAATGCCGGCGCAGTGATACCACTGGAAGGGCGCGAGCGCCGCGGCGTCCGGCGTTTCGAGGTCGCGCCGGCGTGCATCGTCCCGCAACAACGCGATGATCGGCTCGGCCATCGCCTCGATGTCACGCACCCTGACCAGTGCCCGCAGTCCGGCCGCGGCAAAGCCGCGCGCACCGTCTTCGGTGGTCACGCAGGCCCGCCCGGCCGCCAGCGACTCGATGACCTTTACCGACGACCCGCGGATCCCCGACAGCGGATTGACTGTGAGCGCGCTCGCGGCGAGCAAGCCGGCGACGTCTTCGCGGTGGCCCAGGACGTCGACCCCGGCTTGCGCAAACGCGGCGTCGCCGGCAATCGCCTCCGCGGCGCCGTCGCCGCCCAGCACCAGCAGACGCGCTTCCGGTACGGCCAGCTTGATTGCGGGATAGGCGACCTGCAGGAAGCGGCGGATTCCATCCAGGTTCTGCGGGTAGCGGAACGGCCCCATGAACAATAACTGGGCGGACGTCGATGCCGCAGGTTGTCGCAGCCAGCCGTTGGCGCCGTTGGGAACGCATACCGCGCGCGGATGCACGATCATGCGCTCGTCCTCGGGCGAGCAGACCGTTACGGCGTCATAGCTCGCTTGCAGGTGTGCCTGAAAGTGACGCGCCGACTCGGCATCGCGAAAATCCGCCGGATCGAAGGCATCGTGCAGCCCGAGGATCCAGCGCTGTCCTGGACCGCGCAGCGCGCTCAGCCCGGCGAGTTCGGCGTACTCGACCTGCACCAGTTGCGGACGATAGCGCTGCAGCGCTTGGCGAACCGCGCGAGCCAAAAGCGGGTGGCAATGCCGTTCCATCCGCGCCGCCAGGTCGGCACCGCCGCCAGCAACCGTGTCGGCGGGGCGTTGTACCGTCAGTACCGCGTGCAAGCCGTCGAAATGCGCCAGGCTGCGCCCATCGTGCAGTGACGCTTCGTCGCTGACGAGCACGATGTCGAACTCGCGCCGCAGCCGTCGCAGCAAGCCTTCTATCCGTCGTGCGCCTCCGTGCCGCGCCGGAAACACGCAGAATGGCGACGCGAGCAGCACGCACGGGCGGCTCGACCGCGCAGCCAGCCGGTAACTGTACGACGCAGCCGGTGCCGCGATGGCGCCGGTCGCCGCCAATAGCGGCGGGGCGCCGCACAGCGCCCGCCGGCGCGCGCGCCAGCGCGAGGCGAGCACACGCAGCGCAACCGCTGGCGCCGCGAGTTGGCGTTGCGACTGGTAGGGCAAATCGCAAACGCGCTGGAGAAGTGTCGAAACGCCGAAGCCGGTGGTGGCGTTACGCAGGTCGAACAGGATGCGGTTGCGCTCGACGATGCGCTCGATTTCCGCAGCTGGATAGAAACGCGCGGTCGTCGCGCGGTGGCGATGCTGGGCGCGCGCGCCCGGGCAGAATACGACCCGATAGCCGTCGCGTTGCGCGCGCACACCCCATTCCACGTCCTCCCAATAGAAAGGATCGTAGACGCGGCTCGCGCGAGCGTAGCGGCGCAGCAATGCGGTACGGAACAGGCCGGCGCCGCCGCTGGCGCACAGGCCGGGTCGTGTGCCGCCTTCCGGCGTCGCATGAAAAACGCGGATTCCGCTTGAATCGACGTACCAGTCGACAAAGCCGGTTTCCTCGCGCCGGCCGTCGGAGCTCTGCTGCAGGATCTGTGCGGCAATCGCGAATACATCGTCGGCACGACATGCGGCGAGTTCGCGCAACGCGAATGGCTCCAGCGTCATGTCATTGTTGAGCAGCAGTGTCCAGTCGTAGCGCGCGCGCTCCAGTCCGCGCACTATGGCTGCGCTGAATCCTAGCGGTTCGCTCCGATGCACCAGCTCCAGCATCGGATATCGCGCGACGATGTCGCGGTAGCGCTCCCGCGGAGCGCCGTTGGCGACGACGATGATCTGCAGCGGCTCCTTACAGTGTTGCAGCGAGGCGGTCACGCTGGCCAGCGCAGCGTCGAGCAGGTCGGGAGCATCGCGCTCGGGGATGACGATACTTATGCCTGCTCGCCGGATCACGTTCGTCCTGATGCGAATCGGTCGCGCGACCCTCGGTTCGAGCGCATCGGCCAGCGCCACCGCCAGCCATAGTGGCGCCAAGCGCAAGCGTTGAGGTAACGTCGTGCCCCACGCAATCATGCCGACTCCATGGCCGTGACGGCGCAAGGCTGCGTCACTGCACGCACGTCGTCTAACGAGTGCCGGTCAGACCAGACACGTTTCCAGATCATCGAGGCTTGGTCCATCGTCACGATGCTGCGCAACCTGCAGCGCCTGATCGGCAAACATCGCGCACCAGACGTTGTATTGCGGGACGGGCTCGGTCGGGTCGATAGGCAGCGCTCCATCGTGCGTCACATGGCGCGCGAGGCCTTGCCTCATCCGCTCCATAGCCAGCGGATCCGGACACCAGCGGTGCGCACGCCGCTGCAGGAGGCTGGCGGCGCGCAAGGTTTGCGCAACGATGTCGAGCCGTGGGATTCCAGACCTGAATCGCGATTCCGGGAGCTCCCCGTGCGGCGTTGTCTGCTGCAACAATACGTCGACCTGCGCTGTGAACGCTTCAATCAGCGGCGCGACCGCCTGGTGCCCGGGGACGCTCAACGCGCCTTCGATCGCGTAGAGCAGAGGATGCGTTTCCGCATGCGGGCTTACCGTCGCCATGCGAAGGCTGGCCTCCAGTGTCGTTTCGGCCACCGACTGCAGCGTTGCGATGTGCGGCAGCACCTTCGCCGCGCAAAGCACGCCGGCGGCAGCCTTCGCGAGAAAACCGCCACGGCGGGTTGACCAACGTTCCGGTAGCGGCGACGCCTGCGTGGTCACGCAGGCGTCGAACTGACCATCGTCGCCCACCAGCTGCAAAAGCAATTCGGCAAGGCGGCCGACCAGTACGAAATCCGGTTCGATGAGGCGCGCGCTGACCGCGGAGGCCACGCCGCGCACGACCATCGCCACATCGAAGAAAAACACCGCATCGTTGCGCCAGTCGGCTTGATGCTCGCGCAGGTAGATCCGCGTTGGCGGGAGCTCGCCGCGCTCGACCCACGACCTCAGCCAACGCTGAGCCGACGAAGCACGTCGGCGCAGCGCGGCGGTCGCGCCGCGCTGGCGCAAAGCCCGCCAGGCAAGCCATTGCAGGTAGTAGCCGCTGATTTCGGGATAGACGTACACGGCCTCGCCGCTTGCCGTGAGCCAACCCGCGACCCCGCCGGCTTCCGGGCCGGAACGCAATTGTGCACCGCCATCGAAGAGCCAGCCGGCAATCGGGCGCGGCGACAGCCTGCGCGTCACAGCGACGACGTCGCCACCGTATTCGCGCGCAACCGCCGCGGTCACGCGTGTACCTGCGCCACCATGAGCGACTCGAGCACACCGCGAATGCGGATTGCCGCGTCGCCAACTCCATAGGGCGCTGCCGAATCGATCGGTAGCGGTGCGCGGCGCGG
The DNA here is from genome assembly GCA_039934835.1 of Edaphobacterium sp. (SeqCode). GTDB lineage: Bacteria > Pseudomonadota > Gammaproteobacteria > Burkholderiales > Casimicrobiaceae > PALSA-1003. The sequence continues at coordinate 1,618 of JBDTLK010000047.1, read as the reverse complement.
CGCGTCGAGCGCCGAAAGCGCCGCGCGCACCAGCGCATCCCGGTCGACCGCGACCAGCTGGACGAAGCCGGTGGCCAGGCACTCGGGGCGCTCGGTATTCGGGCGCGGCACCAGCAGCGGCGTGCCAAGGTGCGGCGCTTCCTCCTGGATGCCACCGGAGTCGCTGATGATCAGCGCGGCGCGCGACGCGCTGCCGATGAAATCGTCATAGCGCATGGGCTCGACGAGATCGAATGCGGGATGCGCTCCCAGGTGGCGGCGGACGGTCGCCGAAATGCGCGGATTGGGGTGGACGGGAAACAGCACGCGTAGTCCTGGACGCGCTGCGACAAGGTCGAGCAGGGCGGCGCAGACTGTGGCCGCATTGCGATCGAAGTTGCCGCGCCGATGCAACGTCACCAGCACAGTCGCACGCGGCCGCCGCTCGCGGCGCACGACGTGGCGCGTCTCTTCGAGCTGCCGGCGCAGACTGTCGATGGCGGTATTGCCGACGTTGTGAACGCTGCGACTATCGTAGCCCTCAGAAAACAGGTTCTCCGCGGCGACCCGGGACGGGGCGAAGTGAAGGTCGGCGTAACGCGCGATCTGGCGCCGGAACCATTCCTCCGGGAACGGTTCGAGCAGCGCATCGGTTCGCAATCCGGCCTCGACGTGGGCAATGGCGCACCCCGTATCGCGCGCAGCGCGCGCGCCGCTGTAAGCGGAGAGCGTGTCGCCTTGCACCATCACCAGGTCGGGACGAACCCTGCGCATGACGCCGCGCAGTTCCCGCCGCAGATGCTCATGCGCCGCCGAGAGACTCGGCAGCGATTGCAGTTCTGCCATTTCGACGTCGGCGCACACGTCGAATTCGGCCAGCGCATCGCGGACCGCCCGCAAGTGTTGGCCGCTGTTGACAAGCAGCGTCGACAGGTCGGGATGGTGCGCGAGCGCGCGCAGGACTGGCACTAGCTTGATGCACTCCGGACGCGTGCCGGCAACGACCAGGATTGTCTTCCGCGGCGGCGCCGCGTGCACGTGCGCAGCGTTGATTGCGCGAACGCGCATCGGGTCGGCGCGCAGTCGCGCCGTTTCGGGCACGTCGCCCTGAAGCGACGTGAGCCGAACTACAGCTGGAATCATGTGCCCCCGCCAAAGGGAAGATGCGATCTTGGGAATACCCAGCTCTTTGGCAGGGTTCTGCACGCGCAGAACAACTTGAGCGCGCCGCGCAATGTAACAAATCTTTTCAACAACGCCAACGAAACTCGTGGCGTGCGCTCGCTTAAGTCAATGACGTCGGCATGTTTTTTGCCCGCTGCCAATGCGACCAGACGCATAAGTTATTGTATTTACTATATTAGTGATCCCATAAAAGCGTTTGCTCAGTAATTGTCAAGGGTAAGGGGCGCGGCTCGGGCGTTGCGTTGTAGCAAGCGTCGCGAATGCTTCGCTAGATGGCATTGACGATGATGTTGATGCTCATGGCGAGAATGGCGATGTTGAAAACGAAGGACAGGACGCCGTGAGTCATGGTGACCCGTCGCATGTGCCGAGTCGTCACGCTGACGTCGGATACTTGCGACGTCATTCCAACGACACACGAGTAATACGCGAAATCCATGTAGTCGGGCTCATG
>JBDTLK010000046.1:0-21770 GCA_039934835.1 Edaphobacterium sp. (SeqCode) | reverse complement strand
GGCGCTTGTAGTGACGCTTCACCGCGGCGGCGAGCTTGCGCTTGCGCTCGGCGGTCGGCTTTTCATAGAACTCCCGGGCACGCAGCTCGGTCAGCAGGCCGGTCTTTTCGATAGTGCGCTTGAAGCGGCGCAGGGCCACTTCGAAGGGTTCGTTCTCGCGAACGCGAACGCTGGGCATATTCGACGGATCCTTAGGGGACAAAAGCTTATGGGACAATTACATGAATTAGCCCAAAATTATAGCAAGTCCGGATTGCCGGCGCAAGCCACCGCCCGCCGTCGCCGTCGCCTGCGTCGACCGACGCTATACTCGCCCGATGCGGGTACTGGGCATCGAAACCTCCTGCGACGAAACCGGACTGGCCGTCTACGACAGCGACCGCGGCCTGCTCGCACACGCGCTGCATTCGCAGGTGGAGATGCATGAAGCCTATGGCGGCGTGGTCCCTGAACTGGCCTCGCGGGATCACATCCGGCGAGTCGTGCCGCTCGCCCAGCGCGTGCTGAGCGAAGCTGGCTGCTCGCTCGCACAACTCGATGGCATTGCCTATACGCAGGGTCCTGGACTGGCGGGCGCACTGCTGGTCGGTGCCAGCGTCGCCAACGCGCTCGCTTTTGCGCTGGAGGTGCCCGCGCTCGGCGTGCACCACCTCGAAGGCCATCTGCTTTCGCCCTTGCTGGGCGAACCCAAGCCGGCGTTTCCCTTCGTGGCCTTGCTGGTATCCGGCGGCCATACCCAACTCTATGCGGTTCGCGGCGTGGGTGACTACACATTGCTCGGCGACACGCAGGACGACGCCGCGGGCGAAGCCTTCGACAAGACCGCCAAGCTGCTCGGGCTGTCGTATCCGGGCGGCCCGGCGCTGGCGCAACTCGCCGAAGGGGGCCGTGCCGGCGCGGTCACGCTGCCGCGGCCGATGCTGGACAGCGGCGACCTGAACATGAGTTTTTCCGGCCTCAAGACCGCGGTCTTGACGCTGGTGCGCAGCGCGCCGCAAAGTGCGCGGCGCAACGCCGACGTCGCGGCCGAGTTCGAGCGTGCCGTCGTTGACGTCCTGGTGGCGAAATCGCTGGCCGCGCTGGACGCGACCGATCTGCGCCGCCTGGTCGTCGCCGGCGGAGTCGGCGCGAACCGCGCGCTGCGCAGCCGGCTCGCGCTTGCGGCGCGCGAGCGCGGGGCGCAGGTGTTCTATCCCGACCTGCAGTTTTGCACCGACAACGGCGCGATGATCGCGCTGGTCGGTGCGCTACGGCTGCGCGCTAGCGCGGCGGCGAACTATGCTTTCACGATCCGGCCGCGCTGGGAGCTCGCGTCGCTGGCGGTTCCGGAGACGATGGCGATCACCTGAGATTCACGGCGCGCGCACGACCACGTTGCCGCTCATGTAAGGGGCAAGACCATGCGGCGAACCGTCGTCGTTGCGCCATGCCACACTTGCGCCCGCTGGTACGACAATGTCGGCAGGTGCGAAGGCGAAGCTGACGATCTAGACCTCGGCGCCGGCCACCGCGCCGGACGCCACGCGTTGCCCGACGACCTTGCGCGGCGCGGTGCCGACCGCAATCGTCGCCGTCGTTCCCGCGGACAGATCGACGAAAAACGGAACCTCAGGTGAGTGTGGACCGCCAGCTGGAGAGCAACGCGCCGAGTAATGACGCCAGCTTTCGAGGACAAGGATCGAGTGAGAGCGAAAGCGCGATTGCGTAGTAGGCGGGCATGCCCCGTAAATATTGCACGACGGTCGGCGCCGGACACAGGTTGGCCGTCGAGAGTCTTATACGACCTCAGCAAAACGCCGGCAAAGCCGGCGTTTTGTTTTAAATACCATTCTAACTACTATAGTTTGCGCCGCCGTGCGACCCGCGCCATGCCGAGCAAACCAATGCTCAACAGCATTAAAGTTGTCGGCTCCGGAACCTGCTGCTCCACAGGAACGCACCCTCGCTCGTTACACACGTTGGAGATGCGGGGTTGCTTGAAGGTATCGAATCCACCTCCCGCAGCCATCTGTACAGAGACCGACATTATCGAGTCCAGCGTATCCACAATCGTGAGGAAGTTCTGGCCGGATCCAAGAACATACGAAAATATGCCACCACCAGTAGAGTTAACAGTGACAGTCGCGAGGCCATGCCCGTTCTGCAAATTCATGATGAAATCGCCAAACGTGAATCCGGGTACAGTGACCATGATGTTGGTCAGCTCCGCCCCCTGGAATCCATTGATACTCGCTTGGCCCTGCGCATTTTGAACTAAGGTTTGGGTCGAGAGAAAATTGACAACGACCCCTGAATGGTCTACTTGACCGTTAATCAAGTTCCCCGTTTGAGGCGACTGGAACAGGATATTGTTTTCGTTCGTCTGAGGATGGTTGCCGAGAGTGAAAATGACAGTCGCTGAGGCGGACATCGCCCATAGCCCGAAAACGCCTGCGGCCACCGCCAACAAATGCTTGTGTTTGATGTTTGTCATGTCTGATCCTGTAGCAGTAGTACAACCGCACGGTAAATCCGTGGCATCTATGTTTATGCAATGTTTGCGCCATGCAAGTTAACCTGTTGTTATGCCGGATCGAATTTTTGCGGCCGCGGAAACCCTTTCGCGCATGTAAAAAATTCCGACAGCAGCGATCGCAGGTTGTACGTAACAACCTCGCATCAGCAGGTTGTGAAGAACACCTCCACTCTCTTCCTTCACAACCAGAGTCGACCTTGCAACCGCGGCCGGCTAACACCTGCCGAGCCCCCCGCCTTGCGACCAACGCCAGTAGGCCCATGCCCAGCAACGCTAGCGAGCCTAGCTCCGAGACTCCTGGCGCGAGGACGTCCAAAAAGGCCGCTGTACGGAATGTATGGTTCGGCAGCGGTGATCCGGACGACCGGGATGCGCGGCAGGTGAGCGGGTCGAGTGAGCCTTTTCCTATTGCCCGCGTCGGCAGCTAGTTCGCGAAGATCAGCATGAGGTAGGCAAGAAAGAGCAGCAAATGCACCGCGCCCGCCAGGACGTTGGTGCGCTCCAGCGCAAAGGTGAGCATGCTCACGACCAGCGTCAGCAGCAGCAGGATGGTATTGACGGCATCGAGCCCGAGGATGATCGTCCGGTCGGTCAGCATCCCGATCACCAGCACCACCGGAATCGTCACGCTGATGCTTGACAGCGCGGTGCCCAGCGCGATGTTGATCGAACGCTGAATCTGGTTGGCGCGCGCCGCGCGCATCGCTGCCAGCGATTCCGGCGACAGGATCAGCACCGCGACCAGCAGGCCACCCATTGCGGCCGGCGCGCCGAGCACGCCGATCCCGTAGTCGATCGGTATGGCGATCTGCTTGGCCAGCAGCACGATGGGCAGCACATAAGCGAGCAGGAACAAGCCGTGGTAGGGGATCGACCGGATTTCGCCATGCGCTACCACGACTGCATCGCCGCCTGCCGGAGCGATGTCCGGCATGACGAAATAGTCGCGGTGACGGCGCGTCTGGATGGCGAGGAACACGCCGTAGAGGCCGAGCGACATGACGATCAGAAACGTTGCCTGCAAATGCGATAGCGTCGGTCCGGACGTCGTTACCGTAAAACTCGGTAGCACGAGCCCTAGTACCGCCAGCGGCACGATCACCGCCAGGAAGGCGTTGGCGCCGTAGATGTTGTAGGTCTGCTCGTGGTAGCGCAGGCCGCCCAGCAGCAGCGAAATGCCCACCAGTCCGTTGAGCACGATCATCAGTATCGCGAGCATGGTGTCGCGCGCCAGTGACGATTCGCCCGTGCCGTTGACCATGACCGCGGCGATCATGAGCATTTCCATGCCGCTCATCGAGAGCGTGAGCACAAGCGTGCCAAACGGTTCCCCCAGCAACTCGGCCAGCGCTTCGGCGTGGCGGACGACGGCGAAGGCCGAGACCAGGATGGCGCAGAAGAGCCAGCCCAGCATGAAGGAAAACCACGGCGTGCCGGACAGATCGGAGAGCCAGTCCTTGCCGAAGGCGAGGAAAAGCGCAGTGGTGATGATGCTGGCCAGCAGTGGCCATTCGCGGCGCACGGTCAGCTCTTGTGCCCGATGCGGCGCTCGTCGCCTGCCAGGATCTTGCGCATGTTTCCGCGATGCCGCCAGATGAGCAATGCCGCGATCGGAAACAGCGCCCACGCCTCCGGCCAGTTGCCGAGGATGTAAATCCCGAGCAGAGGTGCGGTGACCGCGGCAGCCAGCGAGGCCACCGACGACATGCGCGAGAGCAGCGCGGCGAGCAGCCAGACGACGCACAGCGCGAGCCCGAGCTGCCACGCGAGCGCGAACGTGATACCGGCGGCGGTTGCCACGCCCTTGCCTCCCGCGAAGCGGTGGTAGATCGGGAAAAGATGCCCCAGGAATACCGCCAGCGCTGCACCGGCAGTGGCAAGCGAGGCGTCGCCCCAGCTGATGCCGAGCACGTTCGCAACGGCCACCGCGACGTAACCCTTGAGACCGTCCCCGAGCAGCGTCAATGCGGCCGCAGTCTTGTTGCCGGTGCGCAATACATTGGTGGCTCCAGGGTTGCCCGAGCCGTAGCTGTGCGGATCGGGCAGGTCGAAGAGCCTGCTGATGACTACTGCGAAGGATATCGAGCCGACCAGATACGCGGCAACGACGACGGCGAGAGTGGCCAGGGAGGAATTCATCTACAATTCGCGACGGTGTTCTGCGCGGCATTGTAGCAAAGCACCGCCTCGACACCCTGAGCTATGGATACCATCTTCATTCACGATTTGCGCGTCGAAACGCGCATCGGCGTTTACGCCTGGGAGCAGCACCGCACCCAGCCGCTGCTGCTCGACGTCGAGTTCGCGCTGCCCTCCGCCAAGCCCTTCGCCAGCGACAAGCTCGACGACGCGCTGGACTACTCGCGTGTCGTCGACCGCTTGAAGGCGCTGGCCGCCGATCATCCGCACCAGCTGCTGGAGCGCTTCGCCGAAGCCGTCGCGGCGATCCTGCGCGGCGAATTTGCGGTGCCCTGGGTGCGCGTCAGGGTGGCCAAGCTCGCGCCCATCGCCGGCGTGCGGCAACTCGGCGTGACGATCGAACGGGGCGAACGTTCCTGACCGGCATCCCGTGCAAACACTTGGCGATCGCGCCACCCGCAGCACCAACAGCTTCGATTTTATTCGCTGGCTGGCGGCGTCGCTGGTCATCGTTTCACACGAGTATGCCGTGACGGGAAGCCCGGGTGCGGAACCCATGCTTGCTTTGTCCCGCGGGTTCACCACCATGGGCGCGATCGGACTCGACATCTTTTTCGTCGTCAGCGGCTTCCTGGTGACGCGAAGTCTGCTCGAAAGGCGCTCGCTCCGATTCTTTGTGGCCGCGCGGGCGATGCGCATCCTTCCCGCACTCGCTGTAGTACTCGCGCTGTCGGCGTTCGTGCTCGGCCCGTTGCTTAGCGATCTCGCACCTGGCGAGTATCTGGCGAATGCGCACACCTGGTCGTACATCACGCGCAACCTCGGCCTGCGGCACCAGCAGCTGGAACTACCTGGTGTATTTTCCCGCAACGCAATCCCCAACGCGGTCAACGGATCGTTGTGGAGCCTGTGGCCCGAGGTGCAGATGTACGGCTGGGTGCTGTTGCTCGGCGCTATCGCGGCACTGCGCTGGCGATTGGGCGCCGCAATTGTCGTGGGCGGCATGACAATCGCACTCGCTGTTGCATGGCGGCACCACGGCGACCTGACCGGAACCGCACTGGAGCCGGGAACGCTGGCACGCCTGGCGCCCTATTTCGCGCTGGGGTCGGTCGCGTGGTGCCTGCGCCGCCGGCTGCCGTTCACAGCGGCGATTCCCACCGCTGTCGGCGTGCTGGCCGTCGCGACGTTTCACACTCCGGCGTTCGTCCCCGCCTTCGCGCTCGCGCTGGCCTCCGCCGTGCTGTGGTTTGCCTACGCTTCACTGGGTCCTCTCGCGCGCTGGGGGCGCTACGGCGACTTCTCTTACGGCCTGTACATCTTTGCGTCGCCAGTGCAGCAGGCGTTGGCCACACTGTTCCCCGAGTGGGGCATACTGCGCCACGGTGGCGTCGCGTACGCGCTCACTCTGGTGTGCGCAATAGCCTCCTGGAAGCTGGTCGAGGCTCCGGTGCTGGTCCTGAAGCGCCGTCTCGGAGCGCGCTCGCCTGTCAGAGGCCCGACCGACGCAGCCTGCGTACCGCCTCAGCCGCGCGGGTGATGCTGCGCGTGCAATTGCTTGAGACGTTCGCGCGCGACGTGGGTATAGATCGTCGTCGTGGTGATGTCGGAGTGGCCGAGCAACAGCTGGACAACCCGCAGGTCGGCGCCGTGATTGAGCAAATGCGTTGCAAACGCGTGGCGCAGCACGTGCGGCGACAGCGCTCCGCGCGCGATGCCGGCGCGCGTACCATGACGCTTCACCAACTGCCAGAACGCCTGGCGGGTCAGCGGTGTGCGGCGCGCGGTGAGGAACACCGCGTCGCATTTGGTGGCTCGGGCGAGTTCCCCGCGCGCCGTCGTCAGGTAGCGTGAGAGCCAGCCGATGGCTTCCTCGCCCAGAGGCACCATGCGCTCCTTGCTGCCCTTGCCGATCACGCGCACCACGCCCATCTCGAGGCTCACCTGCGAAAGTTTGAGGCCGACCAGTTCCGAAACGCGCAGGCCGCAGGCGTAGAGCGTTTCCAGCATCGCCCGATCACGCACGCCAAGCGTCGTCTCGACATCCGGCGCGGCGAGCAGCGCTTCGACCTGCGCCTCGGACAGATTCTTAGGCAGCCGTCGCGGCAGTTTCGGCGCCTGTACGCGCAGCGTCGGATCGGCCTTGGCGCCGGCCTGCTGGATTTGCAGCCGATAGAAGCGGCGTAGCGTCGACAGCCGCCGATTGATCGAAGTCGCCTTGGCGTTGGCGCGAAACTGCGCGGCGAGAAAGGCCTCGATGTCGGTGCGCTCCGCGTCGAGCAGCGCCTTGCCGGGATGCTCGGCTAGCCAAGCGGCCCACGCCACCAGATCGCGCCGGTAACTCTCCAGGCTCGAGGCCGCGAGCCCGTCCTGCAGCCAGACCTGGTCGCAGAAGGCGTCGATCAGTTCGGCGGCCGTGCGCATCGAGTCCGCGCTAGCGCCCGAAGCGATAACCCTCGTGAGCGAGCAGCCAGCGCTTGATCGCGATGGGGTCGCCTGCGGTGACCCCCATGAAGCCGCCGAGCGAGCCCTGGCTGCCGACGACGCGATGACAGGGAATTACCAACGCGATGGGATTGGCGCCGCAGGCGCCGCCGACTGCGCGCGCCGCGGTCGCGAGCTTGCGTGCCATTTCGCCATAGGTGCGCGATTCGCCGACGGGAATCGAGGCGAGCGCGTCCCAGACGCGCCGGCGAAACGGCGTGCCGCTCGGCGCAAGCGGTACGGTGAAGCGAAATTGCGCATCGGCAAGATAGTGTTGCAGCTGTCGGCACACCCGTTCCGCGGTCGCGTCGGCCGGGGCCTGCGCGTGTGTTCCCGGCGGCAGGTAGGTGATTCCCGTCAGCGCGCCACCCGCGGTGCGAATGCCCAGTACCGCGAATGGCGCGTCCAGTTTCGCGGCATAGGCGGTTGGCGCCGTTGCCACTTGTGACCCGGTGAGCGTGGACTCGATCGTGTGCATATTCAGCGTTTCATTTCCTGACGGTCGCGACGGTCGCTACGATAGCACCCGCTAGCCGAATTTCATCTGCTTCGGCAGGAACGTCACCAGTTGCGGGAAGAAGTACAGCAACAGCGTGGCGACGATCATCAGGTAGAACATCGGCAGTGCCTGGCGTCCGATCCAGGTGATCTGCTTGTTGGTCATGCCCTGCAGCATGAACAGGTTGAATCCGACCGGCGGCGTGATCTGCGCCATTTCGACGACGAGCACGATGAAAATGCCGAACCACACGAGGTCGATGCCGGCCTTTTCCACCGTCGGCAGGATAACCCCCATGGTCAGCACGACCATGGAGATGCCGTCGAGGAAGCAGCCAAGAATTACGTAGAAGAACATCAGCGCGACGATGAGCGCGAGCTGCGACAGGCCAAGTCCGCCGATCCATTCCGCGAGGTGGCGCGGAAGCCCGATATAGCCCATCGCCAAGGTCAGAAATGCCGCCCCGGCCAGGATCAGCGCGATCATGCAATACGTCCGCGTCGCGCCCATGAGGCTGTCGCGAAAAGTCATCCAGTTGAGCGATCTCTGGGCGCCTGAAATGACCAGCGCACCGACCACGCCAAACGCAGCGGCTTCGGTGGCGGTCGCTATCCCGGCGTAGATCGAACCGAGCACCATTGCGATGAGCAGCACTACCGGGATCAGGTGGCGCGACGCGTAGAATTTTTCGCCGATGGTCGTGCGCGCGGATATTGCCGGAATCCTGCCTGGATGAAGCAGTGCCCACACGACGATGTAACCGGAAAACAGCGACGCGAGCAGCAACCCGGGGATGACCCCGGCGATGAACAGATGCGAAATCGAAACATTCGCCGACACGCCGTAGACGATCATGATGATCGACGGCGGGATTAGCAGCCCCAGGGTTCCCGCGCCGGCCAGCGTGCCGACGGTGATGTCCTCTGGGTAGCCGCGCGCGGCGAGTTCCGGCAAGGTCATCTTGCCGATGGTCGCGCAGGTCGCCGCCGATGAGCCCGACACCGCCGCGAAAATCGTGCAGCCGATGATGTTGGTATGCAGGAGGCGTCCCGGCACGCGCTCCAGCCACGGCGCGAGGCCCTTGAACATGTCCTCGGAGAGCCGCGTGCGGAACAGGATTTCGCCCATCCATATGAACAGCGGCAGCGCAGTCAGCGTCCACGACGACGCAGAGCCCCAGATGGTGACCGCCATCGCGTCTCCCGCGGGGCGCGACGAGAACAGTTCCATGCCGATCCACGCGACGCCGGCGAGCGCTATGCCGATCCAAACGCCGCTGCCGAGCAGCGCGAACAGCGTCACGATCAACAGGGCCGTGATCAGAAGGTCCAATCGGCTACTCGAAGTTCGCCGGCTCGCGGGCGGCCCGGGTCATGATGCGCTGGCCGCGCAGGTCGGCGATGAACAGGTCGACAAAGGCGATCGCGAGCACCACGTTGCCGATCGCCATCGACAGCTGCGGAATCCACAGCGGCGTCGCGTCGTTGCCGGTGGAAATGTCGTGGAAGGCGTGCGACTGCCACGCCAGGCGCACGCTGAACCACGCGAAGGCGAGCGTCAGCAGCATCGCCACCGCGAGCGACCAGCGCTCGAGCCAGCGCTTGCCCGTCGCGCCGATGTGCTCGAGCACCAGCGTCACGCGGATGTGCTCGCCGCGCATGAGGGTATGCGCGAGCGCAAGGAACCCCGCGCCGGCCATGCAGTATCCGGCATACGAGTCGGTTCCGCGCACCTGGAAACCGAGCAATCGCCCGACGATGCCCAGCAATACCATCACCAGTGTGCCGACCAAAAACAACGCCGCCACGTAGGCGGCGGCGTCGTAGAGTTTGTCGAGTGCACGGCGTAGCACTTTGAGCAGTCCTGCGGGCGGTGATCAAGCGTCGCCCCCGCGAACGCGGGGACCCAGTGCCGTTGTCCGAGCGACACTGGATTCCCGCATTCGCGGGAATGGCAGTGTTGTCACATTTTCCGGTATGCGTCGACGGCGGATTGGCCTTCCGGTCCAGCCTTCTTCAGCCAGTCCTGCAGCATGGTGTCGCCGATCTTCTTCATGTCGGCGGTCAACTGCGCGCTCGGCTTGACAATGTTCATGCCCTTCTGCTTGAGCTGGTCGAGGTACCAGCCGTTTTTTTCCTCGGATGCCTTCCACCCGCGTGCCTCGGCGTCGGCCGCGGCCTTGAGCAGGGCCTCCTGCGTGGGCTTGTCCAGCGCGTCAAATGCGGCTAGGTTGACGATCACTGCGTTCTTGGGCAGCCACGCCTGCGTGTCGTAGAAGTTCTTGATGTTCTCGTAGGTCTTGGTGTCGAAGCCGGTTGCGCCGGACGACATATATGAGTCGACTACACCGGTCGCGAGCGCCTGGGTGAGTTCCGACGCCTGCACGGTCACCGGCTGCGCGCCGACGAGCTCGGCGATGCGCGAAGTCGCAGGGCTGTAGGCGCGCCACTTGAGGCCCTTCATGTCCGCAGCGCTGTTGAGAGTCTTGTTGGCGTAGATGCCTTGCGGCGGCCAGGCGACCGTATAGAGCAGCTTGAGGCCTTGCTTGGCCAACTTTTCCTCGAGCACTTTTTTCTCGGCCTTGTACAGCTTCATCGCATCGCCATAGCTGGTAGCGAGAAACGGCACGCCGTCTAGGCCGTAGAATGCATCCTCGTTTTCGAAATTCACCAGCAGGATTTCGCCCGATTGCGCCTGGTTGCCCTGCACCGCGCGCTTGATCTCGTTGGCCTTGAACAGGGAGGCGTTGGGATGCACGGTGATTTTGAGTTTTCCGCCGCTCGCCTTGTCGACGTCGGCGACGAACTGCGCGATGTTCTCCGTGTGGAAGTTGCTGGCCGGATACGCGGTCGGCATGTCCCATTTCGTCTGGGCGGTGGCCGAAAGCGCTGCGCCCATGGCCATGGCGGCCAGTATTGCGCGTAGTCGCGTCATAGTCGTTTCTCCTCGGTTGCAAGCCAAAGCCCGAAGCTAAGTCAGCGATCACCCGATGTCAATGCGCGTTTCCGCGCGACGGACAATTTCGGGCACAATGAAGCCGCATACCACGCCCGCGTCAGCGCCGCTCCCTTCCGTTCCGCATCGAGTTACCGCCCCCGATGAGTTCGACGTCCGAATCCGAGCCGCGCTGGCAATTCTGGATAGACCGGGGCGGTACCTTCACCGACATCGTGGCGAGGCGCCCCGACGGCACCCTGGAAACGCGCAAGCTCCTGTCCGAGAATCCCGAGCGCTACCGCGATGCCGCGGTGCACGGTATCCGCGAGCTGCTGCAACTGCCCGCCGGCGCACCGATACCGGGCGACGCGATCGACGCGGTAAAGATGGGCACGACGGTGGCGACCAATGCGCTGCTCGAGCGCGAGGGCGAGCCCACCGCGCTGGTCATCACCCGCGGCTTCGGCGACGCGCTGCGCATCGCCTACCAGAACCGTCCCAAGCTTTTCGTGCGCAACATCGTGCTGCCGACGCTGCTCTACGACCGCGTCATCGAAATCGACGAGCGCATGGGCGCCCATGGCGATGTCGTGCTGCCGCTGGATGTCGACGCGGCCGAGCGGGCGTTGCGGTCGGCGTTTGCCGATGGCATCCGCGCCTGCGCGATCGTGTTCATGCACGGCTATCGCTACCCGGAGCACGAGCGCCGCGTGGCTGGCATCGCGCGCGCGATCGGCTTTGCACAGGTGTCGGTGAGCCATGAGGTCAGCCCGCTGATGAAACTCGTCTCGCGCGGCGATACGACTGTCGTCGACGCGTACCTGTCACCCATTTTGCGGCGCTACGTCGCGCAGGTAGAGGCGGAGCTGCCGGGAGTGCGCCTGCAATTCATGCAGTCCTCAGGAGGCCTGACCGACGCGCATCGGTTTCAGGGCAAGGACGCGATCCTGTCCGGCCCGGCGGGCGGAATCGTCGGCGCGGTGCAGGTGTCGCGCCTGGCAGGCTTCGACCGGATCATCGGCTTCGACATGGGCGGCACATCGACCGACGTCACCCACTACGCCGGGGAGTACGAACGCGCCTTCGTCACTGAAGTGGCGGGTGTGCGCCTGCGTGCGCCGATGATGCGCATCCACACGGTGGCGGCGGGTGGGGGATCGATCTGCACCTTCGACGGCGCGCGCTTTCGCGTCGGGCCGGAGTCGGCCGGCGCCAACCCGGGGCCGGCGTCGTACCGACGCGGCGGACCGCTGACCGTCACCGACTGCAACGTCATGGTCGGCAAGATCGATCCGGCGCTGTTTCCGCGGGTGTTCGGCACCAGCAGCGATCAGCCACTCGATGCCGAGGTCGTGCGTGGCGCCTTCGCCGAACTGGCGGTGCGGCTGGCGCAAAGCACCGGGCATCAACGCGCGCCCGAGGCCATCGCCGAGGGATTTCTGGCGATCGCCGTGGACAACATGGCACACGCGATCAAGCACATCTCGGTCGAGCGCGGTTACGACGTCACCGAGTACACCCTGTGCTGTTTCGGCGGTGCGGGCGGCCAGCATGCGTGTGCGGTGGCCGACGCACTGGGAATGACGCGCGTGTTCATCCATCCGCTCGCCGGCGTGCTCTCGGCCTACGGCATGGGACTCGCCGACGTTCGCGCCTTGCGCCAGCACGCTGTCGAGGCGGTGCTCGATGCGGGCGCGCTGGCCGCGACAGGGCCGTTTTTCGCGAGGTTGGCCGACGTTGCGCGCACCGAGGTCGAGGCACAGGGAATTGCCTCCACGCACATTCGCGTCGAGCGTTCGCTGCACCTGAAGTACGACGGCACCGACACTACGCTGGAAATACCGTTTGGCCACCGCGACGAAGCCGCAGTCGGCGCATTGACCACAGAATTCGAGCGTCGCTATCGCACGCAGTATGGCTTCCTCATGCCCGACAAGGCACTGGTGATCGAGGCGGTGGCGGTCGAGGCGATTGGCAGCGCGGCGAAGCCCGACGAAGTCGTCCCCGCGTTTACGCCACGCGCCCCGCCACTCCTGCCGACGAAGTTCAATCGGGTTTACATCGGTGGCGCGTGGCGGGAGGCGCCGGTGTACATCCGCAGCGACCTGCGGCCGGACGACCGGATCGCCGGACCCGCGGTCATTGCCGAGCAAAACGCAACCACGGTCGTCGAGTCGGGCTGGTCGGCTACCCTAACCGCTCGCGATCACCTCGTCCTCGAGCGCGTGATTGCGCTCGCACGCACGCATGCGATCGGCACAACAGCGGATCCGGTACTGCTCGAGGTTTTCAACAACCTGTTCATGGCGATCGCCGAACAGATGGGGGTGACGCTCGCCAACACCGCTTACTCGGTGAACATCAAGGAGCGGCTCGACTTTTCGTGTGCGCTGTTCGATGCTGCGGGCAATCTGATCGCCAATGCGCCGCACATGCCGGTGCATCTGGGTTCGATGGGCGAGAGCGTCGCGACCATAATCGCCCATCGCGCCGGGTCAATGAAACCGGGCGATGCCTTCGTGCTCAACGCGCCCTATAACGGCGGAACGCACCTGCCGGACGTGACCGTCATCGCGCCGGTATTTCTCGACGATGCCGCGCACCCGGAATTTTATGTAGCGTCGCGCGGGCACCACGCCGACATCGGCGGCATCACCCCGGGGTCGATGCCGCCGGATTCTACCCGTGTCGAGGAGGAGGGCGTGCTGCTCGACAACGTGCAACTGGTCGCCGAAGACCGCTTCCTCGCCGACGAAATGCGCGCGCTCCTCGGCGCCGGCAAATATCCGTCGCGCAACATCGACCAGAATCTGGCCGACTTGCGCGCGCAGGTCGCCTCCTGCGCGCGTGGCATCAGCGAGATGCGCAAAATGGTCGCGCATTTCGGCTTGCCCGTGGTTCGCGCGTACATGCAGCACGTGCAGGACAACGCCGAGGAAGCGGTGCGGCGCGTGCTCGACGTACTCAAAGACGGCCGCTTCGAATACGAGATGGACAGCGGCGCGAAGATCGCGGTGCGCATCAGCATCGACAAGCAGGTGCGCGAGGCGACGATCGACTTCACCGGCTCCAGCGCGCAGCAGGCCACCAACTTCAACGCGCCGTCGGCGGTGTGCAAGGCGGCGGTGCTCTACGTTTTCCGCACGCTGGTCGACGCGGAGATCCCGATGAACGCGGGTTGCCTCAAGCCGCTGCGCATCGTGATTCCCGAGGGATCGATGCTGGCACCGCGATTTCCCGCGGCCGTTGTTGCCGGCAACGTCGAGACCTCGCAGGCAATCACTGACACCCTCTACGGGGCGCTCGGCGTGCTGGCGGCCTCGCAGGGCACGATGAACAACTTCACTTTCGGCAACGATCGCTATCAGTACTACGAGACAATCTCCGGCGGCGCGGGCGCCGGTCCCGATTTCGACGGCGCCAGCGTCGTGCAGACGCATATGACCAACTCGAGGCTGACCGATCCGGAGGTGCTCGAATGGCGCTTTCCGGTGCGACTGGATAGCTATCGGATCATGCGCGGGAGCGGCGGTAGCGGCTTGTATCGCGGCGGCGACGGCGGCGAACGCCGGGTGCGTTTCCTGGAGCGCATGACCGCGGTCATGCTGGCCAATCACCGGCGCGTGGCGCCGTTCGGTGTCGCCGGCGGCCAACCCGGCGCGGTCGGTCGCAACTGGGTCGAGCGCGGCGACGGCCGGCGCGAGGAATTCGGCGCGACCTTCCAGGTGGAAATGGAACCGGGGGACGTATTCGTGATTCAGACGCCAGGCGGCGGCGGTTACGGTTCCGCGCCGCCCTAAGCAGCCGTGTCCGCCGCGGCTACGAAAGGGCATAATTCCCACCACCTGGTTTCAAGAGGAACACCCATGGCGTCGGTATACGATTTCAGCGTCAAGGATATTCACGGCAAGGCGCAGCACCTCGACCAGTACAAGGATCGTGTGTTGCTGATAGTCAATACCGCGAGCAACTGCGGATTCACGCCGCAATACAAAGGCCTCGAAGCGCTGTACAAAAAGCTCCACGACAAGGGTCTCGAAGTTCTCGGATTTCCGTGCAATCAATTCGGCGCGCAGGAGCCCGGCGATGCGAGCGCCATCGAATCGTTCTGCGAGATCAACTACGGCGTCACTTTTCCACTGTTCGCCAAGATCGACGTCAACGGCAACGCTGCTGCTCCGCTGTATCAGTATCTGAAGAAAGCCAGGCCGGGCTTGCTGGGATCGGAAGCGATCAAGTGGAACTTCACCAAGTTTCTGGTCGATCGCAAGGGCAGTGTCGTCGAGCGCTACGCGCCCAACGCCGAACCGGAATCGCTGCGCGGCGACCTCGAGAAGCTGCTCTAGGGCCGCCGGTAATGCAGCGTTATTTCCTCACCGCGCTGGTGGTGTGCGCGCTGGCCGTCGCGCCGGCGGCGGGTGCCGCCGACATGAACAAGACGCTGCGCGTTGCGGTCCAGAGCGCGGAGACAGGGTTCGATCCGCAGGCGATCAGCGATCTGTACTCGTCGTTCGTGACACGGGTGATTTTCGACCCGCTCTACCAGTACGACTATCTGGCGCGGCCATTCAAGATCATCCCCAACACCGCGGTCGACCTGCCGCAGATCTCTGCCGACGGCAAGACGTGGACGATCAAGGTCAAGCCCGGTATTTACTTTACCGACGATCCTGCCTTCAAAGGCAAGAAGCGCGAACTGGTCGCCGCGGACTACATCTACGCGTGGAAGCGTTTGATCGATCCCAAGATCCGCGCGCCCAACATCGAGTTCGTTACCGATCGCTTTATTGGCGACGGCGAGTTCGGCAAGGCCGCGGCCGGCAGCGTCAACATCTACGATCTCGAATGGGAGGGGATGCAGGCGATCGACCGCTACACCATTGAGCTGCGGCTCAAGCAGCCCGACTACGATCTGCTCGACGACCTGACCGGCAACTCGACCGCCGCGGTTGCGCGCGAGGTCGTGGAAGCGTACGGCGACGGGGCACATCGCGTGATGGCCAATCCGGTGGGTACCGGACCGTATCTTCTCAAAGACTGGCGGCGTGGACAGAAGACCACATTGGAGGCGAGCCCGACTTTTCGCGAGGTGTACTTCCCGGACAGCGACGATCCCGCGGATGCGGCGATCATGAAGGTGATGCGCGGCAAGCGCATTCCGATGATCGGACGCATCGAAATGATCATCATCGAGGAGACCAACCCGCGCTTGCTGGCGTTCATCAAGGGCGAACTCGACGTTTCCAATCCGGTGCCGCCGGATCTGATCTACAACGTTCTCGACGCCAAAAACAAGCTCAAACTGGAGCTTGCGCAACGCGGTATTCGTCACATCCGGCAATTCATGCCGTCGATCACGTTCGAATACTTCAACATGGACGATCCGGTTGTCGGTGGCTATTCGCGCGAGCAGATCGCGTTGCGCCGCGCGGTCGGCATGTCCTACAACGTCGAGGACGAAGTCGCGATCGTGCGTCAGGGGCAGGGCGTGCCCGGAACGCAGATGCTGCCGCCGCCCTCGATCGGCTACGACCCGAACTTCGTCGATCGCTCGCGATACGATCCGGCAACCGCCAATGCGCTGCTCGACAAGATGGGGTACCTGGATCGCGACGGCGATGGCTGGAGAGAGCTGCCGGATGGCCGGCCGTTCGCGCTCACCATTGCCAGCCCGACCAGCGCCGACTATCGCAATTTCGATGAGCTGTGGAAAAAGAGCCTGAAAGTGATCGGCGTGCGCAGCGATTTCCTGAAACAGAAATTTCCCGACCTGCTCAAGCAGGCGCGCGCGGGTCAGCTGCAAATGTTCGGCCTGGGCAATACCGCGGCGACGCCCGAGGGCTTCAGCTTTTTCGGTCTGCTCTACGGTCCGAACTCAGGCCTGTCCAATCTGCCGCGATTCAATCTGCCGCAGTTCAATGCCCTCTATGACAAGGGCAAGCGCATGAAGAACGGCCCGGAACGCGACAAGGTCATCCATAGGCTCTCGGAACTCATCGCCGTTTACGCGCCGCTGAAGCTGACGGCGTACCGCTACGACAACGTACTGCTGCACCCCTGGATGGTCGGCTACAAGTACACGCCGTTCAACTGGAATCCCTGGCGCTATTGGGACCTCGATCCTGCCGCCCGCGAGGAAGCGCTGAAGCAAAAGTAGCGGGTCGTGGCGCGGGCGCAACATCTTGACGAATTCAACGGACCGTTTCGCGCATGGCTATTGCCGACTCCGATTGCCATTGCGTACAATGCAATCAACACTCACCCATCTCCAAAGGATGCTCCCATGACCAGAACGCCGACGATCATCGTCACCGCGAATGCAATCGCGGCGCGCGCGTTCGCGTGGGACATCGCCACCGACGCGCAACACACCGGTTCCCGCTGCTGGGCACCGCTGATTTCGCCGCTATTGCCTTAGCCGCCTGAGCGGGCTCCCGCCAGGTTTGGCGGGACCGACCTCCGGGCTTTTTCCCGAGTTTCGTTTCCCGCTGGTGCCGGATCACGGCGGCCGCGCGCATTGCGTTGCGGCCGGAGGAAACAGCTATGAAAAAGAAAAACCGGATACGAACATCAATACGACGCCGTTTCCGCGGCCTGTGGCTGTCCCGGGATTTCCGGAAGCTGTGGACCTCGCTCACGATCACGTCCTTCGGCGCACAGATCACCAATCTGGCGCTGCCGCTGACGGCGGCGCTGCTGCTCAACGCCACGCCGATGCAGATGGGCATCCTGATCGCGCTCGAGACGCTGCCCTTCGCGCTGGTGAGCCTGCACGCCGGCGTGCTCCTCGATCGCGTGCGCAAGCTGCCGGTCGTGATCATCGCCGATATCGGGCGAGGCGTCGCGTTGATGGCGATACCTGTTGCCGCGTGGCTGGGCGTGCTCTCGATCGAAGTATTGTTCGTGGTGGGCTTCGTGTGCGGCGTGCAGAACGTCATCGGTGGCGCGGCGTATCAGGTGTTGCTCGCGCAAATGGCGGGACGCAAGCGGCTGGTCGAGGCCAACGCCAAGACCGCGCTGGGCGAGACGTCGGCGGCGCTGATCGCACCCGGCATTGCCGGTGGCCTGATCCAGTTGTTGACCGCGCCGTTCGCGATCGCGCTCGATGCGATCGCGTTCTTTGTCTCGGCGCTGCTGCTGCGCCGGGTCGTTGGCCGCAACGACGTGCCGCACCCCGGTGCGCGCGCCGGCGTCTGGCAGGAGATTGGCGAAGGGTTGCGACTGGTATGGGGCAACCGCACGCTGTGGGGTCTCGCCTGGCTCGCCGGCTTGTGGCAGTTCCTGCACCACATGCAGATTGCGGTGCTGATACTGTTCGCGACACGCGAATTGTCGCTGTCTGCAGGCGCGATCGGATTCGCCTATGCACTGGGTGGGGCGGGATGCGTTCTCGCGTCGGCGCTCGCACAGCGCCTGTCGGCGCGCTACGGCGTAGGACCGATGCTGGTCAACGGATTGATCATGACCGCGTTTGCGTGGCAGGCGTTCGGACTGATCGGCGGCCCACCGTGGTTCGCGGCGCTCGTGCTCGGCGTGACGATGCTGGTGTTCGACTTTGGCGCGATTCTATGGGGTATCAATTATCTCTCCCTGCGCCAGGCGATCACGCCCGACCGGCTGCTCGGCCGCATGACCGCGACGATGCGCTTCTTCGGCGTGTCGGTGGCGCCGCTCGGCTCGCTGGTCGGCGGCGCACTGGCGACGGTGGTCGGCCTGCGCCCGACGTTGCTGACGGTCGGCGTGCTCGGACTGATGCTTTCGGTGGCGGCGGTGCTGTGGTCGCCGGTGCGGCGACATCGGCACCTGCCCGCGCCGGAATAAGGGGTCATCGGGACAGCAGCGTCACTGCGAACAGCGCAATCCTGGCGCTCAGCGGCCTATTGCAGCGCCTTGCCGAGGGCGGTTTCGAGGCGCGCCAGACCCTCGAGGATTTCATCGAGGCTGATGATCAGCGATGGCGCGATGCGCACGACGTCGGGACCGGCCATGAGCACGATCAGGCCGTTGTCGCTGGCGGCCTTCATCACCTCCGCCGCCTTGCCTTGCCACGGCGCCTTCAGTTCGCAGCCCAGCCACACGCCTTCGCCGCGGATGTCGGCGAAGACTTCGCGCCGCTCGTTGATCGTGCGCAGCCCTTCCATGAACAGCGCGTGGCGAGCGCGCACGCCGTCGAGCACTTCGGTGGTGTTGATGACGTCGAACACCGCCCCGGCCACCGCACACGCCAGCGGGTTGCCGCCGTACGTCGTGCCGTGAACACCGACGCCGAAGGCGCTGGCGATCTCCGCGGTGGTGAGCATCGCGCCGATCGGGAATCCACCGCCCAGCCCCTTGGCTGACGTCAGGATGTCGGGCACGACACCCTTCTGCATGTATGAAAACAGCGCGCCAGTGCGGCCCATGCCGCTCTGAATCTCGTCGAAGATGAGCAGTGCGTCGTGCTCGTCGCACAAACGGCGGGCGGCGGCGAGGAATTCCGGCGTACCGGGAATCATGCCGCCTTCGCCCTGCATCGGCTCGAGGATGACGGCGCAGATGTCGTCGCCGCCTTCTTCCGCGAACGTCGCTTCGAGGCCGGCGACATCGTTGTAGCGGATATGCGTGAAGCCGGTGGGCTGCGGCCCGAAGCCGCTGGCGTACTTGGCCTGGCCGCCCGCAGTCACCGTGAACAGCGTCCGGCCGTGGAAGGCGTTGAGCGTCGAGATGATGCGCGCTTTCTCGGGGCCGAAATGATCGTGGGCATAGCGGCGCGCGAGCTTGAGCGCGGCCTCGTTGGCCTCCGCGCCGGAATTGCAGAAGAACACGCGCTCGGCGAAGGTCGCATCGACGAGCTTCTTTGCCAGGCGCAATGCCGGCTCGTTGGTCATCCAGTTCGACACGTGCCAGATGGTGCGCGACTGTTCGCCGAGCGCCTTGACCATCGCCGGGTGGCAGTGGCCGAGCGCAGTCACGGCGACGCCGCCGGCGAAGTCGATGTACATGCGGCCGTGCTGGTCCCACATGCGCGAGCCCTCGCCGCGCACCGGGATGAACTGCGCGGGCGCGAAGCAGGGAACCATGTATTCGTCGAACATGGCGCGCGTCACCGGCATTTGCGCGGGCGCTTCGGGCAGCGCGGCGGTGCGTGCGGCGACCGAGGATACGGGAGGGGGCACGGACATGATGTTCACTCGCTATCGGGCGGCGATGGCCTGGATCTCGATCTTGTATTCGGGACGGGCGAGCTTGGCCTCGACCGTTGCGCGAGCGGGCAGGTCGCCCTGCGGCACCCACGCGTCCCAGACTTCATTCATGGCGGCGAAGTCGGTCATGTCGGCGAGATAGATCGTCGCCGACAGCAGGCGCACCTTGCTGCTGCCGAGGTTGGCGAGCAGGCGATCGATCTGCGCCAGGATGTCGCGTGCCTGGCCCCGAATGTCGAGGCTGGGATCGCTCGCGACCTGGCCGGCGAGGTAAATCGTCGCGCCATGGACGGCTGCGTCAGACAATCGCTTACCCGGGTTGATGCGTTCAATAGGTTCGACAGCCACGGTGATATCCTAGAAAAGATACGCCACCATTGTAGACGAAATGCGTAGTTGTCAATGACCGCCCGACGCTGTGTCCTTGCCGCCGCGCTGGCGCTGGCCATCGCGGTCGCGCTGGGCGCCTTCGGTGCGCACGCCCTGCGCAGCCGGCTCGCGCCCGACGCATTGGCGATCTACCAGACTGCCGTCCAGTACCATTTCTGGCACGCGTTGGGGCTGTTGGGCGTGGGCATCCTCATGACGCAGTGGACTGCGGCACGGTTGCTGGCAATTGCCGCGTGGCTGCTCATCGCCGGCCTGCTACTGTTTTCCGGCAGTCTTTATGTCGTTGCCGTCACCGGCGAACGCTGGGTGGGCGCTCTGACACCGCTCGGCGGTGGCGCCTTCATTGCGGCGTGGTTGATGGTCGCGTGGGTAGCCATAAGGTGAAGTTCCGGCATATTTTTGCCCGCGCTGGCGTGTGTGTCGGCGCGATGCTGGTCGCGGCGCTGCCGATAGGCGTGCGCGCGCAGCCCGCCTATGCGGCGGCGTTCGTCGCGCAAACGGTGCCGTCGTTTATCGCGGAAGGGAGCAATTCCAATGTGGTGGTGACGATCCGCAACACCGGCACGGCGACGTGGTTGCAAGCGCAAGGCGATGTGTTTCTCGCGACGCAACGGCCTCAGGACAACTTCTACTGGTGCATCCAGGGCAATGTCTACGGCAGTCAATCGGGCAACCGGGTGCTGCTGCCCAACGATGTCGCCCCCAACGCGGAGGTGACTTTCAACTTCGTCGTCAAACCTCTGGGCTGCAGGTTCTCTGCGCCGGCGCCGCTGCGTTTTCGAATGTTGTCGGAGACACATGGGACTTTTGGCGACGAAACGCCCGATCCCAAGGTGGCAGTATCCAACGCCGCCACCTTTGTCTCGCAGCAAGTTCCTACCGTGGTGCCGGCGGGCGCGACGATCCAGGTCACCGAGACGGTCAAGAACACCACCAACGCAACCTGGGGCGCCACGGACGGCTATTCGTTGACCTCCGCGGTGCCGGCCGGGAACGCTATCTGGGGCACGAGCAGCGTCTCCCTGCCGGGGTCGGTGGCGGCGGAAGACAGCGTGACCTTCAGTTACTTCGTCGTCGCGCCGGCCACGCCGGGAACATACAACTTCCAGTGGCAGATGAGTTCGCCGCTCGGAACGCCCTTCGGCGACGTGTCGCCGGCAACCGCGGTGCAGGTCGTCACGCCGGGTCCGGTGAACTACGGCGGACTGTGGTGGCACAGTCCCGCGGGCTCCGAATCCGGCTGGGGAATCAATTTCGCGCATCAGGCGGACACAATCTTCGCGACCTGGTTCACCTACGACGCGACCGGCAAGGGCGTTTGGCTGTCGATGACCGCGGTGTCGACCTCGACTGGCGTGTATACCGGGACGCTGCAGCAGGCAACGGGGCCGGCATTCAGCGCGGTGCCCTTCAATCCCCGACTGGTGCGCAATGTCGGCGTAGGCACCGGCACGATCACCTTCACCGACGCCAACAACGCGACATTTGCGTACACGGTCAACAGCGTAAACCAGACCAAGACCATCACCCGCCAGGTATTCGGCCAGTTGCCGACGTGTACTTTCAACTTGGTCAACGATCTCAGCGCCGCCTACAACTACCAGGACCTGTGGTGGGCCGCGCC
>JBDTLK010000045.1:0-21874 GCA_039934835.1 Edaphobacterium sp. (SeqCode) | reverse complement strand
CGGCTGCTCGAGGAGCAGGCGCAGCAACGCGGCATCGTCGCCAATGTTCCGCCCTATTCGGCGTACCAGAACACCATACCGGTGGAAAGCGAAGGCCTGTATCCCGGCGACCTCGGCATCGAGGAACGCCTTACGTCGATCGTGCGCTGGAACGCGCTGGCCATGGTCGTGCGCGCCAATGTCGCCTATGGCGAACTCGGCGGTCATATCGGTAGCTACGCGTCGGCCGCGGAGATTTTCGAAGTCGGCTTCAATCATTTCTTCCGCGCGGATCAGGGGCGCGGCGGTGACCTGGTCTATTTCCAGCCGCACTCGGCGCCTGGCGTTTACGCGCGGGCGTTCCTGGAAGGCCGGCTGTCCGAAGCGCATCTGGCGAAGTTTCGGCAGGAGGTCGGCGGGCAAGGGTTGTCGTCGTATCCACATCCTTGGTTGATGCCCGATTTCTGGCAGTTTCCCACCGGCTCGATGGGCCTCGGTCCAATGAGCGCGATCTACCAGGCGCGCTTCATGCGCTATCTCGAGCATCGTGGCATTGACGACACTCGCGGACGTCGCGTCTGGGCTGTGGTCGGCGACGGCGAGATGGACGAGCCCGAGTCGATTGGCGCGCTGACCCTGGCCGCGCGCGAAAACCTCGACAACCTGACCTTCGTCGTCAACTGCAACCTGCAACGGCTCGACGGCCCGGTCCGCGGCAACGGCCAGATCATCCAGGAACTCGAATCGCTGTTCAGCGGCGCGGGTTGGAACGTCATCAAGGTGCTGTGGGGCTCGGATTGGGATGCGCTGTTCGCACGCGACAAGACCTACAGCCTGCTGCGGGCCTTCGCCGAAACGACCGACGGCGAATACCAGACGCTCGGCGCGAACGACGGCAAGTACAACTTCGAGCGTTTTTTCAGCCGCGCGCCCGAACTGCGGGAAATCGTCGCCGATGTCAGTGAAGCGCAGATCGACTCGCTCAAGCGCGGTGGTCACGACTTCCGCAAGCTGCACGCAGCGTTCCGTGCGGCGACGCTGCACGAAGGCCGGCCGACCGTCATTCTTGCCAAGACCAAGAAGGGATACGGCATGGGGCGGGCCGGCGAATCCCGCATGACCGTCCACCAGCAGAAGAAACTCGACGTTGAGGCGCTCCGCGAATTCCGCGACCGCTTCGCGTTGCCACTGTCCGATGAGGACGTCGCGCAGATGAAGTTCTATCGGCCGCCGGAATCGAGCCGCGAGATCGCCTACCTGCGCGAGCGGCGTGTCGCCCTTGGTGGTGCGTTGCCATCGCGGCGTCGTCACGGCAACCCGGTCGCCATACCGGACGTCGCCAGTTACGCCCAGTTCGCGCTGAATGCGCAGGGCAAGGAGATGTCGACGACCATGGCCGCAGTGCGATTGCTGAGCGGCTTGCTGAAGGATAAGACACTAGGCCCGCGCATCGTGCCGATTGTCGCGGACGAAGCACGCACCTTTGGCATGGCCAACTTGTTTCGCCAGATCGGCATCTACTCGCCAACTGGACAGCAGTACGAGCCCGAAGACGCCGCCTCGCTGCTCTACTACCGGGAAGCCCGTGACGGCCAGCTGCTCGAAGAAGGCATCACCGAGGCCGGCGCCATGTCGTCATGGACCGCCGCCGCGACGTCGTACAGTGTCCATGGGCAGCCGATGCTGCCGCTTTACATCTACTATTCGATGTTCGGATTTCAGCGCGTCGGCGACCTCATCTGGGCGGCCGCGGATCAGCGGGCACGCGGATTTCTGCTTGGTGCAACCGCGGGGCGGACCACACTGGGCGGCGAAGGCCTGCAGCACCAGGATGGCAACAGCCACGTGATCGCGGCGATGGTGCCGAATTGCCGTGCCTACGATCCGGCCTTCGCGGCGGAGATCGCGGTAATCATGGATCACGGCATGCGCCAGATGATGGAGCGTCAGATCGACGAGTTTTACTACATTACCGTCGCCAACGAGAACTACGCTCAACCGTCGTTGCTGGCGGGCAGCGAGTCCGACATCATCAAGGGCATGTACCGCTTGCAGCCGAGCGAGTCGGCGGCGTCCGAATCGGTCATCCGACTGCTGGGTAGCGGCGCAATTCTTCGGGAAGTGGTTGCGGCGGCAGAGCTGCTCGCCAAGGACTGGAACGTCGCGAGTGAAACCTACAGCGTGACGAGTTTCAGCGAGCTCGCCAGGGATGCACGCGAAATCGAGCGCTGGAACCGCCTGCACCCGGAACTTCCCACCAGGCGTAGCCACTTGGAATCGCTGCTCGGTGGCGACGCGCCCATCGTCGCGGCGACCGATTATGTGCGGGCGTACCCGCAACTCATCGCGGCGTACACGCGCGCTCGCTTGGTGGCGCTGGGGACCGACGGATTCGGCCGCAGCGATACCCGCTCGTCGTTGCGCAATTTCTTCGAGGTCGATCGCCACTACATCGTCGTCGCCGCGCTGGACGTTCTGGCCGGCGAAGGTGTCCTGGCGCGCAACCTCGTTGCGAAGGCGATCGAGCGTTACGGGGTGGCCACCGAGGGCGAAGCTCCTTGGAACGTCTGACCCGGACTGCAACCCTGTCGTCGCTAGGCATCGACTCTCCGTCGAAAGTCGTGTTCGCTACCCGGCTCAATGGGCACATGCTGATTCGTTTTGAGTATGCGCTGTGCTGTGCGCCGGGCAAGAAGCCGTTCTACTCCGAGCCACATCGGGCGTTTCGCTCAACGGAACATCGGCTATGCTTCGCGCCAGGCCCGAAGTGCTGCACGAGTACGTGGGCATCTGTCCCGATCCATACACGCAATTGTTCTTAAAGGCCCCGTCATGATCAAGTTCTATTTCAACCTTTCACCGAATCCGACCAAGGTCGCGCTTTTTCTTGAAGAAACCGGCTTGGCGTACGAACCGATCGCGATCGATACGCGCAAGGGCGAGCAGTTCACGTCGGCTTACATCGCGGTGAATCCGAATTCCAAGGTGCCGGCGATTCAGGATGGCGACGTAACGGTCTTCGACAGCAACGCGATCCTGCTCTATCTCGCCGAGAAAACGGGCAAGTTCCTGCCGCCGGCAACGCCGGTCGCGCGCGGCGAGCTGCTGTCGTGGCTGATGTTCGTCGCCAGCGGCATCGGGCCGTTCTCGGGCCAGGCGGTGCACTTCAAGCACCATGCGCCGGAAAGCTTCGCCTACTCGCAGAACCGCTACTCGTTCGAAGCGCGACGTCACTACGGCGTCGTCGAGGCGCACCTCGCCAGCAGACACTACATGCTCGGCGACACCTATACCATCGTCGACATGGCGCTGTGGGGCTGGGCGCGGATGGTCCCGTTCATTCTGGGTGATGATGCATGGACAACATTCCCCAGCGTCAAGCGCCTGGTCGACGAAATCAACACCCGCCCCGCCGCGGCACGCGTGAACGCGCTCAAGGAACGGTTCAAGTTCAAGACCGAAATGGACGATGAGGCGCGGCGCTTCATGTTTCCGCAAAACGTTCAGCACGCGGCCTGAAATGTAGGTAGGACGAGACGGGAGCGCGCATCGGCGTCTGGCAGCATTTCCGTCAGCGGCGCCTACGCCACCGGGCCGAGAAAGAAATCCAGTTGCAGATCGAGCTCGGCGTTGAACATGTCGACCCCAGTCGATGTGCGGCAGCCGGCTCGCCGCGCCGCATACAGCAGTGGCGTAACTTCGGGCACGGTGATCACATCGCCGACGAACATCTCCGGGCGCAACCGCTCGAGCTGAACCGGAACGGCGTCGTCGTCCCGCATGCCCGCTGGCGTGGCGTTGACGACGAGATCGAATCCCGACGGATCGTCCGAACCGACGTGCAACCCGGCCGAGCAGTGCACGCGCAAGCGGTCGAGCAGCCGATCGCGCCGCGCGACGTCGCTATCGTGAACAGCGAGTGCGGCCACTCCCGAGCGCAGGAGTTCGAGCCCGATCGCGCTGCCCGCTCCGCCGGCGCCGACCAGCAACGCGCGTTTTCCACTCAGTTCAAAGCCCCCAAGGCGCACTCCTTTGACGAAACCGGGACCATCGACCATGTCGCCATCCCAGGAGCCGTCAGCGTTCCGGCGCAAGATGTTCGTCGCGGTCAGAATGTGCGAGCGCTCGGAGGCGGTTGCGCAGTGTTTGTGAGCCGCAAACTTGTGCGGCACGGTGACCAGCATGCCGTCGACGTTCCTGGTGCGCCCGAGCGCGACGATAAGCGCGTCCACGTCGAGAGCGCCGACGTGCATCGGCACCAGCACTGCGTCGTGACCGCGCGCCGCGAACGCCCCGGTCACCCCGTTCGGTGACTTCACCTGCGTGATGGGATCGCCAACGACGACGTAGACGCGGGTGGCTCCAGTCAGTGAATTCAGCATCCAGCGGCTACCTTTCCGACCATATTTATGGGTACCGGAGGATATGACGCGTCGCCGCAATGGCGCAATTGCCGCCGACCCCTGGGGCGACGTTTTCCGTGACATCAGCAGCCGAAGTGGGTACGATGTTGCGGCGCAGCATTTAGTCAGGAGCATAAATGGAAATAGCAGGCAAGGTCGCGGCCATTACCGGCGCCGCCAGTGGTATCGGCAGGGCGGTCGCGGCGGAGCTGGCACGCCGCAACGTGCGCGCGCTGGCGCTCGTGGACATGGGCGAGAATATCGACAGCGTAGCCGCCGCCGTGAACGCGGAAGCGGGCCGCACGGTGGCCTATCCGTACCGCGGCGACGTGACCGACGCGGACTTTCGCGCGTCGGTTTTCGATTCGATCACCAGCCAGTTCGGAACCGTCTCGATGTGCGTCCCCGCTGCGGGCATCACGCGCGACGACCTTGCGGTCCGCGTCGACAAGATCACCGGCAAGGCGCGCATTTATCCACTGGACAGGTTCAAGCAGGTCGTCGACGTGAATCTGGTGGCGCCGGTCTACTGGGCACTGGAAATGATCGGGCGCATCGCCGAAAACCGCGCCGCCGCGGGACTCAAGCGGTGGGAGCCCTCCGAGGGGATGCAGGGCGCCATCGTGTTCATCGGCTCGGTGTCGTCGCAGGGCAACCGCGGCCAGATTTCCTACGCCAGCACCAAGGCCGGCCTCGAGGGCGCCGCGGCGACGATCATGAAGGAAGCGATTTTCTACGGCGTGCGCTGCGGATTGATCCATCCAGGCTTCACCGACACGCCGATGGTGCGCGCGATGGGCGACGAGTACATCAACAAGCACATCCTCCCGTTCACGCAATTGGGCCGGCTCATTCGTCCCGATGAAATCGCCGACGCGATTTGCTTCATGCTCGCCAATTCGGCAGTCAGCGGCGAACTCTGGGCGGACGCGGGCTGGCACGCGCCAGCGTAGCGGTTGTTCCGACCGGTGGGCCACGACAAGACAGGTGTATGGCACATGATGTACGCTATACAGACACGGTGAGCCAGAGCGCGATGCGCGACGGGGACAACGGGAAGCGGAACCCATCCTAATCCGCTTGCCGCAGATCAGGCAGCGTCAGCTTATGAAAACCGGCATTCTCGATGGTCGAAGTGGTTATCCCGAAGTCAGCAGTCGGGCCGCAAGCGCTAACACCTGCCCTCGCTGTCATGGGGCGGTCAAGAGGATTCGTCGCCGGCTGCCCGAACGCCTGCTGAGCCTTTTCCGTGACGTTCGGCGCTTTCGCTGCCCGGCTGAGGACTGCGGCTGGCGCGGTTTGCTTGGCCGGCCGAAGCAATCGCTGTGGTCGGGCATTGCGTCCGGACGCACCGTGTGGGCCATTGCAGGCGCCGTGGCGCTGCTGTTGGCGGCTGCGCTTTGGTGGTCCTATGGATACTACGAGCGCGTACGAGCCCAGCCGAGCTTCGAGACCCTTCCAGTGGCAACCGTGCAGGAGGCGGGAGCAGAATCGATCAGCGGTCGGCCGCTCGCTGCCGATGACCCCCGACGCATCGCCAATGGCCCCTTGGGCGAGCCGCTGCGCGGTTGCGTATGGGGCGGACCCGGCCAGCGTGCGTACTCCGGCACGCTTACAGCAGCCCTCACCGCCGCGCAGCTGCCCGCCGAGATCGTTGCCAAGCTGACGATCATGCGCGACGGCGGCGCCGTAAGCGATCGCCTCATTTTATCCAGCGCGGGTATTCACTCCATCGATTACCAGCGCGACTTCGGGTACACGATGAAGGCAATGACCTTTGACGGGTCGATCTGTTTCGACTCCCGGATCAATATGACCGGCAATTCCACAGGCTCGGCCGACCTCTACGAGCTCGTTGATGCCCGGCGCCTGCGCTACAGCGTCATGGTCGTTGCCGCAGGCGGCAACGTGGCAGTGCTGGAAGCGCCGGCCGGTCGCTGACGGGCGCGCGTTCATCGGCGCCGGGAAAACCGAAACTCCGATAGGCGATCGCAGTCACCGCGTGTAGTGGTATCCCTCCGTGTCAACAGCAAAGTCGCCGGCCGTCGATGACCCTTATCTGTGGCTCGAGGATGTCGCCGGCGAGAAGGCTCTAGCATGGACGCGCGCGCGGAATGCCGAAAGTGCCAATGCCCTGGAGGCGGGCGACTTCAAGGCCCTCGAGCACCGCATCCTGGGTATCCTGGACTCCGACGCGCGCATACCTTTGGTGGAGAAGCGCGGGCATCAGTACTACAATTTCTGGAAGGACGCCAAAAATTCGCGCGGTCTCTGGCGACGCACCTCGCTCGGCGAGTACCGTAAGAAACTCCCCCGCTGGGAAACGGTGATCGACCTCGACGCGTTGTGTGCATCCGAGCAAGAGAACTGGACGTGGCAAGACGCGGAGTTCCTGCCGCCGGAATACCGACGCTGTCTTGTCGCGTTGTCGCGCGGCGGCGCCGACGCCAGTGTCGTCCGGGAGTTTGATCTCGACACGAAGGCTTTCGTAAACGACGGCTTCTCGCTTCCGGAGGCAAAGACCAGCGTGTCCTGGATCGATCCCGACACGCTCTACGTCGGAACCGACTTCGGCCCGGACTCGATGACCACGTCCGGCTACCCGCGCATTGCCAGGACCTGGCGGCGGGGTACACCGCTCGCGCGCGCCGAGCCCGTCTTCGAGGGCAAGACCGACGATGTGTGGATCGTTGCCATGCGCGACCACACCAAGGGCTTTGAACGCGATTTCGTCCGGCGCGGCATTACGTTCTATACGAACGAGTTATTCCTTCGCCGTGATGGCGGACTGATGAAGGTCGACAAGCCGGACAGCGCGACCGCATCGATCCACCGCGACTGGCTGCTGCTCGAACTGCGCGACGACTGGGACGTCGGCGCAAAGACGTATCCGGCCGGGGCCCTGCTCGCCACCGACTTCGAGAAATTCATGAAGGGAGCGCGCGATTTCGACGTCCTGTTTGCTCCGACGGAACGAAAATTCCTTGCGAGCTTCAGTCCCACCCTGAATCACATACTCCTGAACGAGCTCGACAACGTTCGCAGTCGTCTGTACGTGCTGAAGCGCAAGGATGGGAAATGGATCCGCGATGCGCTGCCTGGGGTGCCGGAATTTGCCACCGTCGCCGCGGTCGCGGTGGACGCAGAGGAAACTGACGACTACTTCATGACGGTCACCAACTACGTGACGCCGACCAGCCTTTACCTTGGCACGGCCGGCGAGGGGCAAGCTGAACGGGTCAAACAGCTTCCGGCCTTCTTCGACGCCAGCGGTCTCACCGTGAGTCAGCACGAGACCATGTCGAAGGATGGGACGTGGATCCCCTACTTTCAGGTGGCGCGCGCCGACGTCGCGCTCGATGGGCAGCGGCGTACGCTCCTCTATGGATACGGCGGCTTCGAGATTCCGTTGGTTCCCGCCTACAGCGGCGCCCTGGGGGCAGCCTGGCTCGAGAAGGGCGGCGTCTATGTTGTCGCCAACATCCGCGGCGGCGGCGAGTTCGGGCCCGCCTGGCACAAGTCCGCGCTCAAGGCGAACCGCCCCAGGGCCTACGAAGATTTCATCGCCGTAGCCACCGACCTCGTGCACCGCAAGATCACGTCGCCAGCCCACCTCGGGATCCAGGGCGGCAGCAACGGTGGTTTGCTGATGGGCAACATGCTCACGATGCGTCCCGACGTCTTCGGCGCGATCGTGTGCCAGGTTCCGTTGCTCGATATGCGGCGCTACCACCGCCTGCTTGCTGGCGCGAGCTGGATGGCGGAGTTCGGCAACCCTGACGAGCCAAACGAGTGGACATTCATCCGCACGTTCTCGCCGTACCACAACCTGAAGCACGACCTACGATATCCGCCCACCCTTTTCATCACCTCAACGCGCGACGATCGCGTTCACCCGGGGCACGCGCGCAAAATGGCCGCCCGGATGCTCGATGACGGGCAGGATATCTTGTACTACGAGAATATCGAAGGCGGTCACGGCGGGGCGGCCGACAACCGGCAGCAAGCGCACATGAACGCGCTGGTTTACACCTTTCTCTGGCAGAAGCTGCGCTGATTGACTCAGGCCGTGTGCCGCGCTCACGTTCTGCGAAATTGTCGGCGAAGCCAGCGAAGTCGTCAGCCGTATCGCTTCGATGTGGCGAGCACGGTGTCTGTCGCAGTGCGCGAGAGTGGCCTGCGACGGCTGCGGCAATGCGATGCATCATGTAAGCTCCGCAGCAGAATGTGATACCCATCGGAGTGCCGGCAGTGACGATTCCGCATTGGCTACTGACGACCGTCGTATGGATGGTGAGTGTCGGTCCGGTGGCCACCTTCCTGTGGTGGGGGTCCATCTGGGTCCGGGTCGAGCATTCGCTTTGGGTCATTCCTACTCTGCGGCTTGGACAGAAGCTCGCGGCGATCCGTCCACCGACCGGTAGCGTCTGCGTCGTCGTGCCGGCGCACAACGAGGCGCGCGTGATCGCCGGCATCGTCCGGTCGTTGCGCAGCGAAACGTATCCGGAACTGAACGTTGTTCTGGCATTGGACCGCTGCACCGACGATACGGCTTTGCGCGCTCGCGCCGAGATCGCCGGCGACGCGCGATTCGAAGTTTTCGAAATCGGTGCGTGTCCCCCGGACTGGAGCGGCAAGGTTCATGCAGTGCACACCGCGGTCATTCGCTCGCGCGCCGCTGCGAATGCCAAATTCCTGCTCTTCGCCGACGCGGATACGCTTTTCTCGCCGGGGTGCGTTGCCGCGGCTCTAGCGCTTTTGCGTCACCGTAACCTCGATTTTTTGAGTCTGCTCAGCACGCTGACCTACGATACGTGGTTCGAACGGGTCGTGCAGCTCGCGGCCGCCTTCGAGCTCATGCAGCAATACCCGCTGACCGAAGCCAACGCGCTCGAGGACCGGCAGGCATTCGCCAACGGACAGTTCATGCTGTTCAAGCGGAGTGCATACGATTCGGTGGGAGGGCACGTCGCGGTCAAGGGTGCGCTCCTCGAGGACCTCGCGCTTGCAAGGCTCGTTGAAGCGAAACGACTCATCGCCGGGGTGTTCGTCGCTGCGGGCCTGTTTCATTGTCGAATGTACGCGGACTGGCCGCAGTTCCGCCGCGGCTGGAAACGCATCTACATCGAGGCCGCCGACCGCAGTATCAGGACGTTGTCGCTTTCAGCGTGGCGCGTCCGATGGCTGGGCGCGATATTTCCCGCGTGGACATTCGCAGCGGGCGCTTGCGGAGCGCTGCTCATCGCGCGTGATGGCCGAATCGGATGGACACTGCTGGGGATGAGTCTGCTGGCGCTGCTGATGTGGGCGGGGCCGCTGGTGCGGCTCACCATGGTCGCACGTGCGCCCGCATGGATTGCGCCGCTGCACATTGTCGGTGCATGGCTGACGGCGCGCCTGCTCGACGAGGCGGCCAGCGACCTGCGTTCGCGCAAGCCTACGAGCTGGGGCGGACGTGAATACGACTTTCGCGCCGATGGCGCGTGACGCCCACGGATTGTCGCGGGGTCAGAAATTCCACGCCACTCCGGCAAACGCGCTCGGCTGGTTCCTGGTCTGGACCAGCGGGCTCGCGGCGGCGTTAGAGAGCAGGCGCTGGTACGCAACCGAAGCGAGCAGATGCCAGCCGCTGCCAATCTTCCAGTCGCCCGCGACTTCCAGCGCCGCGTTCTCCCAGCCGGCAGACGGGTTGTACGCGGCGAACTCGCTAGTTGCCGATTGCTCCGCGGTGACGCCGTAAAACGCACGCATCTCGCGTCCATTGGCCCATGTCAACGTGGGCAGCACAGTGAGTTCGAACGCGGCATTGAGGGGCAGTGGCAGATACACGCCGATATTTACAAGCGTGCCCTGCGGGCCGCTCACCGCCGAGCGGATTTGCGCAAACAGTGGGACATTGAACACCGCCACGTGCCCGACGACACCAACATCGACTGCGCCGCTGATGTTCGGCAGTCCGATGAGTCGCGCGCTGCCATTGTTTGCGCTGCCAAAGCTCGGCTTGCTGTCCCCGCGCCCGGATCGATACCCGAGCAGTACGCCAAAGCCAAGGTCGCGCCTGTCCACGAAGTCCCAGCGCAGTTCGGGATCGATGGTCAGAGAGCCGCTGTCGATGGAGAATGTACCCAGGTTGGCGGTGCGGTAGGAACCGTCCGCCCACACTCGCAACCGCGC
This sequence comes from Edaphobacterium sp. (SeqCode), assembly GCA_039934835.1. GTDB lineage: Bacteria > Pseudomonadota > Gammaproteobacteria > Burkholderiales > Casimicrobiaceae > PALSA-1003. The sequence continues at coordinate 11,318 of JBDTLK010000045.1, read as the reverse complement.
ACTGGATGCGCTGGCGCCGCTGTACTCCGGCAGGGTCGCAACGCCGGCGCCGAACTGCAAATCCCATTCGGGATGTTCATCGGCCAGCGCCAAGCCGTTCATCCCGAGAGCGAAGGCGCACGCGACGCTTGCGACGAAGCTGCGCGCCGAGAGCAGCGTCACGAGTCTCCCGACAGCCCCTCGGCGAGCGCCGGGGCGGCTACGCCCGAGTGCATCCGCCGCGATTTGTGGCGCGACGCGGCGGCCGTGGCCTGCCCGCCGATGAGAAAGTCGGCAACGGTGCCCAGCGACACGAAGGGTTGAAAGGCGACGCCGCGAGCTCCAAGATAGTCCGCCAGCGAATCCTTCGCAAAGACCAGGTCTGCCGCGAGCGCCGGACAAACATCCGACAGCCCATCGCCGACATAAATCGTGCGGCGTCCGGAGAATCGCTTGAAATGCGTAACCTTGCAATTTGCGCAGCGCGCGCAGTCGCGACTCGCGTAGGGGAAATGCGCCATTGGGCGATTGCCCGAAAACGTCAACTCGTTCGTAAACAGCGGCAGTTCCGCAAATGCCGCGTTGGAGAGAATCTCGCGCACAAGGCAGGAAAAGTTGTCGCTGACGACTATGAGCTCGATCTGTTCGCTGGCGGCCCAGCGAACGATGGTTTCGAAGTTCGGATCGATCGGAAAGTCGGCAACGAATTCGACGAGCTGGGCCTGGGATGCGTCGAGGCCGGCAATTTGCCGCTCCAGGCATTGCTGCGTCGAGATTTCGCCGCGCGACCAGGCATCCTCCCACCGTCTCCAGTCATCAGTGGTTGAGAATCGCTCGATCACGTGATCCAGTACATCGCCCAGCGTGATCGTGTTGTCGAAATCGAAAAAAAGCGCGGGCCGCGATGCGACCGGCTCGGCGTCAGCCCGCGTGCGCATGCGCCTGCAGTCCAACGTCCGGGTGGCCGGCCACGCGTTGACAGAATTGAGTCATGGCCGATGCGACGCGATCGCGCTCAAGGTCGGCAGTGACCATGTGAAACGAATTGTCGAGGAGTATCATTTCTTTCTGGGTCGAGGCGACGTTCTCGTAGATGTGGCGCGAATTGCGCGGGCTGGTCGCATCGTCATGCTTCGCCTGCACGATAAGCAACGGCGCCTTTACGTGATGCAACGCGCTTAGGCAGCGCGCGATAAGGTGGCGACTCTCGCAAAGCAGGCGAATGGGGAAGTGCGCATACCCATGCTGTCCAAAGTCGTCGTTGTCGTGCAACGACACGCCTTGATACGCTCGCGCGACTCGGTCGCGTAGCGACTCGTCCTTGAGACCGTACGGGGATTCCTCACGGAAGTACGTAAAGTACTTCAGCGGCGTGTAGTCGACGACGGGAAGCATGCGATGCAGCCAGGGAACGTTCCATCCATCGTAGAAGAGCGTCGGTGCGAGACAGATCAGCCCGGCGACGGAGGCTGGAAATTCGGCAGCGAGCAGCAGTGCAAGCACGGCGCCCAGCGATAACCCTCCAACCACCAGCGGCACGCCGGCATCCTCGGCGGCCTTCTGCGCCATCAGGAAATAAGTTCGCGCGCTTTCATGAAGCTGTCGGGAACGGGTACCAGCAAGAATATTGAGGGGTTCGCCGTGATTTACCAGGCGTGGGCACCACACAGAGGATTCACCGGCGAGGCGAACGCGGCGTGCAACATAGCCCAGTTCGGTCGGACTGCCGGTCAGACCATGCAACAGCAGGACAAGCGCGTTTGCGCCAGGCGGAGGACAAACGTCCTCGACGTGCGCGCCCCGGGATTCGCGGCCCCGGAGCCACGCCCACTCTATTGCCAAGTCTCAATCCCCTTGTGCAGGCGCCGTAAGCGCGTGTAAAGACGGCGTATGGTACCGTCTGCGTTCATTATTCCAAAGTCCTCCTTTAGCGACCGCGCTGTGTTTTCCGCCAAAGCCGACCTGCCTGACACTTCCCTGACCGAGCGCGCCCTGCTCGAGCTGGAAAGCCGGGTGTGCTCATACGGGGACACCGTCCATTACGCCGAAGTGCCAAAGATCTTCGAGAGCTGCGAAGGGAGCTACCTTTACGACCTGCACGGCACTCCGTATCTGGACCTGCAGATGTGGTATTCGGCGGTCAATCTCGGCTACGCGAACAAGCAGGTAGCCACCGCGCTGCATGCCCAAATCGACCGGCTGCCGCAGCTTGCCTGCCAGTACCTGCACCGGGAAAAGATTGAACTGGCCGAGATGATCTGCGACAGCGTCCAGCGCGGGTTCGGGATGCGCGGAAGGGTCCATTTCAATGTCGGGGGCGCGCAGGCGATCGAGGACGCCCTGAAACTGGTGCGCCAGACTACCGGCCGCCAGCATATGCTGGCGTTCCAGGGCGGCTACCACGGACGCACACTCGGCGCGTCGGCGATCACCTCTTCATATCGCTACCGGGAACGGTTCGGCGAATTCGCGGACCGGGCCGAGTTTCTGCCATTTCCCTATACCTTCCGCTCGAAGTATCCCGGTGACGGTGCCAAGACGGAGAACGACTGCATCGATACCGTGGAGCGATTGTTCGATCACGAATACACCGGTGCGTGGAACCCCAAGACCGGCCATTCCGAGTTCGGCGCATTTTTTGTCGAAGCGGTGCAGGGTACCGGCGGTTACGTCATCCCGCCGCGTGGATATTTCAAGCGCCTGGCGAAGATTTGTCGCGACCACGGCATTTTGCTGGTCGACGACGAGATTCAGATGGGGTTCTACCGCACCGGAAAAATGTGGGCGATGGAGCACTTCGATGCCGAGCCCGACATCATTGTTTTCGGCAAGGCACTTACCAACGGGATGAACCCGATCTCGGGGATCTGGGCACGCGAGGAACTCATCTCGCCCGCTAAATTCGGACCGGGTTCGACGCACTCCACGTTCGCGTCGAACACCCTGGGGACCGCGGCCGGCCTGGCGGTGATGAAAATTCTCACCGGCGGTGCTTACGAATCGCGGGTAATGGAGAAGGGCGCGTATTTTCTTGCCAAGCTCAGGGGGCTGCGCAAGAAGCATCCGGAGATTGGCGATGTCGACGGATTGGGCCTCGCACTGCGGATGGAAATGTGCCGTCCCGGCGGTACCGCGCCGTGGCGCGACTTGGCAGATCGAATGTTTCAGATCGGGCTTGACGGCAACCTGCAGATCCGCGGCACGACGATGGGCCTCGTTCTGGACATCGGCGGCTACTACAAGAACGTCATCACGCTTGCACCTTCGCTTGAGATAACGACCGATGAGATGGATCTCGCGGCAGTGGCGCTCGACCTTGTGGTTGCGCGTGCGAAAGCGCAGCTGGGCGCGCAGTAGCTGTTGCTCCCATCCGTCGCAGTTCGATCATGAGCAGTAGTTCGCAGCACGATGCAAGCCCCGACACCAGACCTCCGCGCGCGCCGCTGGCGGGCGGAGTACCAGGCAGCGGTGTGCTGTCCTTGCCGGTCGGCGTGGAAGGCAACGCCTGGGACTGGCCCGCCAGGATCGGCCTCACTGTCTATCATGCGCTGGCGCTTCTGGCCTTGCTACCCTGGTTTTTTTCATGGACGGGCGTAGTGCTCGCGGCGCTCGGTCTTTACTTCTATGGCACGCTGGGCATCAATCTCTGCTATCACCGAATATTGACCCATAGAGGTCTGAGCGTACCCAAATGGCTGGAGCGAACCTTTGTCACCCTCGGCGTGTGCTGCCTGCAGGACACGCCCGCGCGCTGGATCGCGATACATCGTCTGCACCACCAGCACGCGGACCGGCAACGCGACCCGCACAGTCCTCTGGTGACGTTGCTGTGGGGACACGTCGGCTGGGTCTTCGTGCAGAACCGCGACACTTCCGACATGACCGAGTACGAGCGCTATGTGCGCGACATTCTCAAGGATCCCTACTATCGTGCGCTCGAAGAAAACGATCTATGGCTGCTCTGGATCAACCTGACGCAATGGTTGGTCTACTTCGCCGGTGGCGCGGCTGCGGGCTGGGTAATGTCGGGGAGCATCGCGTCCGCGGTGCAATTCGGACTGAGCGTTTGGCTGTGGGGCGTGATCGTGCGGACGGTTTTCGTCTGGCACATCACCTGGACCGTGAACTCTCTCGCGCACCGCTGGGGCTACCGGACCTATGAGACCGGCGACAACAGCCGCAACAACTGGTTGGTCGGCTGGATCAGCAACGGCGAGGGATGGCACAACAACCACCACGCGGACCCGATGGCCGCCGCGCACGGCCACCAGTGGTGGGAAGTAGACGTCACGTGGCGAACGGTGCAGTTGCTCGAGCGTGTCGGCCTGGCGACCAAGGTCGTCCGGCCCCGGGTGTGGACGCGGTCCGAGCGCTGACGCGCGCGCGCAGCTAATTGTGAGGTTCGACGCCCAGCGGCGTCAGTGTGCGGACGACCATGCAACCATAGCTGCGCCTAGCGTTATCAAGACGATCCCCACCTGCGTTCGACGCTCGAGTTTTTCCCCGAGAAACAGGCTGCTGGCGACCGCGACGCCGCAATAACTAAGGCTTAGCAACGGAAATACCACGCTTAGGGGCGCGAGCGAAAGGGCGGCAACGGCAAACAGCATTTCGACAAGGTAGGCGAGAATGCCGATCCGAACCCACGGATCGCCGACGACCCGCAGTAGATATTCGCCGGCGTTCTGAGTCGCGGATTCTTGCGATACCGACGATGTGCCCTGCTTGAAACTAAGCTGTCCAAGCACTTCGAGGCTGATTGCGGCAACAATGACGAGGGCGGTAGTGAGCCACATGACTTTGACAGAAGTGTTCGTCAACGCGCGATCGGGGAGGCGCAACGCATGCCGTTGGACAACAACTTTGGCCTGACGCACGCGCGCATCAGTGGCATCCTGCTTTGGGCCGCATTGATCGGATTCGACACCACGGCCCAGTTGCTATTCAAGGTTGCGGCACAGACCCTTGATTCTCCGGAGTTGTCCTGGCGATGGCTGCATATGATTGCACAGTCGGGGGCATTCTGGATTGCGGCGCTGTGCCTGACGCTGACTTTCCCGATCTGGATGTTGATCCTGCGTCGCTCGCAACTGAATCTCGCATTTCCGGCAACGGCATTGACCTATGTAGGCGTCATTGGAGGATCGCAGCTGGTGTTCGGCGAATCAATCAATGCGGTCCAATATGCGGGCATTGTGGTGATCGTTGTTGGCGTCGCGTTATTGCGCCGATCAAATCGCTAGAGCAATAAGCGCCGCGCCCCGGAAAGCCGTTTGACCATGGCGACGCGGCTCGACCTTAGCTGGCATGATCGGGCCAGCGACATCCCTGAGGGCCTTTGGCGTGCCTGTTTCAGTCCGCCAGGCGAGGGTCTGTTCTGGTTGCGCGCGATCGAAGCAGGAACCGTTGCCGGTCAGTTCAAATTCCAGTTCGGGCTCTTGGAGCAGGACGGCGTGGCAATCGGGATTGTGCCTGCGTTCCTGTTCGACCTGCCGTTGGAAATCGTCCTGCCGCCAGGAATTGCGCGTGGGTTGACGGCGCTGGCGCGCGGACCGTTGCGCAGGATCGGCTATCTGCGAACCTTGTTCGTCGGTAACGTGGCTGGAGAAGAGGGACAGGTCGGTTTGCTTCCGGGCCACGCGTTGTCGAGACTCGCACCATTCGTCCATGACGCATTGCGCGCCAAAGCCCGTGCGCTGAAAGCGCCAATGCTGGTATGGAAGGATTTTCCCGCGTCAGAGCGCGTGGCGCTCGACGAACTGGCGCGTAACGGTCGCGTATTTCGAACGGTTTCGTATCCGGGCACGGCCATTCCGCTGGTTCGTGGCGGTTACGCGGCGTTCCTGGCGACCGTGCGCGCCGATCGCCGCTGGAAAATAAACGACAAGCTCCGGCGTGGAGCCAGGACAATCGCGGTGGCAACAACCATTGTCGGGCAGCCGGGGTCGGCGGAACTCGACGAGATCTTCGCGTTGTTCATGCAGACCGCCGCGCGCGGCAAGATCGCATTCGAGCGATTGACGCCGGAATTCTTTCGGACAATAGCGGCGTGCGACGAATCTACTTTCATCGTTCTGCGCGATGCCGCGACCAAAAAAATGCTTGCGTTCATGCTCATGTTCGATCTCGGCGAGCGCGTGATCAATCAATTCATTGGAATCGACTACACGGCCGGTGCCGGTGCATTCCTGTATTTTCGGCTTTTTGCAGTCGCGTACGATTGGGCGTGCACCACGCAGGCCGGCGTGATGCAGTCCGGTCAAACCGGGTACATGGCCAAGCTGGACCTCGGACACACCCTGATTCCGCTTTGGAACTACTGCGAACACCGAAATCCGGCGGTCAACTGGATGTATCGCAGGATCGCCTCGGAGATTGGCTGGGACGCGCTCGACTCGCAGCTGCGTGAGTATCTGAAAGCGCACCCGGAAGCGCGGGTTGTCGATACCTAGCCAGGAGCGTCACGCCCGAATCGGCCGAAGTGCTTCGAGCATTGCCTGGAAATCAGGGGGCGGCTCGCGCTGAAAGGACAGGTGCTCGGCGGTGCGCGGATGCGCGAAGCCAAGGTTGCGCGCATGCAGCATCGGCCGCGAGGAGTCGATCCTCATCCCGACATGGTCGCGGATATAAACGCGTTCGCCGATCAGCGGATGGCCGAGTTCCGCGAGGTGGATGCGAATCTGGTGCTGGCGGCCGGTTTCGAGACGACATTCGACCAGCGTGGCGCCCACCAACGTGGCGATCGGTCGGACATGGGTCACTGACCGTTTCGCCTCGGGTGGTGTGACACCGCTGGGACGTCGAAAGTGTCCGTACGAACCGCGTATCCCGTCGCCGCGATCGAGGATTAGCAACGTCTCGACGCGCTTTGCAGTGACTGCGCCGTGCGCGATGGCGTGATAGACGCGCTCGATGTCATGCGCGCGAAACCGTGCTGCAAGCACGCGTTTCGCTTCCGCTGTCCGCGCAAACACCATGAGGCCGCTCGTGTCCTTGTCCAGACGGTGCACCACGCCGAGCCTTGCATCCGCACCACGGCTGCCCTTGGTTCGCAGTATGGTGCGAAGATGATCAGCCAGCGTGTCCTTGTTCCCAGGCTCGTCGGCGACGCTGAGCATGCCGACGGGCTTGTCGACGATGACGATGTCACGGTCGGCGAACACGATCGCGCTTGCGTCAAGCGGACCGGTACGGAGCCTGGGTGACTGTGCATCGACGACAACCACCGCGTCGGCAGCGATACGCGATGCGGGGTCCAGGCAACGCTCGCCATTCACCGTAACGCGGCCTTCTTCGCACAGGCGCCGCGCGCGCGACCAGGGAACACCGGTGCGTTTGCGAACCAGCGCTGCGAGTGTGGGCTCCGCTAATATTGCATCGGGCCGCGGATCGTCTATACCCACTTTCGCCACTTGAACCACACGATCGGGACGATCGCGCTGACGAGAATCATCGCGAGCCCCCACTGGTAACCCCACGCCCAATTCAATTCAGGCATGTTTCGGAAATTCATTCCGTAGATGCTGGCGACGAGAGTCGGTGGGATTCCCACTACGGAAATGACCGTCAGCATCTGGAAAATATCGTTTTGCTTGATGTTTATGAAGCCAAGTACGGCATCGAGCAGGAATTGCACCTTGTCTGCAAGGTAAGTCTGGTAGTCATTCAACGAAGAAAGGTCGGTTCTTGGCGTCGCGAGGCGGGCCTTGATCTCGTGCGGGATCCAATTGAGCTCGGATCCGGCGACATAAGTGACGATCCTTTGCAGGCTCAGGATGCTGTCCCGAATTCGCGATAAATGTTCGCCAGCATTGCCGACGCGAACGAGGATGGCGCGATGTTCGGCGTTGGTCCGTGACTCGTTGCTGCCTGCTTTGCCCGACGTTGAGAAGATGGACCTGGATACGGCCTCCAGCTCGGTGGCAGCGCCTTCCAGCAAATCGGCGCTCAGGTCGACTATGTCGTCGACGATGGTCGCGAAGGTGTCGACGGCAGATGGGTACCTGCCGTCCTTGGCGAATTTCCTGGCGGCCAGGTCGAACGCTCGCAATTCGGTGTAGCGAATCGTCACCAGGATATCCTTCGACAGTACAAATCCAGCCGGTGACGGCACGTGCGCGATCTCGCTCATGGTGGTGACGGTGGGCATGTTGAGTACAGCACGCCCCTTTCTTCGGACACTCGACTCGACAATTCAACTTCGCTGAGCTCCGCGCGCGAAGGCAGTTGTAAACCGTATCTGCCTTCGACGACCTTGATCTCGTCGTCGGTAGGTTGCAAGAGGTCGATCCAGGAGATTGGCCCGGCATTGAGCGCGGCGTCCCCGTGCGCGGACGGAGGATGGACGGTCAACATGGTCGATGAGCTCCGTATGGGCGCCGAGCCGATGGCTCGCATTCGCTACGCCCAAGCGGTATTGTATGCGCGCGCCGGGCGACGGAGTGCCCGCACGGGGACATCGAGGATCGACAGTGCAGCTGCTACATCTGCGGCTTAGTCTGTTGCCACGCGGGCAATGCCTCGATGCGCAAGTACCAGGACTGGATGTTCTTGTAGGGCTCCCAAGGCAGCCTTGCCGCCACGGCATAGTGAAGGTACGAAGCTATGGAAAAGTCGGCGAGCGTCAGTGCGCCGTTGACCAGGTATTGCTGCTTGCCAAGATGGGCATCGAGTACGGCAGCGTCGCGATGAAATGCGGTCTCCGCTTTTTTCAATGCCGCGTCATCGGTCTCGCCCATACCGAGAGCGCCCTTGACCAGGTTTTCCCATAGAAAGCCAGCGCAACCCTCGTTCCAGTGTGCAGTCTGCCAGTATTGCCAACGGCTGATGTCCGCCCGAATGCCCCCATCGTCAGGCCACAAACTGGTTGCTTGCTTGCTGGCGAGGTATTGCATGATCGCATTGGATTCCCACAACTTGAAATCTCCGTCGACGAGTACCGGAGTGCGGCCACCCGGATTGATCGCCAGAAAGCCGGGCGTTCGCGACATGCCTTTGGTGAGGTCGACGAACTCGAATTCGAGCGGCGTGCCAAGGTGTGCCGCAACCGCCTGGACCTTGCGCGTGTTGGGCGACGGGGGGAAACCGTAGAGCTTCATGGCGCCTCCTTGGGCGGTTTCGAATACAGTTGGCGTGAATACGCGGTCGATGACACTTACTTGCCAGCTACTTTCGGTGAGCCAAGCAAACGCTCGAGTCGTCCGAGGCATCCGGTCCAACCCTGATTGTGTCGCTCGCGTGCATCAGCGTCGGCAAACTCCTCGTGCAGGACGGTCAGTTCGGTGCCGTCACCCGCAGCGCGCAGTTGGAACGTCACCCTCGACACGCGCTCCGGCGCGCTTTTCCACGCCCAGCTATAAACGAGTTTGCGATTCGGAACGACTTCCTGGTAGACGCCGCTCACGTCGTGCTCTTCGCCGTCGAACGCCTTCATCACAATGTGGTAGCGGCCGCCGACGCGCACATCCGCCTCCGCTATCGGCACAGAGTACGCATCGCTGGGTCCCATCCATTGCTTCAGCGCTTGCGGATCGGTACACGCGTGCCAGACCGTTTCCGGCGAGGCGCTGAAGATACGGACGATGCGGAGTGAGGGTTTTTGTGCGATCTCGGCCATTGCTTGGTCTCCTCTTCGTGATACAGATATCGCTCCAGCGCATCCAGCCGGTTGCTCCAGAATGCTTCGTAAGCGGCCAGCCAGCCGACGGCGTCTCGCATGGGTTCGGCGTTGAGCGTGCAGGTCACGACCCGGCCGGTCTTTTTACGGCGCAGGAGGCCGGCGTCCTCCAGTGCACGCAGGTGCTTCATGAAACCTGGCAACGACATTGTCGACTGCGCCGCAAGGTCACTAACTGGCCGGCTGCCTGACTGCAATGCCATCAGCACTCCGCGTCGAGTAGGGTCCGCGAGGGCGCGGAATGTTGCATCGAGGTTGCCACCATAATAGTTAACCATTGGGTATAGTATTTACCAATGAAACCAGCTTGTCAAGCCAGTCAACGAAGAAAATCCCACAGTCTTAGCAAGCGCATGCGTGCCAAGAAATCCGTTACCTTGCGGCGGTCGACGCGTCAGGCACGCGCCGTGGGACCACCGCTTACACGCGTATCGGTATTGTCTTCTGGTTGACGACGCGCGCTAGCACTGAAAAAATGTTGTAGTGTGAGGTTGCAAATCTGCGCGGAGGCCGTATGAACCAACACAATTTGCATGCTCGAACGATGCTGACGAAATCCTGCACAGCGATCGTGTTGATGAGCTTGATGAGTTGCACCGACCTCGCCGTCGCCCAGCCGGCGGCGAGCGACTCGTTGCGCGCGTTCGAAGTGGTTCGCTCGGTGTTCCAGCATCCACGATGCCAGAATTGTCATATCCCCGGTGACGCGCCATTGCAACACGATCAAGGCCTTACCCATGCCCAGTTCGTCAAGCGCGGCCCGGATGGACGTGGTGCGACTGCAATGGAATGCACGAGTTGCCATCACGATCAGAACCTGCCAGCCATCTATGGCGACAACGTTCCTCCTGGGGCGCCGAACTGGCATCTCCCTGCGCCTGAAATGAAGATGGTTTTCATCGGACTGACGCCGCGTCAGCTTTGCGAAACGATCAAGAACAAGCAGGCTACAGGCGGCAAGGATCTGCAGGCGATGTTCGCGCATGTGCGCGACGACAAGCTCGTCGCTTGGGGCTGGAACCCGGGCGGCCATCGAACCCTGCCTCCAGTGAGCCGTGCCGAGACTGTCGCCGCGTTCAAGACATGGATCGACGCTGGCGCGCCTTGTCCAGTGCAATGAACAGCCATCGACTCCGGAACGTCGACCGACGCGCGCTAGTCGTTCTTTCGCACTGACCGTTGGCAGTCGAAGCTTATGTTCCGGCCGCGATGGCTCAAGTCGGGAACACCCGAGCCCGCGACGCGCCCTCGGCGGTGTTGGCCCTCCTGAGGTTCCGGCCCGCGCTCGCTGGCTCGTCGCCGAAGCCGAAATTTGGGGCCGACCACAGGGCAAGGTGTCCGTAGTGCTCGACGATCGCGGGAGGTTTCGACGGCTTCGTCGTGTACCTCGCGAACCATGATGTAACGCTCGGCGTCGTGTCGCGCGCTCTGCTCGCGAAGGGATTGGCACTACGCGCGCTGGCATCCGCCTCGCCAAAGCGCTCTCTATCGCCACAATCACAGCGCTCTGCGTCCGCATCGGATTTCATGGGACTGTAGAATGAGCACATGGATGAGACCCATCCGCCAGCAAGATTGTCGATAGAAGGTTGACATGCGAACGAACGTGGTGGTCGGCGACAATTATCTTGGCCGGTCGACGACAATTATCTTGGCCGGTGAC
>JBDTLK010000044.1:0-22445 GCA_039934835.1 Edaphobacterium sp. (SeqCode) | reverse complement strand
GTTGTTGGCCTCGTCGAGCATGCGCGCCTTGCTCTTGCCGAACGAGAACGCGCCGCCCCTGCCGCCGCCCTGCATCTGGCGCATGAAGAAGATCCACACGCCGATCAGGAGCAGCATCGGGAACCACGAAATAAAGACCTGCGCCAGGAAGCTCTGCTCTTCCTCGGGCTTGGCCTGGACCTTGACGCCATCCTTGATCAGGTCGCCGACCATCCACAGGTCGCCGGGGCTGTAGGTCATGTTCTGCTTCTTGTCGGTGCCGACCCATTTGATGGTGCGGCCTTCGATGCTGGCCGATTCGACACGACCCTGCTTGGCCTGATCCATGAAATCGGAATACGAGACCGCCTCGCGGGTGGTCTGCCGCGCATCGAACTGCTTGACCACGGTTAGCACCACGAGGCCTATGACCAGCCAGATGCCGATGTTCTTAACCAGATTGTTCAACGTCGTTCCTCAGTGACCCCGGATTTAGGCCGACAGACTGCGATTCTATGCCTTAGCACCACCCTGCGCCATGCCCGATCTGTCGCTATGTGGCGACATGGCCTTTCCCCACCAAAAACACTTCCCGGCTCTTGTCCCGCGAGGCTTTGGGCTTGCGCACGTAAACTTTGTCGAAATGAGCCTGCATGGTGCGCTGAAACTCCTGAAAACCCTCGCCCTGATAGGCCTTGACCACCAAATCGCCGCCTGGTTTCAACCAGTGAGCCGCAAATTCGACCGCCAGATCACCCAGATATACGCTGCGGGCCTGGTCCGCGGACGCAACTCCACTAAGGTTTGGGGCGAGGTCGGACACCACAAGGTCCGCTTTGCGGCCGGCAAGCGCGCCGGCCAGCGCCTGCATGCCCGCTTCTTCGCGGAAATCGGCCTGGACGAACGCGACGCCGTCCAGGCTGTCCATCGGCAACACATCGATTGCCACGATGCGTCCGGTCGGGCCCAGGCGCTGGCGCAGGACCTGGCACCAGCTGCCGGGGGCGGCGCCGAGGTCCACCACGGTCATTCCGGGGCGCAGCAATTTGTCCTTCTCGGCCAGCTCCATCAGCTTGAATGCCGCGCGTGAGCGAAATCCCAGCCGGCGGGCTTCGGTCACAAAGTGGTCCGAAACGTGCTGCTGCAACCATGCTTTATTGGATTTGTGCTTTTTGCCCGTCGGATTGCGTGGATTTTGTGCGGAAGCCATGACGGGATTGTAAATCTGACATGCAAAGGATTCTCATGAGGCGATACAACATTGCGCTGCCCGAGATGGCGATCGTCGCCGCGACGCGCGGCATGGCCGGTGCCGGTGCCGGGTTGCTGGTCAGCGAGTTCCTGCGGCCGGAAACCCGGCGCACGCTGGGCTGGACGCTGCTCGCGATCGGCGCGCTGTCGACCATCCCGATCGCAATGACCCTGTTCGCAAGGCGCGATGAATCGGAAGCCGACGTGTGAGTGCCGGCTCGCCGAGGTCCCGCCGGACTAACTGAAACAACCATCCAATCAACCTTGGGCTGAAAGGAGCGATGTCATGCACGGCAATCCGGTTGTCTGGTTCGAGATCTATGTGCGCGACATGAAGCGCGCCAAGGCGTTCTATCAGGGCGTTCTGGGCGTCGAATTGAGAAAGCTCGAGAGCCCAGCTGAAGACATGCTCGAAATGTGGGCGTTCCCGTCCAAGGAAGACAGCATGGGCTCGTCCGGGGCGCTGACGAAAATGCAGGGTGAACAGCCAAGCGGCAATGGCACGATCGTCTATTTTTCCTGCGAGGACTGCGCGGTGGAGGAAAAGCGGGTGGTGCCCAACGGTGGGAGGGTCATGAAGAGCAAGTTTTCGATCGGCCAGTACGGCGCCATCGCGCTGGTGATCGACCCTGACGGCAACGTGATCGGGCTGCATTCGATGCACTAGCCTGAGGCGACGCCGCCCTGGGCGGCCACGGAGTGGCCGGCGTCCCGCAGTCCTCCCGGCGGCGGTCACCTCGGAATGCACCTACCGCTCAAATGGATGCACAATATGTCAATCATCGACAAGGGTCAGAAGCTACTCACGCTTCATCAACGTCTTCACCGTCGCTCCCGGCAAGCAGCAACAATTCGTGAATCTCCAATCTTAAATTTCTGATGCGTGAGCACGAATGGATGGCGTACCGTCGGGCGGCCTGAGCTGTCGACCGGCCGTGCGCCCATGGGCCGGCACCGGCCGGCCGTGCGCCACTGTTGGTGTGTTTCGATAGGCTCCAACCGCTAGAGGCAAGACAATGGATGTTGCATTCAACTACCGTGAAACTGGAGGCGAGACTCCGTTGCCTCCGCTGGGCAGCGACGAGGCGCGCGGGAGCAGCCTTGCAGGCGCTCCACGCTTCGATGTCTGCCCCACCTGGCTCGAGCTTGCTACCCGTCATTTATCCGACGCGGGCGCTGCGCAGATGTCGCGCGTTGCCGAAGGCAGCCGCGAAGACGGATTCGCGGACATTGGGACGCTGGAGTGGGAATATCAGGCGTCCTTGCAGGCGATAGTCGCGTGCGGTACCGCGGTCCACGCCTTCGGCGCCGCCATCCAGTCCAAAGTCCAGCTGCCGCAATCGGTGCACGACGACTGGCAAAGACACGGCACGCCGCGCTACTTCCAGATTTCGGATGTCCTGCGCAGAGCCTTTGCGCTGAGCCAGAAGAATGCGAGTGGCGTGCGCCAGTGCGTGGGCGAAATTCTGAGATTCCACGACTTGGCCATCGATCCTTCCCAAAAGAGCGGCGCCTCCGTGTTTCATCCCGAACTTGGCGCCGCTGTCGAGTGGCGGTTCGCCTACTTCCGCTACGAAAACGCGTTGCAGATTGTGCAGGCAACGATGCGGCTCATTGGAGAACTCGTGGCGCTTGGCAAGCCGTATGAGGTCGAAGTCCAGAAATATGTCGACGGGCTGCGGTCGAAGGTCGAGCTGCTGCAGAATTCGGGTGTGTTGAAAGCACCGCGGGTCGGACCGTAGCCGTGCCGCAGGGCATTGCTGATCATCTTTTGCGCGGTCCTGATGGCGCGTGAGGCCGGCAACGTGGGGGCTGACTACGTTTTTATGCGCTCGCATGCGTGGTTGCTCGGCACGCTCGCAAGAGAGGGCTTGCTAGTGCGCGCTGCCAACTCGCTATCGTTAGGTCCGTGAGACCTTCTCCAACGTCAGGGCTCATCTGTATGCACCGTCGTGGCTTCAACCATTGGCTTGTTGCGGGTGCTTCATGCCTTCTTGCGCCAAGAGCGCTGGCTGCGGACGCGCCGAAGCCGGGAGGTCTGTCCAAGGCTGACGCGACGGTCATCGCCAATCGCTTTTTCGCCACCGAAATCGGCATGGAGGCCGTTGTCGCCGAACCATCGCTTCAGGGTGACAACTGGGTCTTTCCGCTGAAGGTCGGTTACGCCAACACGGTGGCAAAAGATCCCATTCTCGTTGATCGGTTCACAGGCAAGGCATCCTGGGCCGGCCTGGCAGAGTTCAATGCACGCAACGGCCGTAACAAGGCCCAAACAAAGTGAACTCCAAGCCGTCCGACCGGTGGGCATTCATTCGGGTCCATCGTGCCGCGAGGCCCGGCGAGTTCGACATCGAGATCGACAGTGTTGCGACTCCTGGGTAGGCATTGACCATGCCCGCGGCAAACGGTGATCTCGCATTTTCCTTCCGGGTGGCCAGCAGTGGCGAGGTGAGCATTGTTCGCCACGCGCGAGTTGTCACCCTCTTGCGCGCCAAGGTCGCCCTGGACTTTCTCGCCGACGTGGAGGGCTTGGCTTTTGAAGACCAGCAACAGCTGATGGCGCGTCTCACCGGCAACTACAAACGCGGGAACGAGCGCCGCGCAGGCAACCACCCTCGCAATTGTGAGCCGAACGGTGCCTGAACCGGCGCTGATGAAAGAGCCGTAGGTCACGCTACCGGACTGTCTCATGTCTGCAACACTCGTGTTGAAAATGCGTCAATTGATTTAGCGCGCTCGCAGCGCCTCTCTTCGTTATTTGTGGCACGATTCGACGATGAAACTCATCTTGCGCCTGTTCGCGATTGTTCATGGGCTCATTGCGGTTCTCTTTGCCTGCGCCGCATTGGTACTCATCATGATCTCCGCGCGCGAAGCATGGGTCGCAATCGCTTTGGGCCTGAACCGCACCACGGGTCAAGTAATCATTGAGGCGGTAGGCCTGCTTGCCGCAGCCGTGGTGGCCCTGCAAATAGCACAGACCATCGCCGAAGAAGAAGTGGTCCGCGGTGCTCACATCAGCGGGCCTACTCGGGTACGTCGATTCTTGTCCAGATTCCTCGTCGTTATCACCGTTGCCATCGCCATCGAAGGACTTGTCGCGACATTCAAAGCCGTCCACGAAGATCTGGCGAACCTGATGTACGCGGCAAGCATCTTGCTAGCTACCGGCGCGTTGCTCGCCGGCTGGGCTGTGTTCATCCGCTTGAATCGTTACGCTGAAGAGCTCGAGCCCGAGGCGATGCAGGACGCGAAGCGTGAGGACAAGAAGCTCAAATAGCCGCGAAATGGCTAGGCCACCGAGTTCGCCTCACCAACAGGTCATGGTTTCAGCGAGTCGGAGCCTTCGATGAGTCGAATGATTCTACGCACCACCGATGCACCGGTACCCTCAGCATCCATAGCCAGGCACATGTGGTTTCCGGTCGACCAAGCTGCCGGTTCGATCCCGGGAATGCGCGTAACCATAGCGGCAATCGCCGAGGCCTGAGCTGTCACCCGATCGAGACCGGGGAGATTCTGATGTTGCGAAGGGCCACGTGACGCTCTCGTCGTCATTTGTCGCCGCCAGCGGTGCCGGCTACGAGCAAGTAATGGGCCGCTGGAGTCGCCGACTCGCCGAGCCATTCCTCGACTTTGTGGGCACTTCCAGTGGCGAGCGAGTCCTCGATGTAGGCTGTGGCACCGGATGCCTGTCGTCGGTGCTGGCGCGACGGGTTGACGTCGCCGAGGTGTGCGCTGTCGATCTCTCACCGGACTACATCGACTTCGCGCGCCACAGCAACCTTGATCCGAAGATCAACTTTCAGGTCGGAGACGCCTGCGCGTTGAATTTTCCCGATCGCAGCTTCGATCGAGTCCTGGCATTGCTGCTGCTGCACTTCGTTCCGAGTCCGCATCAGGCAATCGCAGAGATGCAGCGTGTTGCAAAGCCCGGCTCGACGGTCGGCGCGGCAGTATGGGATGTTCGCGGAGGTTTTGTCGCCAATCGAATTTTCTACGATACCGCAGCGGCGCTCGATCCCAAGGCAGGCGCCCGTCGGGCGCGCAACTACACGCGGCCGATGACACAGCCCGGCCAACTTGTCGATGCATGGCGGGCCGCGGGCCTCAATGACGTGGTCGGCACGACGTTGACCATCAGGATGGAGTTCGCGTCATTCGATGACTATTGGGCGCCCTACGAAGGCAAGGATGGCCCGGGAGCCGATTACGTCGCCACGCTGGACGGCGAGGAGCTCGACAGGCTGCGCACGGCGGTGAAACTTGCGTACGTCGACGGAGAACCCGACGGGCCGCGCTCCTACGCGGCGCTGGCTTGGGCGGTCAAGGGCGTTGTATCCGACTGACCCATCGCGGCTGTTCTGACGATGCCACCTTGCGCCGGCGCTCGGCGGCTGGCCGCCACCTGGCTCGAAACTCAGGCCCCGAAACAGTCCAAGGAGAAGAATTGAACGCGAGCATGAGCATC
The DNA here is from genome assembly GCA_039934835.1 of Edaphobacterium sp. (SeqCode). Lineage (GTDB taxonomy): Bacteria > Pseudomonadota > Gammaproteobacteria > Burkholderiales > Casimicrobiaceae > PALSA-1003. The sequence goes on along the minus strand of JBDTLK010000044.1, from coordinate 16,744 downwards.
CTTCGCAACGCAGTCGCGCTATTCTTCGGAAGCGCTGTCCTTGTTGCGGGCACGCTGGCGCCGGTCATGACCACCAAACCGCGAGTCGCGGTGTATTCGCACAGTGGCTCACCGACGCGACCGCACAGGATCTGCTGACGCCAACGAAAAAGAAGGATTCCGGGCGAGTCGAGACCGGCGGGGAAACACTGTCGAAGGTCGCGGACCACCGCGCTAGGGTCCTTGGCACCGACGTATCTGCCATGGCCACCATCCAAGCCTGCGCGCTGCCGGTCGATGCGCTCCTATGCAGGTACCAGCACGCTGGCGCCTACGCGGACTGTTACGTGACCGAGATCGCGCGAAGTGTTACCCACGCGGAGTACGTCGAGGCGTTCTACACCACCGCTTTGTTCAAGGCCGAGCGGGCGCTCCTTGCCTGGTTCATCGCAAAACCTTCAACGGATCTGGAAGCCCGCGAAGTAGCCCGCGGAACGATCAACTCATTCGCAGCGTGGAGGGTCGAGGCGAGAGCGGCCGATCAGGTGCTCCTGTCTGACTTCCAGGGCCGCACGCGGTCGTGGCTGATGCTCGTTCCAGCGGCAACCAATGCCTCGGCCAGCACTCGCTTGTACTTTGGCTCCGCTGTCGTGCCAGTCGCGAACGGTCGTAGCGCAAAGTCTCGAATGGGCATCGCGTCCCGCGCGCTGCTCGGTTTCCACAAGCTCTACTCCAGAATGCTCTTGCGCGCGGCCGTTGGCCGTCTCGAGCGTTCGTCGGGGGCCGGGTAGTTTGATCGTTCGGGCCCAAGAGTGGCATCGACGAGGGCTTGCTGCTCGGCGGCAGCATGGTCGCCAATTCGCCCGACGAGGTGCGGGTCCGCGCCCGCGAGCAACTCCTGCAGGGAGCTTCGCAAATCAAGCTAACGGCGGCCGGGGCGTCGCGTCACCGCACTGCCCTTGGATGTCTCGACCTTTACCTAACAACAGTTGCGGGCCGCGGTGCAGGCGGCGAAAAATCGGGGCACTATGTCACCATTCAAGCTTACACTTCGGTGGCCATCCAGCGCGCGCTCAGGGCCGGCATCAAGATCTACAAGAATTCGCTGAGATGACTCCCTTTTGCGACACTCCCCGGAGGCCATGCATGGACAACGACCTCGACGCGATGTCGCGCGAGCAACACGACGCGCAAGCTCCGAATGCGCCACGTACGACGGTCTCGTACAAGCCTGACGATGCCTGACCGCTCTGCCAGTGCGCGCGCGCGCCGGCCGGCGATGAGCGCACCGGCGGACAGCTCTTGCGTCGTTCGTTAGCGCAAACGATGCCCGCCATCCTGCCGTGTTACGTGCAGGTGGTGCACGCCCTGGCGCCGATCATGCAAGGGCTGCCCGGCGTGATCGTCACGATCGACGGCCACGGTGGAGCAGGAAAAACAACGCTCGGACGGTATCTTGCGTGGCACTTCAACGTGACGTTGATCGAGACCGACCTGTTTCTGATCCCCGCCCAGGATTATGTTATCTATCTGGACGACCAGATCAATCGCATTGTCGAACGCCGCGTCACCGCACCCCTTCCGGTGATCGTTGAAGGTGTGGCCATCCTTCAGCTGATGAAACGAATCAACCGCGTCCCGGACTTCAAGATCTACGTCAACAGCCGTCGGCAATCAAGCAGTGCTGCAATGACCCGGCGTCTGGATGACTATGAGACCGAGTTTCTGCCATTCGTAACAGCGAACATTGTGATCGAGGTTGACCACTAGTGGAGTTTTCCTGAAAGCCACGTTTTCATGCCCATCATCCGCAGTCCTTCGTCGATCCATAGCGAATATGCACCCGCCGCATCTGGAAGACTCGCCTTTGGCAGTAAGCTCGTGGAATGAATGGAAAGCCCCCCATGCCGTGTGCTGCGTTCACCGTTCGAACTCTAGGCGCAAGCGAAGTGACTCTGATGAGAGCGGTCCTGGAAATGTTCGGCACAGCTTTTCAGGACCGGCCAACCTACAGCGGCCATCAACCAGGCACTGCCTACCTGCAGCGACTTCTCGGCAGCGATACGTTCATCGCGCTCGCCGCCTTGCAGGGCGATGCCGTAGTGGGCGGCATCGCTGCGTACGTACTCCCGAAATTCGAGCAGGAGCGCAGCGAAATCTACATCTACGACCTCGCAGTGAGCGAGGCGCACAGAAGACAGGGCATCGCCAGCGCCATGATCTCCAAGCTCCAGGCACTTGCATCGTTGCGGGGCGCGTACGTGATCTTCGTGCAAGCCGATCTCGGCGATGACGCGGCCATCGCGTTGTACACCAAAATGGGCATTCGGGAAGACGTGTTGCACTTTGACATCGCGACGTCGCCGGCGTTGTCTGACGGTTCACGCAATCCGAAGTCCTGACCGCGACCCTTCAACCGCCGTCCGCACTGTCGCGATCTTCAATCCCATGGCGTTCATCCGCGTCACAAGCATCCCGCCAGGCGAAGCGCCTGCGGCAATTCGGCAGGCCTGGGTCGGCCTGACACTGCCGCTGCTCCATGCGCGTCCCAGGCATTTCCTCGTCTCAGGCGTTCTTTCGGGTGCGCGAGGGCGCAGGCTTGCAACCTTCCTGCATCTCATTACCTTCCGTCTCAAGGTTCAAACCGGATATGTGGTCTCCTCGCTTGCGGCCATCGAAATACTGGAAACGTCCGACGCAACCGCGGCTCTCTGGTGGCGTGAGAACGCCCTTCACGTATTGCAACCCCGAAACAGATTCCTTTTTTCCGTCGATTGTTGCGTACGCGAAGACCCGGGATCGTAGCTGCCTATGTCCATCGAGTCGCCCCAACTTTGGCGCGAGCGCCGCGCGACACCGGCCGGTAAAATCCAATCGCAAGTGGCCGGCGGGTCGTCGCCGGCCGACTTGTTTGTCGAGCGGAAGGCTAATCAAATCATGACCGTCAACACCTATCGCCCATACCTTGCCGTAGTCGCGGGCGGCCTGGCTGCCGGCATCTTCGATATTGTGTATGCGTTCGTTCTCTCGGGGATGCATGGTGGCAACCCGCTCGGACTCCTCCAGTCGATCGCGAGCGGCGTGCTGGGGGCGCAAGCCTACAAGGGAGGACTGCCTACCGCGGTTCTGGGGTTGGCGCTGCACCTGGGCATCACCATCGTGGCAGCGCTCGTGTTCGTCGCCGCAGCCGGACGCTCCGCGCTCATCCAGCGGCACTACATTCTTGTTGGCATGTTGTTCGGTGTCGTCGTGTACCTCGTGATGAATTTTTTTGTGCTGCCCTTGTCGGCAGTTCCGTTCAAGATCCGGTTCACGAGCGTAGACATTGCCCAAGGTTTCGTTTCGCACGCGCTGCTGGTGGGTCTTCCGATCGCATGGTGCTGGCACAGGTATGCCTCCAGCCCAGCTCGCGCAACGCCCGATCCTAGCCATACGCCCGGCTGAACCCGTCGGCGAGAGCTCGCCGCAAGAATGATCAACGCCATGCCCGTCTTCTTTGCGTCGGCCCCGACCTTCGGCGCGTGGCTCGAGGAGCATGCCGCCAATGAATCCGAAGTGGTCGTCGGCTACTACAATCGCGGTACAGGTCATGCCAGCCTGACCTGGCCCGAGTCCGTGGACGAAGCGCTGTGTCATGGATGGATCGACGGCGTAAGGGCACGCATCGACGACGATTCGTACAAGATCCGCTTCACCCCGCGCAAGCCGACCTCGACGGGGAGCGCGATCAACATCGAGCGGGGCCGGGTGCTCGAAAATCAGGGACGTATGATCGAAGCCGGGCGGCAAGCCTTTGCGCCGCGGCGCGAGGCCAGGTCAAGGACTTATTCTTACGAATAGAAGCAAAGCGCTGCGCTGGAGCGCGGGCACGAGGCGCTGTTCCGCCGCAACCGGAAAGCGTGGGGCTTTTTCATGGCGCAGCCTGCGGGTTATCGCCATCTGGTGATCTGGCGAATCATCAGCGCAAAGCTTCCTGAAACACGCGATGCCCGGATGGCCAGGCTCATCGAGGCCTCTGAAAATGGCCGGCGGCTGTAAACGCAGATGAATCCATCCATGCGTGTCGCACTGCGTTCTCTGCGTCGTCGTCCCGCCCTACTTGGTTCGGGCGGGTGGGGTCTGGTTAGTTTCAGCGTCGGGAACCGCGTGTGCACGGCTTCCCGGCCTCGTAGCTCAGGCGCCTGGTTGAATGGTCATGGTAGAGGGCGATTGCTTCACTGAGCATGGCACAGCAGAATACGATTCGCGCGCTCCGACAGCAGATCTGCGGCTCTGGCTGATGACCGGAAACGACACTTACGGCAAGTTCGACGATGTGCTGGTCGTCGGCGTCAGGCCGAGCGCGCCACGGTGACCCGCTTCGTCGCACTGCTCCGTGGCGTCAACGTCGGTGCCGCCAAGCGGGTGCCCATGGCGGATCTACGTGCGCTGCTGGCGGCGCTCGGTTACACCGGCGTACAAACCCTGTTGCACAGTGGCAATGCGGTCTTCGAGAGCTCCGGCCGTTCGACGACGGCGCACTCCCGTCGTATCCAGACGGCGTTGGCCGAAACATTGGGCGTGGCGGCGCCAGTCATCGTCAAGTCGGGCAAGGAAATCGCCGCGATCGAAGCCGGAAACGCGCTGCTGACCATCGTCAGCGATCCTTCGCGGCTGTTGGTGGCCTTCACCGGCGAGGCTGACGCCCTCCAAGGACTTGCGGCGCTGTCTGCTCTTGTTCGGCCGCCAGAACGGCTGCACCTTGGCGACCACGCGGCATATCTCTGGTGCGCCAGCGGAATTCTGGAGAGCAAGGCTGGCGCAGCGTTGCTCGGCAAGCTCGGCCGGACGGCGACAACGCGGAACTGGGGTACCGTATTGAAGATCGCCGCCCTTCTCCGCCAAAATGGCGCCTGAACTGGTACTCGACGCGAACTAAATCAACAACCATGGTAACGAAGAGAACGGCATCCTGCAGTTGCGGTCCACTCACCGCCACGACACTTGTCGAACCGATGCGAGTGTCGGTGTCACTGTCTCGCGTGTCAGCTCGCATCGATGCAGCGTTTAAAACTGTCTGGTGCCGCGCTCGGCCCAACCCACTTAGGAGAGGTGAAATGGATAATGAGAAGAGCTACGACGGTTCATGTTTCTGCGGCGCTGTGCAGTTCACGGTCAGCGGCGAGCCGGCCGCGATGGGCTATTGCCACTGCGAGTCCTGCCGCCATTGGTCGGCGGGACCGGTCAATGCGTTTACGCTATGGAAGCCGGAGGCCGTGCGGATCACCCAGGGTGCGGACAACATCGGCACATACAACAAGACCAAGAACAGTTACCGCAAATGGTGCAAGACCTGTGGCGGGCACATTTTCAGCGAACATCCCAGCATGGGACTTACCGACGTGTACGCGGCTGTCATTCCCGGACTCCCATACAAGGCGGGCGTGCATGTGCACTATCAGGAGACCGTGTTGCCGATCAAGGATGGAGTTACTAAACTCAGGGACGTGCCTAAGGAAATGGGCGGTTCCGGTGCCAGCATGCCCGAGTAGCGATCTGCGTCCATTTACAGAATTGCCATGCTTTACATTGTCGAAGCGATAGCGCCGCGGCTGTGAACAATTGCCTCCCATTCCACCCAAGGAGATCTGCGCATGCCCACCGGGACCGTCCAACTGCATCGAGTGATCCGCGCCAAACCGGAAAAGCTCTACCGAGCCTTTCTGGATGCCGATGCAATGAGCAAGTGGCTGCCGCCTTACGGCTTTACCTGCAGGGTCCAGCACCTGGACGCCCGGGTGGCGGGCACCTTCAAAATGTCGTTCCAGAATTTCTCGACCGGTAACGGCCATTCGTTCGGCGGCGAGTATCGCGAGCTCGTGCCCGACAAGCTCATCCGCTATACCGATAAGTTCGACGATCCGAACCTGCAGGGAGAAATGCAGGTGACGGTGACCCTGAAGCAGACCTCCTGCGGCACTGACCTTTCCATTGTGCAGGCGGGCATACCCGAAGCGATTCCGGTGGAGATGTGCTACCTCGGCTGGCAGGAGTCGCTCGCGCAGCTCGCCCACCTTGTGGAACCCGACATTCCGGGCTGACAGGATGTCCGACACATTGAAGGGCGACTTCGCCGGGTGAGCGCGCATTCGAGTTAAAATCGGTCGACTGGAGCGCTGCGCTGCCCGCACTTTGGTGCGCAGGTGGCGGGCTTCGCCCGTAACGATGAAGCGACTGACCGGAGCGCACGAATGTTCGAATGGCTGACGCGCGGCCTCACCAAGGACTCCGAGGCTGGGGAGGAACGCGGCCCCGTCGTCGTGCAGGGCCGCGAGCTGTGCTGCAATGTCTGCGACCACCGCACCTTTCGCGCGAGGCAGGTGCGGCTGGACACGCCGATGCAGACGCTGCTCGACCTCGATGCCTGGAATGGCATGGCCGATTGCGCTATCTGCGATCGCTGCGGGTATATTCACTGGTTCGTCACGCCACCCGCGACGCAGGACAGCGGCGTCGCCGCGGCCCACCCTGACGCCGGCGCTGCACCGTGACGCAGTTGGCCGACTGAACGCGGCCATCGCTGCATGGCTGAGACTTGCGAACACTACGCCGCGCTGCAGCCGGTTACCTCTCGCGCCAACGGCTGCGAGGAATGCCTGGCCATAGGCGCAACCTGGACCGAACTGCGCGTCTGCCTGAACTGCGGTCACGTCGGCTGCTGCGAGGATTCGAAGCACGCGCATGCGCTCAAGCATTTCAACGCCACCGCGCATCCGATGATCGCGTCCTACGAGCGCGGCGACACCTGGAGCTGGTGTTACGTGCATCGTCGCTATATGGAATTGACGTCGGCGCTCGTGCCACGTCGACGCTCGCTGCTGGCGGCTCTGTTTGGCCGCCGCGCCAAGCGCGACTCGCCGTGACCAGCGCGCCAATACCTGCGCACGTCACGACTCTGAGCCAAGCGCAACTTCTCAGCGGGGCGTCGCAGTGAGCTTCGACGCCTTCATCGAATCGGCCTGGGACGATCACGCGGATCAAGCGGACGCGGTCGCGGTGCGCCTCGGGCAGTCGCTGGCCGTGGTCGAAACGCCGGCGCAGATTCCCGCCTATGCCCGGCTGGTAACCCACGTGTTTGGCGAACACCTCGGCGAATGGCAGCGCGGCGTCGCGTTGCTCGATGCTCTGCGCAAAGCTGCTGCCGGCGACGACAGCGCAGGCACCGCCGCAATCGCCCGCGGCATTGCTACACTTCGGTACGGCGGCGGTGACGCGCAAGTTCTGGCGGGTCTCACGATCGAGGACCGGATCATCGTCCTCGCGACGGCTTCTGCGGCGTTGGTCGGGCAACGGCGCTTTTTGCCTGCGATCGAGGCATACACACAGGCAATGCAACTTGCGCCCGGCGCGCCGGCGGGATCGCCCGCGCCGCGAGCGCTGGCTGTCGGTGGCAATAACCTGGCCTCCGCGTTGGAAGGCAAACCTGACCGCGATGCTGCAGAGACCGCTGGCATGGTCGCCGCCGCCGAATGTGCCCTGCAGTACTGGAAGCTGGCGGGCACCTGGCTCGAGGAAGAACGCGCGGAGTACCGTCTGACGCGAAGCCTCCTGCAGGCGCGCGATGCCAGTCGCGCGGCCGTCAGCGCAGGGCGCTGCATCCGCATCTGTACCGAAAATGTCGCGCCACCGTTCGAGCTTTTCTTCGCCCATGCGGTGCAGGCGATCGCGTTGCGCGCCGCGGGCGACCACGCAGCGAGCGCCGATGCGCGCCTGCACGCGCTGGCCCAATACGCCTTGGCCGCACCCGGCGAGCAAGCGTGGTGCAAGTCCGATCTCGACGAACTTGGCGTCTGACTGCGCCTCTACTCCGATGGCAGCGTCTCTCCTTGCCGAACACCTGGTCCCCATCGCGATCGAGGGCGATTAAGCCGTGGATGCGCGAACGCAACCGATGAGCGCTCCCGAACATCTGAGCGCCGATGACGGGTACTGGCGATATTGCCCGCTCGGGCCGTTCACGCTCGTCGACGCGGTCGACTGCGTCACCCGGGCCATCGCCTGGTGTCGCGAGCACCAGCAGCCGCGACTCCTTATCGATCTGACGCGGATCTATGGCTTCCCCGTGCCCACCCTGATCGACCGGTTCTGGATGGCGCAGGATTGGTCACATGCATCGGGAACCTTGGTCACCGCGGCGATGATCGCTCATGCGCACTATATCGACCCAGGCAAATTCGGCGTCCATGCCGCACGCGACGCCGGTTTGTCGTGCGACATATTCACGCTGCACGACGAAGCGATTGCCTGGCTGATCGCAAGAACCTAGGCTGCCTTCCATGCGGCACCCGTTGGCACGAGTATAGTTGGTGGTGGCACCGCTGCAGCCGGCAGCGGGGTGCGTCGTTTGCACGACACCGGCCGCACAGGCTGGTGGCTGCTGATCGGGCTCATTCCGCTGATCGGTCAAATCGTGTTGCTGGTGTTCATGGTGCAGGACAGCGCGCCGGGCACCAATGCCTATGGCCCGTCGCCGAAGGAGCAGCCGGCACCCGTCGCCGCCTGACAGTGCGTAGCGCGGCGGCCCGGATCCACGCAGCCGCCGCTGCTTTGCACTGGGCAGCGAATGGTTCAGAATGGATGGACGCGCGCGCCACGGGCGCGTGATGAGTCGACGACACGCACCCTGACGCTGACGCCAACATGCTTGCCGCAGTCTTTGTCGTGCTGACCATCGCCGCCGCCTTCGGCGCGGCGCTGCTGGTCGCCAGTTGCGTGTTGCTGGTTCGGCGCAAGTCCCGCGCCTGGGGAGTTGCGGTGGTCACCGGGGGGCTGCTGGGCGCGGCGCTGGCATTTGGCGTCTACGCGTTTTACGTGCTGATCATCGCGTCGGGCAACGAATCGCTGATCGGCAGGACGGCCGCCGTGCTGATTGCGGCAGGCTTCGGCGGGGGCGGCATCTTCGGCGCGCTCGTGCTGCTGCTGGTGCACCTGTTGCAATCGCCCAATCGCTGGTCGGATCGGCATCGTCTGGGTCGAACGCCCTGACGCGGTCGGTGAACCCGGCTTCTTTCTCCATCGGTAGCCTCGTTGCCAGCGTACTCGCCGGAGCGATCGGCGTGGGCTACATCATGTACGGCAGGCGGCAGACGCGGTTTGCGCCGGTGATCTCCGGCGTCCTGCTCTGCGCGTATCCCTATTTCACCGACAGCCTGCTGTGGCTGTGCGTCATCGGCATCGCGCTGGTCATCGCACCGTTCCTGATCGACTTTTAACGGCCGGCAAGCGAGACAGCGCAGGTATCCATGTACACCCTCTACTATTCGCCGGGCACGGCCAGCATGGTTGTGCATCAAGCGCTGCTGGAGATCGGCGCGCCCTTTCGCCTCGAGCATGTCGACTTCGATGCGCGCGAGCAACATGGGCCTGTGTACCGCAAGCTCAACTGGCACGGCGTCGTGCCGACACTGATCGTCGATGGTCAGGCGTTCGTCGAATCCGCAGCGCTGCTGATGATTTTGGCACAGCGGCATCCCGAGGCAAGGCTGGCACCTGCGTCGGGCACTTCTGCGCACGCCGCGTGGCAGCAATGGATCGTCTACCTGAGCAACAATCTGGCGGCGACTTACCGCTTCTGGTTCTATCCGAAAGACTTGGGCGCACCCGAACATCCGCCCGCGGTGCGCGAGGCATTGCAGCGCCGGATTGAAGGGGTGTGGGACCGGCTCGAGGCGCATCTCGCCACCGCGGGACCGTATCTCCTGGGGCGCCAATTTTCCGCCGCCGACCTGCTGCTCATCATGCTGATGCGCTGGTCGCGCAACATGCCGCGCCCGGCCACGGCCTGGCCCACGCTGCTGGCATACGCCGATGTGGCGCGGTCGCGGCCAAGCTGGAAAGCCCTGTGTGCCGCCGAAGGCCTGTCGGGGTGGTAGAGTCGCGCTGCGCGACGCTTGCTGCGCCTCCGCCCACGGATCAAGGACGCCATGAACGACGAGAAAATCCAGGTGCGCATCACCGAAACCGGCAAGACGCTCGAACTCGTCGTGCTGAACAAGCGCGTCGAACGCATCGAAGTCGTCGTGGGTGAAGGCCAGCACAGTTCCCGCTGCGCGCTCACCCCGACGCGCAATGGCCTGGCCTACGCCGGCAGCGTCATGGGACGCGAGATCATCTACGAGCGCAGCCGCGCCGACGTCAAGGCCGACATCGACCGGCTCAATCCGACGCTGCGCCATACCGGCCGCCGCTGACCGCCCATGCCGGCCGCGTGAAGATGCGCAAGAAGCTCGCCTCGCCCTCAGGCGTCGCACCGCGCAGCGCGCGCTAGTTACCGCATGGCACAGGAGATCGCATGCCGCTTGTTACCGTCACGCTCCGGCGTGGAAAATCCACCGAGTTCAAGTCGGCGGTGCTCGACGCGGTGCACCGGGCGCTGGTCGCGTCGGGAGTGCCGGAAAACGACCGGTTCCAACGCGTGCTCGAACTCGCAGCGGACGACTTTCGCTTTGACCCTGATTACCCCGACCTCGCGTCACCGCGCACCGAGGATTTCGTCCTCATCGAGATACTGTTGTCGGTCGGCCGCAGCGTCAAGGTGAAGCGAAAAATCCTGGCCGACATCCTGTCCGTGGCAGCGCGCGCACCGGGACTGAATCCGGAACACGTGATGGTCTGTTTCAAGGAAACCGCGTGGGAGAACTGGGCTTTCGGCGGCGGACGGATCATCCATGCTTGACTCATGACCCGACGCAACATGCGCCCGGACGCCGTGCCGAAGCGACCTGCGGAGGCGGCCCCAGCGACTCCAGCGTCGACGGGCAAGCCACTACTGTTCCTGCTGGTGTACGTGCTGCCCGCGCTGGCCCTCTTTGCCTGCGTGTGGGTGACGCGCGTCTTCGTCTCGGCGGAAATCGTCGCCGGCGTCTTGCAGATGACCGGCTTGCGCGCGATCGCACTCGTGGCAGTATTCGGCGGCCTGTTGCCCGCCCTGCCGCTGGGCATTGGCTACGGGCTGCTCTGGCGGGGCCCCGTCTATGGCCACGCGTTTGCGGTTGCGGCGCTCGCCGCGCTGTGCGAACTCGCCTTTGCGTCGCTGACGGTGCCGTGGTGGTCGTTCTTCACGTGGTGGGTGCTGCCGCTCGAGGGCGCGACGCTGCTTGCCATGTTTCCGGTGGCAGCATCGATCGGGGCACGCCTGTTCACCAGCGTGGCGAGCGCGGCACGGCGCCGCGTCGGCGTCGCCATCTTCATCGCGATGACGCTATGCGCGATCGCTCTGCCGTGGGTGCTCGGCCAGGCTTCGTCGTAGTGCCGTTGCGGGCGGGTGTCATGCGCCGCATCGACCTCTGGGGAACCACGAGTGGACATGCTGTTCATCCTTGCCGTCGGGATGGTCGCCGGGACGATCGGCGGGATAGTCGGTTTCGGTTCGTCGATCCTGCTCATGCCGGTGCTGGTCATCGTGTACGGACCCTTGCAGGCGGTCCCGATCATGGCGATCGCCGCGATCCTGGCCAATGCGTCGCGCATCGCGGTGTGGTGGCGGGAGGTCGACTGGCGCGCCGCGGCTGCCTACGCGATCACCGGGGTTCCAGCCGCGGTCGGCGGCGCGCGGACCCTGCTGATATTGCCGCCCCAGTGGGTGGAAACGGGGTTGGGGGTGTTTTTCCTGGCGATGATTCCGCTGCGCCGCTGGCTGGCGTCGCACAAACTGAAATTGCAACTGTGGCACCTCGCCGTCATCGGCGCCGGCGTTGGCTATCTGACCGGCATCGTCGCGACCACCGGTCCGCTAACGGCGCCGATCTTCCTCGCGCACGGTCTGGTGAAGGGCGCGTTCATCGCCACCGAGGCCGCCGCATCGCTCGCGGTGTATGTCGGCAAGGCGGTCGCATTTCGCAGCTTCGGCGCCCTGCCGGCCGACGCCGTCGCCCGCGGCTTGCTGGTCGGCGCATCGCTGATGGCCGGCGCGATTGTCGCCAAGCGCTTCGTGCTCAAGCTGGATGCCAGTCAGTTTCGCCTGCTGATGGATGCGCTGATGCTGCTCTCCGGAGCCACACTGCTGTGGACGACACTGCGCTAAGCTCGCGTGCCCGGCTCGGCGGCAACCCGTTGGCAGGACACTGATGATGTACTCGATACGCCCGCTCGGCCCCGAAGACGCCGAGGTCTACCACGCCCTGCGCCTGCGCATGCTGCGCGAGCATCCGGAGGCCTTCACATCGAGCTTCGAGGAAGCATCGTCCAAACCGCTGGCGTGGGCGGAAGCGCGGCTCACTCCGGCAACCGGCGCGCCCGAAAAGTTCGTCCTCGGCGCGTTTGCGGGCGACGACGAACTGATCGGCAGCGTCGGCATGGCGGTAGAGGAGCGACTCAAAGAGCGGCACAAGGGGTTCGTCTTCGGAATGTTCGTCGCGCCGGAAGCCGGCGCCGCTGGGGTCGGGCGCGCGCTGCTCGCGGACTGCATCGCTCGCGCCCGCCGGGTGCCGGGCCTCGAACTGCTGACCCTTACCGTCACGAGCAGCAACTTGCGGGCGCTGCAGTTCTACCAGGCCGCGGGCTTTCGCGCCTTCGGGATCGAACAACGCGCGATCAAGGTTGCAGGCATTCACTACCCCAAGGCGCACATGATGTTCGACCTGCTCGCCTGAGTTCCGGGAGAGGCGGGTCTGGCGATTGCCCGGGTGTACGGATAAACTGCTCCCTGGACCATCAGCGGCGGCGGCGGCCCTGCGCGGCAGGCCGCAGGCGAATCGACATCGTGTCATTGTTCATTATGAAAGGCGCCCGACCATGAGATCCTTCGTTGCCCTACTCGCGTTGCTCGCGCCGCTGGCGGCGGCGCAGGCCCCCGCAGCGCCGCAACCGATGACGCGTATGGCCAAACCGGCGCTGGCACCCGCGGCCGCGGCACCAGCCGCCAGGTCGGCTGCCGCGCCGGCGGCCGCCGCAGCGCCGATGCCGGTGGCGATGGACAAGCCGGCACCCGTTGCCAAGGTGCACCACTGGAAAAAAGCCGATGCGCGCGTCTGCCTGGAGTTTCCCAACGACATGCAGATCATCAAGTGCTCCGAGAACTATCGCTGAGCGCAATCCAACACGACGTGGCGAGATTTTTTCCGCTGCACCGCTCAGCGCTGCGTGACTCCTTGCTGGCGATGCTCACGGGCGCCGCCGCGCCATTGTTGCTGGTCGCGTTACTCGGCCTCCTGCATGCGCTCGTCCACGGTCCGCGCGAGCGCATCGCCGCGTTTCTCAATCCCAGCGTCAGTCGGATGCCGCGGGCGCATTTTCCACGCTCGCCGCAGACCTGGCCTTGGGCGCCTTCATCGGCCTGGCGCTGGCGCTGCTCGTCGCCAGCCTGACACGCACTCGCTTCTGGCACCTCTGGCTGGCATTCGCTGTCACGTTCGTCGCCTCGCTGCTAGTCTACGCTGGCCTCGACAGTCATGGCCTGCGTATGCTCTTCAGTTTGCGGCAGCCGGCCGCCTTCGACTTGCTGGTCGGCGCCTTGGTGGGCTTCTGGCTGGGCGCACGTCCGGCAAGCGCGCCCGGTACAAACTGAGCGGGGCCGCCACCGCGCAACCCGGCTTGCGCATAGACAGCCTCGATCACTTGGTCCTGACCGTCGCAATCTCGCGACGACCTGCGAGTTCTATCAACGTGTCCTGGGCATGTCGGAAGTTCGTTTCGGCGAAGGGCGCATCGCGCTGGCCTTCGGCCTTCTATTTTCGCGACCCGGACGCCAATCTCATCGAAATGTCGAACTACGTCGACACCGCCTGACGCAACCGCACCGCGAATGCTCACTATGCGACTGGCACTGCGCCTCGCGCTGGCGCGCGATGTTGCCGCGCTCGAAGCGCTGATCCCGTTGTCGACACGCGCACTGCAGGCTGCGTACTATTCGCCCGCGCAGATCGAAGGTGCGCTCGGCAGCGTGTTTGCAGTGGACCGGCAGCTCATCGACGACGGCACGTATTTCGTGGCGCTCGACGGCGACGTCATCGTCGGCTGCGGCGGTTGGAGCAGGCGCAAGACTCTCTACGGGGGCGATCGGGGACGCGCCGCCGGCACCGATACACTGCTCGATCCCGGCCGCGATGCCGCCCGCATCCGGGCGTTCTTCGTTCATCCGCAGTGGGCGCGGCGCGGCATCGGCCGGCAAGTGCTGCGTGCCTGCGAAGTCGCTGCCGCGGCGGCCCGCTTTCGCAGCCTCGAGCTTGTCGCCACGCTGGCCGGAGAACCGCTCTACGCGGCCGCTGGTTACCAGGCTCACGAGCGCTTCGACATTGCGCTGGCGAACGGCCTGACGCTGCCCGCGGTCCGCATGCGTAAAGAGGTGCCACGCAAATAGGCATCACCCCGCGCTCGGCGCCTGCGATGCAGGCGGAGGAAGTGGTAGCATGGCTATGGGACGCCGGCCTACCTTCGCGGCGCCACCGAAACCCGGAGCTTGCTCATGACGCTATGCCCCATTGCGCTTGCCGTCGGCTGCCGCAAGTGCCCGATATTCAAGGTCTGTCCGGTGAAGACCGTGATCGGGGACTACACGCCGCCGGCGCCACCGACGAAGCACGCCGCGACCTCGACCAAGCGCGCGGCAGCCTCGACCAAGCGCCCGTCAGCGTCGACCAAGCGCCCGTCAGCGTCGAAGAAACGCCGCCGCTAGCCGCGAGTAGTTTTCGCCTCCGTGCCGTCGCTGCGCGCGACGATGCGGCCGCGTAGAATGGCGCCATGAACCCGCTTACACCCGCACTGCGACGCGAGTTGCGTGCCAAGGCGCACCATCTCCAGCCGGTCGTCAGCGTCGGCCAGCACGGCTTGACGCCGTCGGTGCTCAAGGAAATCGACGTCAATTTGCTCGCGCATCAGTTGATAAAGGTGCGCGTGTTCGACGACGAACGCGAAGCGCGCGAAGCCATGCTCGAACGCATCTGCACCGCGCTCGATGCCTTGCCTGTGCAGCACATCGGCAAACTGCTCGTGGTCTGGCGCCGCGCGACCGAACCTCCACCGGCGAAGCCCGCCGCACGACCTTCCTGCGTGCGCAGCAACACAGCCGCCGCCAGCAAGGGCGCGCGCGGCAAGGCGGGCTCGACCGCGAAGGAGACGACGATGGCCAAATCGACACCCATGGCACGACGCCCGCGCTCGCCAATGGCGCGCACGACCACGCGCCCGGCGGCGCCCCGATCCACCGGAGGCGCCGCGGGTCGGACACCGAGCGCACAGGCTCGCCGGCGCCGCGGACAGGGCGCGTAGTCCGCGTCAAGGCCGACGACAGGGATTCGACGCGGCGATCAGGCCGCAATCAGACGTAGCGTACCGCCAGCACCTCGTACTCGCGCACGCCAGCGGGCGCCTGCACCTCGGCGACGTCGCCCACGCTCTTGCCGATCAGCGCGCGGGCGATGGGCGACTCGATCGAGATCTTGCCTTCCTTGATGTCGGCCTCGTCGTCACCGACGATCTGGTAGCACACCGTCTTGCCGCCATCCATGACTTCGAGGTCGACCGTCGCGCCGAAGACGATGCGGCCCTCGGCGTCGATCGTCGACGGGTCGACGACTTGCGCGATCGCCAGGCTCGCCTCGAGGCGCGAGATGCGGCCTTCGACGAAACCCTGGCGTTCCTTCGCCGCGTCGTATTCGGCGTTCTCGGACAAGTCGCCGTGCGAACGCGCTTCGGCGATCGCAGCAATGACCGCGGGCCGCTCGACCGTCTTGAGACGGTGCAGCTCGTTCTTGAGTTTGCCGACGCCGGCGACAGTGAGTGGATTTCGGGTCTGGCTCATGGGTGTCACGCGAAAGAAAAGACCGGGCGCGGTAATGCCGCACCCGGTCACGGTTGGACTGGCAATTATCTTAGCGCAATACCGCGGTCAATGCAGCCGCTGCAGCAGCGCCTGGGTCGAATAGGGGACCAGCTCGCGCATCCCCTGCATCCCGATCGCGGCGGCGCGCGCCCCGGAAATCGTGGTGTAGGTGGGAATCTGGTCGTTCAGCGCTGCCCGGCGGATCGCATAACTGTCCTGGATGGCGCTGCGCTTTTCCTCGACGGTATTGATCACCAGCGCGATCTCGTCGTTGAGCAGCATGTCGACGATGTGCGGCCGCCCCTCGGCGACCTTGTTCACGGGGGTCACCGGCAGGCCCGCCGCCCCCAGGGCCGCGGCGGTGCCACGCGTCGCGACCAGCGTGAAGCCGAGCTCGGTGAGCGTGCGCGCGACCTCGACCACGCGGGCCTTGTCTGCATTCTTGACGCTGACGAACACCTTGCCGGCCTTGGGCAGGCGCACGCCGGCGGCGAGCTGCGACTTGACGAAAGCTTCGGCGAAGGTGTCGCCGACGCCCATGACCTCTCCGGTCGACTTCATTTCCGGCCCGAGGATGGTGTCCACGCCGGGGAACTTGATGAACGGGAAGACCGCTTCCTTGACCGCAAAGTACGGCGGCACGATCTCGCCGGCCACGCCCTGGCTGGCCAGTGACTGGCCGACCATGCAGCGCGCTGCTATCTTGGCCAGCGGCCTGCCCGTCGCCTTGGAAACGTAGGGCACGGTGCGCGAAGCACGCGGATTGACTTCCAGCACGTACACCACGCCGGCGCCGTTGCCCTCCGGAAACTGAATCGCGAACTGCACGTTCATCAGGCCGATGACGTTCAGGCCGTGCGCCATCGCCACGGTCTGCCGCCGGAGCTCGTCCTGCAATTCGATCGACAGTGAAAACGGCGGCAGCGAGCACGCCGAATCGCCCGAGTGCACGCCCGCCTGCTCGATGTG
>JBDTLK010000043.1:0-23084 GCA_039934835.1 Edaphobacterium sp. (SeqCode) | reverse complement strand
GCTCGTGTCCGACGACATCATCATCGGACTGGTCAAGGAGCGCCTCAAGGAGCCCGACTGCGCCAAGGGCTACCTCTTCGATGGCTTTCCGCGCACCATTCCGCAGGCCGACGCCATGAAGGATGCCGGCGTCGCGCTGGATTACGTGCTGGAGATCGCGGTGCCCGATGCGGCGATCGTTGAACGCATGAGCGGCCGACGCGTGCATCCGGCGTCAGGGCGCACCTATCACCTCAAATACAATCCGCCGCGGGTGCCGGATCGCGACGACATGACAGGCGAACCGCTGATCCAGCGCGACGACGACCGCGAGGAAACGGTGCAGAAGCGGCTTGCCGTCTACCATGCGCAAACCGAGCCGCTGATTGCTTATTACGCCGATTGGGCGGCGTCACGCGCACCGAACGCGCCCAAGCATCTCAAAGTGGCGGGCGTCGGCACTGTCGACGCCGTCAGGCAGGCCGTGCTCGCCGCCCTGAAGTCGTGACGCGCCGTCGCGCGCAGCCAACCGACCAGTGGCAGCGGATCCCGGCACGGCGCGCAGCGCTTTGCGCGGAGCTGCAACAATGAGCAACGACGTCAGGATTATCGCTTTCTACCTGCCGCAATTTCACCGGATTCCTGAGAACGACCGGTGGTGGGGGGAAGGGTTCACCGAATGGACCAACGTCCGGCGCGCCAGGCCGCTCTTCAACGGCCACGTCCAGCCGCGCGCGCCGACGGAACTCGGCTATTACGACCTCACTGATGCGCGCGCGCGCGCCGCGCAGGCCGCGCTCGCACGCGCCCACGGCGTCGATGCGTTCTGCTACTACTACTACTGGTTTGGGGGCGAGCGCCTGCTCGAGGCACCACTCGACGCGGTGCTGGCATCGGGCGAGCCCGATTTTCCTTTCTGCATCTGCTGGGCGAATCACCCGTGGAATCGCCGCTGGGATGGTGCCGAGCACGATCTGCTGATGCCGATGGAGTACCTGCCCGGCGACGATCGGCGCTTCATTCGCGACGTGATTCCACTGTTTCGCGATGCCCGCTATGTGCGGATCAGGGACAGGCCGCTACTGGTCGTTTCGCGACCGCAGGACATTCCGGACACGCGTTTAATGGTTGCCGCGTGGCGCGAAGAATGCGCCGCCGCCGGACTTGCGGCACCCTTCCTGTGTCTGGTGCAGGACGCCGATGGCGCCGACCCGCGCAGCTTTGGCTTCGACGCCGCGATCGAGTTTCCGCCGCATGGCTTGCAGGTGGCCGACGTGACGCACCAGGTCGAAGATCTCGATCAAGCGTTCCAGGGGCAGGTCTGGGACTACGTATCGGGAGCCAAGTGGGCGCTGACGCGACCATTGCCCGAGTACACGCTGTTGCGCGGCGTAATGACCGGCTGGGACAACACGCCGCGCCTGCCGCGCAACGGCCACATTTTCGGCAACGCGCATCCGGCCAACTACGAGCGCTGGCTCGCCGGAGTGGTGGCGCAGACGCGCGCGCTACGCCAGGGCGACGAGCGGATCGTCTTCATCAATGCCTGGAACGAGTGGGCGGAAGGTGCCTATCTCGAGCCCGACGCGCAGTACGGCCGGCAATTTCTGGAGGCGACGCGGCGCGTCGCAACGGCTAACCGCAGCACCGCGCAAAAACCGTGAGCGCGGTGAAGCCGCCGGCTGTGTCGGTGATCATCTGCAGTATTGACGCGATAAAATTCGAGGGCGTCTGCGCGAACTACCGGCAACTGTATGCCGGCCAGGCGCCGGAGATCATCGGGATCCACGATGCCCGCTCGCTCGCGGAAGGCTACACGCGGGGCATGGCGCGTGCGACAGGCGAGTTGATCCTGCTGTCGCATGACGACATCGAAATCCTGACCCCCGACTTCGCCGCGCGCGTCGCACTGCACCTGCGCGAATATGACCTGATCGGCATTGCCGGCACCACGCGCGTCGTCGAAGGACGCTGGGCCGGCGCCGGCGACCCCTACGTCTACACGTTGATCAGCTCGCCATTTCCCGATGCTCCGGGCTTCGGGACCATGCTGCTCGGCGGCGGGCCCTTGGTGGTTCCCGGCATCCAGGCGCTCGACGGCGTGTTCATGGCGATGCGCCGCGAGGTGGCGACGCGCGTCGCCTTCGATGCCGAAGCGTTCGATCATTTTCACCTCTACGATCTGGACTTCAGCCTGCGCGCGCATCTCGCCGGTTTTCGCCTCGCGGTGTGCCGCGATCTCGTGCTGATCCACGCGTCGACAGGGAGCTACGACCCGGTGTGGGAGGAATACAAGCGCCGTTTCGAAGCGAAGCATCGCACGCACCTGCCCGGGCACTGGGTCGCGAAGGAGGGTGCGCGCGCCTCGTTACCCGCCGCGACGCGTGAAATCATCCTGCGCAACTGCGCTCCGGCGCAGTTGCGCAATATCACGGACCAGATCGAACGCGCGAACGCGGCGCTGTAATCCGGGCGTTGGACGCATGCCGGTGCCTGACTTACAATCGAGCCCCTCGCGCGAACCTATGCCTGCCTCTCCCGTGACCCGTCGCAACGCCCTCTACGCCCAATCCGGTGGCGTCACCGCCGTCATCAACGTGACCGCCTGCGCGGTGATCCAGACCGCGCGCGCGAACCGGGCGCGCATGGGCAAGGTGTACGCCGGTCGCAACGGCATCATCGGCGCGCTCACCGAGGACCTGATCGACACGAGCAAAGAATCGGCAAGTTCGATCGCGGCGCTGATGCATACGCCTTCCGGCGCGTTCGGGTCGTGCCGCTACAAACTGGCGAGCATCGAAGAGAACCGCGCGCAATACGAGCGGCTGCTCGAAGTGTTTCGCGCGCACGACATCGGTTACTTCTTCTATAACGGCGGCAACGACTCCGCCGACACCTGCCTGAAAGTGTCACAGTTGTCGGAGCGCATGGGCTATCCAATCGTCGCCGTGCACGTGCCCAAGACGGTGGACAACGACTTGCCGATCACCGACTGCTGCCCAGGCTTCGGATCGGTCGCCAAGTACGTCGCGACGTCGATGCGTGAAGCCGCGTTCGATGTTGCCTCGATGGCGAAGACATCGACGCGGATTTTCGTGCTGGAAGTGATGGGTCGCCATGCCGGCTGGATCACCGCCGCGGTAGGTCTGGCCGACGACCACGACACGCCGATTCCGCTGGTGCTGCTGTTCCCGGAAATCCGCTTCGACGAGGCGAAGTTCCTCGCTCAGGTCGACGCCAAGGTGCGCAAGTTTGGCTACTGCTGCGTGGGCGTCTCCGAAGGGCTGCTCAGCGCCGAGGGCAAGCTCATGGCCGAGGCAGGCACGACCGACGCCTTCGGACACGCGCAACTCGGCGGTGTCGGTCCGTTGATTGCCGCGCTCGTCAAGGCGAAACTGGGCCACAAATATCATTGGGCGGTCGCCGACTACCTGCAACGCGCCGCGCGCCACCTCGCATCGAAGACCGATGTGCTGCAGAGCTACGCGGTGGGCAAGGCGGCGGTCGAATTCGCGCTGGCTGGCCGCAACGCGGTGATGCCGGCGATCATGCGCACTTCCGACAGTCCGTACCGCTGGAAAATCGGCGCCGCGCCGCTGGAACAGGTTGCCAACGTCGAAAAGAAATTACCGCGCGACTACATCAGCACCGACGGCTACGGCATCACCGTCAAGGCGCGCGCGTACCTTGAGCCGCTGGTCAGGGGCGAGGACTATCCGCCTTACCGCAACGGCCTGCCGCGCTATACGCGATTGAAGAACCTTGCCGTGCCCAAGCGCCTCGGTACCGATTTCAAAGTTTGAACCAGGGGCGCCGCCCCGCTCATTCCGGAGGTGCTTCATGAACAAGGTTATCGATTACTATTTCACCGTCCCGTCGCCGTGGACCTATCTGGGACACGACCGCTTCGTCGCCCTGGCTGCGCGCCACGGCGCGACGATAAACGTCAAGCCGGTCGACATGGGCAAGGTGTTTCCAGTCTCCGGCGGCCTGCCGCTCAAGCAACGCGCGCCGCAGCGCCAGGCGTACCGGATGGTCGAGTTGCGCCGCTGGAGCGCCTACCTCGAGATACCCATCAACGTGCAACCGAAATTCTTTCCGGTGCCGCCGGACGTTGCGGCGCGCTGGATCCTGGCCGCATCGGAACAGGACACTCGCGCCGGACTAGCGCTGGCGGGCGCGTTCATGCGCGCGGTCTTCACCGAGGAACGCAATATCGCCGACGCCGCGACGGCAGTTGCCATCGCGGCGCAACATCAGCTCGACCCGGGGAAGCTGGGGACGCGGGCCGATTCGCCTGAAATCGCAGCGCGTTACGACGCGCTGTCACAGGAGGCGATCGAGCGTCAGGTGTTCGGCGCACCCACCTACGTGTATCAGGACGAACCCTTCTGGGGACAGGATCGGCTCGACTTTTTGGACCGGGCACTGGCAAAATAGCGAGTTTTGCCGACCGCGAGTCCGAAAGACGGGCGCAGCGGTCGACCGGTGGCCCGGAATGGCGCATTTATGCGCTTACGGATCCCGGATAACAACGATTGTGCCACTTTTGAGGGGATGGTCATGTCATACACAGTCATGTTCGCGCTGGTCTGCGCGGTCGCCGCGCTGATCTACGGTGGCGTATCGATCAACTGGATTCTCGCCAAGCCTACCGGCAACGACCGCATGCGCGAAATCGCCGCGGCCATTCAGCAGGGTGCGCAGGCGTATCTGAATCGCCAGTACGTCACGATTGGCATCGTCGGCGTCATCCTGTTCGTGATCATCTGGTGGGCGCTTGGGGCGCGCACCGCAGGCGGCTTCGCGGTCGGCGCGATTCTTTCCGGCCTCGCCGGCTACATTGGCATGAATGTGTCGGTGCGCGCCAACGTGCGCACGGCAGAAGCGGCGCGTACCGGGCTCAACGAGGCACTCGCAGTAGCGTTTCGCGGCGGCGCAATCACCGGCCTGCTGGTCGTCGGCCTCGGCCTGCTCGGCGTCGCCGGCTTTTACTGGTTCCTGGTGCAGTCAGCGCCGTACACCGCCAACCTGATGAAGGAAGGACTGCACCGCACGATCGAACCGCTGGTGGGTCTGGCTTTCGGTGGGTCGCTGATTTCGATTTTCGCGCGACTCGGTGGCGGCATATTTACCAAGGGCGCAGACGTCGGCGCGGACCTGGTCGGCAAGGTCGAAGCCGGCATTCCCGAGGACGACCCGCGCAATCCCGCGGTGATCGCCGACAACGTCGGCGACAATGTCGGCGACTGCGCCGGCATGGCGGCCGATCTGTTCGAGACGTACGCGGTCACCATCGTGGCGACGATGCTGCTCGGTGCGCTGTTGCTGCCCGTCAATGCCGAGGCCGCGGTGACGTACCCGCTGGCACTGGGCGGCTTCTCGATTCTCGCTTCGATCGTCGGCTGCTTCTTCGTCAAGGCACGGCCGGGCGGCAAGATCATGAACGCGCTCTATCGCGGGCTCGGCGTGGCCGGCATCATTTCCGCGATCGGCTTCTGGTTCATTACCGACCGCATGATGGGTGGCGTCGTCGCGAGCGATCCGCAACTCACCACGCTGCGCCTGTGGGGCGCGGGACTGATCGGTCTGGTGCTCACCGCCGCGATGGTCGTCATCACCGAGTACTACACCGCGACCGAATTCAAGCCGGTGCGCCACGTCGCGCAGGCGTCGACCACGGGTCACGCGACCAACATCATCGCCGGCCTCGGCGTGTCGATGAAGTCCACGGCGTGGCCGGTGGTTTCGGTGTGCATCGCGATCCTGGCTTCGTACTGGCTGGCTGGCTTGTACGGCATCGCCATCGCCGCGACCGCCATGCTGTCGATGACCGGAATCATCGTCGCGCTCGACGCGTACGGCCCGATCACCGACAACGCCGGCGGCATCGCCGAAATGGCCAACCTGCCGGACTCGGTGCGGGCGATCACCGACCCGCTCGACGCGGTCGGCAACACGACCAAGGCGGTGACCAAGGGTTACGCGATCGGCTCGGCGGGCCTGGCGGCGCTGGTGCTGTTCGCCGACTACACGCACGCCTTGCAGGGCGCCAACATCAACGTCTCCTTCGACCTGTCCAATCCGATGGTGATCGTCGGCCTGTTCCTGGGCGGCATGATTCCCTACCTGTTCGGCGCGATGGCGATGGAAGCGGTCGGCCGCGCCGCGGGCGCGGTCGTGGTCGAAGTGCGCCGGCAGTTCAAGGAGATCAAGGGCATCATGGAAGGCACGGCCAAGCCGGAATACGGCGTTGCGGTCGACATGCTGACCAAGGCGGCGATCCGCGAAATGATCATTCCTTCGCTGTTGCCGGTGCTCGTTCCCGTCGTCGTCGGCCTGGTGCTCGGCCCGGTGGCGCTCGGCGGGTTGCTCATGGGCACCATCGTCACCGGCTTGTTCGTCGCGATTTCGATGACGACCGGTGGCGGTGCCTGGGACAACGCCAAGAAATACATCGAGGACGGCCATCACGGCGGCAAGGGTTCCGATGCGCACAAGGCTGCTGTTACCGGCGACACCGTCGGCGATCCCTACAAAGACACGGCTGGTCCGGCGGTGAATCCGCTGATCAAGATCATCAACATCGTCGCGCTGATGATCGTGCCGCTGTTGGCGCTGCAGGTCGGCGACAAGAAGATGGCCGTCGCTCCGACGCCTGCGCCCGCAGCAAGCGCGCCGGCACCGGCACAGGTGGTGAGCGCGCCGGCACCGGCACAGGTGGTGAGTGCGCCGGCGGCGACGATCCCGATGGTCGCCGGCGTGCCCGCGGAGGGCGCGTTCATCATCGTCAAGGACGCGGCGCTGCCCACGGTTAACGTGTACTTCGCCTCCGGCAAGGCCGACATGCCGAGTGATCCCGCGCAGGGTCTGGCGGTCGTCCTCGTCTACCTGAAGGCCAATCCCGCGGCCAAGGCGGCGATTTCCGGGTACCACGATACCGCCGGCGACCTGGCACAGAATCAGGAGCTGGCGAAGCAGCGCGCGATGAGCGTGCGCGATGCAGTCAAGGCCGCAGGCATCGCCGAAGATCGCCTCGACCTGAAGAAACCCGAGCAGATGCAGGGCACGGGCAGCAATGCCGAGGCGCGGCGGGTGGAAGTGAAAGTCTACTGAGACGCGCTCGTTTTCGATTGACGAAGGGCAGCGTCGCCGCTGCGCTTTTGTTTCTGGCGGCGTTGCGGTCCTTCGTCAGCGCTTGCGCGCAACCATGACGCCGTCGCCCACACTCAGCAGGCAGGCATCGACGCGCGCGTCGTCACGGATCTTGGTGTTTAGAGCGCGCAGCGCGTCGGTGTCGCGATCGTGGACGTCCGGCTGCGCGACCTTGCCGCTCCAGAGCATGTTGTCGAGCAGGATCAGACCGCCGGCGCGAACGAGCTCAATGCACTTTTCGTAGTATCCATCGTAGTTGTTCTTGTCGGCGTCGATAAAAGCGAAATCGAAGCTGCCTGCGCCGCACTCGCGCAACAGCGCGTCGAGCGTCGCCAGCGCAGGTCCGAGGCGCAGGTCGATGCGCCCTGCGACGCCTGCCTCCTCCCAGTAGCGTTTGCCGATGCGCGTCCACTCGTCGTTGATGTCGCAGCACACCAGCTTGCCGTCGGCGGGCAACGCCAACGCGACCGCCAGCGCACTGTAGCCGGTGAACGTGCCGATCTCGACAGCGCGGCGAGCACCCACGGTGCGGACGAGCAACGTCAGCAGATCGCCCTGGTCGGCGCCGATCTGCATCATGCCCATGGGCAGCGCGCGCGTTTCCGCGCGCAAGCGCTGCTGCAGCGAAGATTCGCGCGTCATCTCGACGGCGACGTAGTGTTCGACTTCTTCCGGGAGCAGGGAGCGGGGCATGCACTAGAATGCCGCAAGCACGACCGGTTGCGCAAGTCTTGCGCAAACGTCTGGTCATCGTCCATGGCGCGCCATCGCGACCGACGGAGGCATGGCTGGCCTGCGGTAGAATCGATTGTGGATGTGATGACGGCAAAGCAGTGATTCTGCGCAGACTACTCGCACTGTCATGTGCCGCATGCATGCTGGCCGGTGCGGGTGTTCGCGCACAGGACAATGCACCGGAAGGTGCGTCCGGCTGGACCGCGAAGCACCCGGTCGAATCTCGACGCGACATGGTCGTGGCCGCCAATCCGCTGGCGGTGGATGCCGGCTTGCACGTGCTCGAGCAAGGCGGCAACGCGATCGATGCCGCAGTGACGATACAACTCGTGCTCAACGTCGTCGAACCGCAGTCGTCGGGCATCGGCGGTGGCGCGTTCATGCTCTTCCACAACGGGCGCAGCGGTGTGCTCACCGCGTACGACGGCCGCGAGACCGCACCCGCGGCGGCGCGGCCCGATCGCTTTCTGGACGCGAGCGGAAATCCGATGGACTTCCGCGATGCCATTGTCGGCGGCCGCTCGGTGGGCGTGCCCGGCGTCCTGCGCATGCTCGAACTCGCGCACCGGCAGTACGGCAAGCTGCCGTGGCCGCAACTGTTCCCGCCCGCGATCGCGCTGGCGGAGAACGGCTTCGCGGTCAGTCCGCGCTTGCATGCCGCAATCGCAACGGATGGGTTTTTGACCCAGGAGCGTGCGCGGGCGATTTTTTTCAACGCCGACGGTACTCCCCTGGCCACCGGCCAATGGCTGCGCAACCCTGCGCTCGCCGTGACACTCAGGCGTATCGCGACAGGCGGTGCCGGCGTCTTCTACAAGGGAGACATCGCCCGCGACATCGTCGACTCGGTTGATCGCGCCGCGCGCAATCCCGGCGATATCACGCTTGCCGATCTGGCGAACTACAAGGCGAAGGTGCGCGAGCCGGTGTGCGGCCACTATCGCGTTTACAAAGTGTGCGGCATGCCGTTGCCGTCGTCGGGTGGCATCACGCTGCTGCAGATGCTCGGCATCCTCGAGCCCTTCGATATGAAAAGCCTCGGCGCCGGCTCGCTGATGAGCGTGCACCTGTTTAGCGAGGCCGGGCGTCTGGCCTACGCGGACCGCGACGCCTATCTGGCCGATCCGGATTTCGTGGCGCCGCCGCCCGGGCTCGTCGATCCGGCTTACCTGCGCTCGCGGTCAGCGCTGATCCGGCCGGACGCCAGCATCGGACGTGCATTTCCCGGCGTGCCGCAGACGCACCCTGGCATGGCGCAGAAGGCTGCGTTTGGCGTCGGGACCGCATTCGAGTTGCCTTCGACCTCGCACTTTTCGATCGTCGACCGTTTCGGCAATGCGGTGGCGATGACGACGACCATCGAAGACGCATTCGGCAGTCGATTGATGACGCAGGGCGGCTTCATGCTCAACAATCAGCTGACCGATTTTTCCTTCATACCGGTGAGCGACGGCAAGCCTGTCGCCAATCGCGTCGAGGGCGGCAAGCGCCCGCGCTCGGCGATGGCGCCCACTATTGTCTACGACGGCCGAGGCCGCGTATTCATGGTGGTAGGATCGCCGGGGGGGCCGGCGATCATCAACTATGTCGCGAAGACGCTGGTGGGAGTGCTGGACTGGGGACTCGACCCGCAGGCGGCGGTCAGTTTGCCGAACGTGGGCAGCCGCAACGGTCCGACGGAGCTCGAGCGGGGGACGCGCGCAGTGGAACTGGCTCCGAAGCTGGAAGCGCTCGGTCACCATACCCGCGTCATGAATCACACCAGCGGCCTGCACGCGATCGTACGTACGCCGACCGGTTGGATCGGCGGCGCCGATCCGCGTCGCGAGGGAGTCGTCCGTGGCGACTGAACAGAAGGGACCGCACCGGATCGTGATTGTCGGCGGCGGAGCTGGCGGTCTGCCTTTGGCGGCGTCGTTGGGCGACAAGTTCGGACGACACCGTTACGCCGACATCACACTGATCGATCGTTACGAAACGCACGTCTGGAAACCGCTGTTGCATGAAGTCGCCGCCGGACGCATGGACGCCGATGCGCATGACGTCAACTATCTGGCGGTGGCGCACTGGCATGGCTTCCGTTTTCGCCAGGGGGCAGTGGCCGGGATCGATAGTTCCCGCCATGAACTCAAGGTGCACGCGGTGCAGGACGACGACGGCCAGGAAATGCTGCCCGAACGCAGCATTGTCTACGACATGCTGGTGTTCTGTGTCGGCAGCACCAGCAACGACTTCGGCGTTCCCGGCGTGGCGACGCACGCCATTTCGCTGGATACGGCGCAGGATGCCAAGCGCTTTCACCGCAAGCTGCTGGCGGCGTGCGTGCGCGCCGACGATCGCGCGGCCGCGGGCGATCCGGTAGGTGTCGATATCGTCATCATCGGCGCCGGAGCAACCGGCGTCGAGCTCGCCGCGGAAATCCGGCACACGACGCGCGAGCATGCTGGTTACGGACTCAAGCACCTGCAACCGGCGCGCGACGTGCGCTTGACGCTGGTCGAAGCGGCTCCACGCATCCTGCCGCAGCTCAAGGAAAGCATCGCGGTCGCTGCCACCGAATTGCTGGGCGAGCTCGATGTCGGCGTGCGCATCGCGGAACGCGTTACCGAGGTCGACGCCCGCGGCGTGCACACCGCCAGCGGTGCGCTTTATCCCGCGGACCTGGTGGTGTGGGCGGCCGGCATTCAGGCGCCGCCATTGCTCGCGCAGCTCGACGGCCTGGAAGTCAATCGCGCCAATCAGCTCGTGGTCCTGACGACGCTGCAGACCACGCGCGATCCGGATGTGTTCGCCTTCGGCGATTGCGCGGCGTGCCCGTGGCCTGACGCCGGCGAGCGGGCGCTGGTGCCGCCGCGCGCGCAAGCTGCGCGGCAACAGGCGCTGTTCCTGGTCAAGACGGTGAAGGCGCGCCTGGCCGGGAAGCCGTTGCCCGAATTTCGCTTCAAGGATCTCGGATCGCTGGTGTCGCTGGGGGAATTGTCCGCTGTCGGCAACCTGATGGGCGGGCTGATCGGCGGCAGCATGATGATCCAGGGGCTCATCGCTCGCTGGATGTATGCCGCGCTCTACAAGCTGCACCAGGTGTCGATTCACGGTTACCTGCGGGTGGCCTTCGATACGGTCGGCCGCTGCCTGCGTCGGCGCATGGAGCCACGGGTCAAATTGCATTGATGCTGCCCAGGAGTGAAGCGACATGCTCGCCGGCCTGACCTGGTTACTTGTGTATCAATGCATAGGCGAAATCCTCGTGCACTGGACTGGCCTGCCGGTACCCGGGCCGGTAGTCGGCATGGTCCTGCTGTTCGTGACGCTGGTGTTGCGCAACGGCGCCAGCGAATCGCTGCAGGGTTCGGCATCGGGCCTGCTGTCGCACTTGTCGCTCCTGTTCGTGCCGGCGGGTGTCGGCGTGATGCAGCACTTCAATCGCGTCGCCAGCGAATGGCTGCCGATCGCGGTGGCGCTCGTCGTCTCCACTGTGCTGGCCCTGGCCGCGACCGCGCTGGTCATGCGTTGGCTGCTGGCGCGGCAGGAGCGTTACGATGAAGAGAGGGAGGCGGCATGATGCCGCACCCCTTGCAGCCGCTGGCGGATATCTGGGTGTACCTGGCCGCCACGCCGCTGCTTGGACTTACACTGACCCTGCTCGCGTATCAGGCGGGCTACTGGGTGTACGCCCGAAGCGGCATGAATCCGCTGCTCAATCCGGTGCTGCTGGCGGTCGCGATGCTGGTGCTGCTGCTGCTCGCGACGAATACCTCGTATCCAACCTACTTCGAAGGCGCCCAGTTCGTGCATTTTCTGCTCGGCCCCGCGGTCGTGGCGCTGGCGGTGCCGCTGTACCAGCAGCTGCCCAACATCCGGCGCCTGTTCGTGCCCATCGCTGGAGGGCTGGTCGTGGGGTCGCTGGTCGCGGTGGTCAGTGCGCTGGCGCTGGCGAGGGCGCTTGGTGCGTCAAGGGTGACGCTGCTGTCGCTGGTGCCCAAGTCGATCACCGCGCCGATCGCGATGGGCATCGCCGAGAAAATCGGCGGCATTCCCGCGCTCACCGCCGTGCTGGTGGTAGGAACAGGCATCATCGGCGCGGCGCTGGGCAAGTTCGTATTCGATGCGCTGGGTATTCGCGACTTCCGCGTGCGCGGTTTCGCGCTGGGCATCGCCGCGCACGGCATCGGCACCGCGCGCGCCTTCCAGGTCAACGCCGAGGCGGGGGCCTTCGCGGGGCTGGCCTTCGGCCTGCAGGGCGCGCTGGCGGCGTTCGTGTTTCCGGCGATCTATTTCGCCATCCGGCACCTCCTGCAAACATGATCCTGTCCGAGATATTCTCCGCGGCGGTGTTGCTGCTGCTCGTGATGGACCCCTTCGGCAACGTGCCGCTGGTCGTGAGCACGCTGCGTGCCGTGCCCATCGAGCGCCGGCTCAGGGTGGTCCTGCGCGAATGCCTGATCGCCTACGGGGTGCTGCTGGCGTTCCTGTTCGGCGGCCACACATTCCTCAAGCTGATGCACCTGTCGGACATCTCGCTGTCGATCGCCGGCGGTGTCATCCTGTTCCTGATCGCGCTGAAGATGGTGTTCTC
Organism: Edaphobacterium sp. (SeqCode); assembly: GCA_039934835.1. Taxonomy (GTDB): domain Bacteria; phylum Pseudomonadota; class Gammaproteobacteria; order Burkholderiales; family Casimicrobiaceae; genus PALSA-1003. The sequence continues at coordinate 10,639 of JBDTLK010000043.1, read as the reverse complement.
GCGCAAGCCGGAAGCGACCGCTGGAGACGCAGTGGGCGGGGAGCCGTTCATCGTGCCGCTGGCGATTCCCGCGATCGCCGGTCCTTCCGCCATGGCGACGGTGATGCTGATGGTCTCGCGCGACCCCGGTCACCGGATCTCCTGGGTGCTGGCACTGACCGGAGCCATGGTGGTGACCACGCTGGTGCTGCTCTGCGCCGATCGACTGCAGCGATTGCTCGGCGAGCGGGTGGTGCAGGCTTTCGAGCGGCTGATGGGTCTTGTGCTGACCGCGCTGGCGGTGGAGATGCTGCTCGGCGGCATCAAGGGTTTCGTCGCGCAGTTGCACGGCTGAGCGAGAAATCGCCACCGCGCGCGCCTCGCGCCCGAGCTCAGCAGGGTCGTAGCGAATCGCCGTCGCGGCGCACTGCGCCCACCCGCTCCAGCTCGCCGACAAGCAGGTCCGCGAGTGCGTCTGGCGCGAGGCGAAAGAAGCGCGCATTAAAGTCACGGTAGATGCCCACGCGATCGAGATAGGTAGGCAGGTCGGCAAGCAACATGCGCTGCTTGTCGAGCAGCGCGAAGGTCAGCAACGCCTTGAGCACATGACGCGCGATGCGCAGGCTGCTGGCCTCGAAAGCGGCGGTGCGCTGGAAGGCGCGGTCGAGCGCGGTGGCGGCATCGGTGAACGGTTCGCCGTGGCCGGGAATGACAATGTGCACGTCGAGCTTGCCCAGCATCTCCAGCGCCGCGCGCGCGGCCGGCAACGCCGCAGGATCTATTTCCGGCGGCATGACCAGGCCGTAGCCGTTTTGCCACAGGGCGTCGCCCGAGATCAGAATGCCGTGCTGAGGGTTGTGGAACACCAGCGCGCCCATGGCGTGTCCCGGCGCCGCATGCGCGTTCCACTCGAGATCGCCCCAGACGCGCGTCTCGCCGGGCCGAATGACCTCGTCGGCGCTGAACCGGTCCGCGCGCTGGTCGCAATAGTCGAGCAGCAGCGTTTTTTCGTCCCACGTTTGGATGTTTTCCGCCTCGCCTTCCGGCAGCGCGATTGGGCAGCCGTAGCGCGTGTGGATCGCGGCATTGCCGCCGATGTGATCGCTGTGGCAGTGCGTGTTGACGAGCAGCGCGAGCGGCGCGGCTCCGATGCCTTGCGGCGATGCCACCAGCGCCAGGGTCAACGGCGCATGCCGTACATAACCCGAGTCGATGAGTACGTGGCCGTCACCGCTCTTGAGCAGGATGTTGTTCGCAGACAGCCAATCGCGGACAAAGACTTGAACCTGTTGGGGCAACAAGCGGCGCAAGGCGACGTTCATTGGAGCTTGCCGAGGAACTCCTGCACCAGCAGCACCCGGTCGTCGATCGTCGGCGCAGCCCGCTCGATGCGCACGCGGTCCTGCCCGGCGAAGCGGTAGCGACCATCGCGCTGGATCAGCGTGATCAGCTTCGCCGGATCGAACGGCGGGTGTCGTCCAAAGTGAATCTGGGTGCGCTCGGGACCGGAATCGATCTTGGTAACGCCTAGCGGCTTGGCGATCAGCCGCAGCTTGTGGCACGCGAGCAACGCCTGTGTCGGCTCGGGCGGCAGGCCGAAGCGATCGATGAGTTCCTCGTGCATGGAGGTCAATTCTTCGCCAGTCGCACAATTGGCGAGACGCTTGTAGAGCACGAGCCGCTCGTGCACGTCGTTGCAGTAGCTCTCCGGCAGAAGCGCCGGCACGTGCAGGCTGATTTCAGTGGTGACGCCCAGCGGTTCGGTGAGATCCGGCTCGCGGCCGCTCTTCAAGGCGTCGACCGCCGCCTTGAGCATGTCGGTGTAGAGCTGGAAGCCGATCTGCTGCATTTCGCCCGACTGGCCCTCGCCCAATACCTCGCCCGCGCCGCGGATTTCCAGGTCGTGCATGGCGAGGTAAAAGCCCGAGCCCAGTTCTTCCATCAACTGGATTGCTTCGAGGCGCTTCTTCGCCAGCGCCGACAGCGCTTCTTCCGGCGGCGTCAGCAGGTAAGCGTAGGCCTGATGGTGCGAGCGGCCGACGCGGCCACGCAGCTGGTGCAGTTGCGCCAGGCCGAACTTGTCGGCGCGGTGGATGATGATGGTGTTGGCGCTGGGCACGTCGATGCCGGTCTCGATGATTGTCGAGCACAGCAGCAGGTTGTTGCGCTGCTGGTAGAAGTCGCGCATGACGCGTTCGAGCTCGCGCTCGGCCATCTGGCCGTGCGCGATGGCGATGCGCGCCTCGGGCACCAGCGCGGCCAGCTTCTCCCCCATAGTCACGATGGTGTCGATTTCGTTGTGCAGAAAATATATCTGGCCGCCGCGCTTCAATTCGCGCAGGCAGGCTTCGCGCACGATGCCGGCCGAATACTGCGACACAAAAGTCTTGATCGCCAGTCGCCGCTCGGGCGCGGTCGCGATCACCGAAAAGTCGCGCAGGCCTTCGAGCGACATCGCCAGCGTGCGCGGTATCGGCGTCGCCGTAAGCGTCAGCACATCGACTTCCGCGCGCAGGCGCTTGAGCTGTTCCTTCTGGCGCACGCCGAAGCGGTGTTCCTCGTCGATGATCACCAGGCCCAATCGCTTGAACTTGACGTCGGCTTGGATCAGCTTATGGGTGCCGATAACCAGATCGATCCTGCCGTCGGCCAGGCCTTCCAGCACCACCCTGGCTTCCTTCGCCGAGCGAAAGCGCGACAGCTCGCCGAGTTTCACGGGCAGGTCGGCGAAGCGGTCGGAGAATACCTGCAGGTGCTGCTCGGCCAGCAGTGTGGTCGGCACCAGCACCGCGACCTGCTTGCCGTCGGCGATGGCGACGAACGCGGCGCGCAGCGCGACCTCGGTCTTGCCGAAGCCGACGTCGCCGCACACCAGCCGGTCCATCGGCTTGCCGGAGGTCAGGTCCTTGATGACGGCCTCGATTGCGGCGGACTGGTCCGGAGTCTCTTCGAAGCCGAAGCCTTCGGCGAAGGCTTCATAGTCGTGAAGGTTGAACTTGAAGGCGTGGCCTTCGCGCGCCGCGCGCTGCGCGTACAGGTTGAGCAGCTCGGCGGCGGTGTCGTGTGCCTGCTGCGCGGCCTTTTTCTTCGCCTTGTCCCACTGCCCGCTGCCGAGCTCGTGCAGCGGTGCTGCCTCAGGCGAGGCGCCACTGTAGCGGCTGATCAGATGCAGACTCGACACCGGCACGTACAGCTTGGCGTCGTTGGCGTAGAGCAGGTGCAGGAACTCGTTGGCGCCATCGCCCAGGTCCAGCGTGGTCAAGCCGAGGTAGCGGCCGATGCCGTGCTGCTCGTGCACGACCGGGTCGCCGATGCGCATCTCCGACAAGTCGCGCAGCATCGCGTCGACGTTGCTGCGCCGTGCGTCGCGTTTCCCCTGGCGTCGCGCCGCGGTGGCGTACAGTTCCGCTTCGGTGATGATGGACAGACTGGCATCGGGCCAAACGAAGCCGGTGTGCACCGGACTGGCCGCCAGCGCGGGACTGACGTCGCTGGCGACGAATTCGGCCCAATCGGTGACCACTGCGGGTTTAAGGCCATATTCGGCGAAGTACTGCTGCATGGTCTCGCGCCGACCGAGACTTTCGGCGACGATCAGCACGCGTTCGCGCGCGCTGGTAACGAAACGCTTCAGCGCGCGCAGCGGATCTTCAGCGCGCCGGTCGACCTGGATCGGCGGCAATGGCGCGGTGGCGTCCGCCTTCCGGCGCGGCGTGTCGTCGGCGGGCTCTGCGGCCCCTGTTGGAAGCTCGACGCGCGCGAAGGGCTTGAGCAGGTGATTGAATGCGTCCACCGGCAGGAACAGCTCCGTTGGCGGCAGCAACGGCCGCGCCTTGTCGCCGCGCAAGAGTCGATAGCGCGACTCGGTGTCTTGCCAGAAGCCGGCAATTGCTCCACCGATATCACCGTGCAGGCAGAGCAGCGCGTTCGGCGGCACGTAGTCGGCCAGTGTCGCCGTCGCATCGAAGAACAGCGGCAGGTAATACTCGATGCCGCCCGGAACGATGCCGCTAGAAATGTCCTTGTAGAGCGGCGACTTCGACGGGTCGCCTTCGAAAACCTCGCGAAAGCGGCCTCGAAATCGCGTGCGTCCCGCGTCGTCGATGGGAAACTCGCGCGCAGGCAGTAGTCGCACCTTGGGCATCGGGTAGACCGTGCGCTGCGTATCGACATCGAAGGTGCGAATCGACTCGATGTCGTTATCGAACAGATCTATTCGGTAGGGCAGGGCGCTACCCATCGGATACAGGTCGATCAGGCCACCGCGAATCGTGTATTCGCCGGGTGACACGACTTGCGTGACGTGCTGGTAGCCGGCAAGCGAAAGCTGCGAGCGCAGCCGCTCGACGTCGAGCGTTTCGCCCTGCGTCAGGAAGAAGGTGAACGCCGCGAGATATGACGGTGGCGCAAGCCGATAGAGAGCCGTGGTCGCGGCCACGAGCAGCACGTCGCATTCGCCGCGCGACACATGATAGAGCGCGGCCAGGCGCTCGGAGACCAGATCCTGATGTGGCGAGAAGTGATCGTAGGGAAGCGTCTCCCAGTCCGGGAGCACCGAAATGCGCAACGTCGGCGCGAACCAGGCCACTTCCGCCGCAAGGCGCTGCACCGCCAGCGCATCGGCGCAGATCGCGACGAACATCTGGCCGCGCCGCGCCGCGTCGCTGGCGCATTGCGCGAGTGCGAGCGCGTCCGCCGAGCCGGACAGTGGCTGCACCGTAGCCTTGCGACCGGGTGGTGGCAGGACCGGCAGCAGGCGCGGCAGCGCGGAAGTTACGGCAACTGGAGGTGGCGGTGGAGACAGCAACGCGGATCGTGCCAGCAAAGTCGTGATTATACGTGGTCGGCGGAACGCGCTTTCCTGGGTTACGTCCGCGGGCATCGTCGGCGATAATGCGCATATGCCTGTTCCATCGACAGCCGGCGGCGCGCGACCCGTTTCGCCCTATCTGCTGCTGACGCTTACGCCGCTGTTCTGGGCGATCAACTGGATTCTGGGACGCGGGCTTTCGACGACGATACCGCCGATGGCGATGACTTTCTATCGGTGGCTGTTCGCGATCGCCATTCTGGCGCCCTTTGCCTTGCCGCATGTGAGGCGCCAATGGCCAATCGTCTGGCGCCACCGGCGCATCATGCTGCTGCTGGGCGTGATCGGCGTCGGTTCGCACAACGCCCTCGCCTATCTGGGCTTGCGCTATACGACCGCGATGAACGGCGTGATCCTCAATTCGTTCATCCCGGTGATGATCATCGCGCTATCGTGGATATTCTTGCGCCAGCGCCTGGCCGCGGTGCAACTGGCAGGAGTGGTTGTGTCGCTGTGTGGTGTGCTCGCGATTCTGTCGCAGGGCAGCTTGCAAGTTCTCGCGCACTTCGAGCTCAACCGCGGCGATCTGCTGGTGATACTTTCGATGCTGTTGTGGTCGGTGTACACGATCTGCCTGCGCTGGAAACCTCCCGGGCTGCACATGCTGACGTTCCTGTTCGTGATCGCCTGCATCGGCGACACTGGCATCCTGCCGTTTTATCTGCTCGAGATGGCGATGGGCGCGCACCTCAACTTCACCTGGGTCACGATCGCCGTATTCCTCTGCGTCGGGCTGTTCTCGTCGGTGCTGGCGTACATATTCTGGAACCGCGGCGTGGAGGAGGTCGGCGCAAGCGTCGCTGGCCTGTTCGTGCACCTGATGCCGGTCTTCGGCACGCTGCTGGCGTGGCTGTTTCTCGACGAGGAATTGCGCTCGTATCACGTCGTCGGCATCGTCCTGATCCTGACCGGCATCTACGTCACCAGTCGCGGCGCGGCGCGCATCGCCGCGGTTCCGCTGGAATGACGCTAGCGACGCAGCGGCTTTTAGCCGGCCAGCAGCGTGCGCACCAGCGCGATGTAGTCAATCTTGGCCTGCTCGACGCCGACCCCGCGCAGCTTTTCCCACGCGTCGAATTTCGCACGGCCGACGGGATCGGTCAGTCCCGGCCGCTCGCCCGCAACATCGCCTGACCCGGCCTGTTTGTAGAGCGCGTAGAGATTGAGCAGCGTCGCCGAATCCGGTCGGTCGGGCAGCGTGCGGCTCGCGTCGGCAGCGCGCTGGAAGCGCGCGTCGAGCTCGCCATTTTCCAGATCCACAGGGGCTGCGCCTGCGGCCGATTTTGCGGCGGGAGAAGCGGCAGCCGCTGTTGTCTTGACGGGAGCATCTTCGCCGCGCCAGAACGCATCCACTGCGGCGATGTCGGCGGCAAAGTTCCACACCTCGGCCACGCGACCTTCCGCGCCGCGGATGACCATCGTCGCATTGCCGCTGAAGGTGCGCCCGGCGCGCTTCGCGGAGAAGCGCAGCGGCGCTGAAGCCAGCCGGTCGGTGACCGACACGGCACCGATTTCGTCGAAGGCCAGCGTGCCGTCGGACAGTTCCATGAGCGTGGAAAAGAACTGCACGAGCTGGCTGCGGCCGGCGTGATCGCCCGAGAGCGCGCTGGTGCCTGGCTCATGCCATAACACGTCGGATGCGAGCACCCGGATCAGCGCCTCGTACTGCTGGCTCTTGAGCGCGCCGAAGTAGTCGTCGGCAAGCTTCTGCAATGCTTCGAGGGTCATTTTCGGTCCTTCATCGGTGGGTCGACGCGGTGCCATCGCGGCTTCGACGTCGGCGCCGAAGTGCTCGAGCACACGTCGGGCCACCAGGTCGCGGTCGTTGTCGACGCAGATCATGTGGTAACTGTTGTCGAGCAGCACGACTTGCGTGCGCTCCTTGCCGATTTCCTGCTCGAGAAACGCCGCGGAACGCGGACTCGTCAGTTCATCCTCGCGCGCATGGCACACCAGTGTGCTGCAGGTGATCTGGTCGAGGCCGGCCATCACCCAGGCTCGCAGCCTGTCCACCTGCTCGACGCACGCCAGCGGCACCCACTGGTAGTGGAAGGCTTCGCCGCGCGCGAACTTGGCCTTGACGATGTTACGGATGAGTTCGTTCTTGATGCCGAAGGGATCTTCTTCCTCGACCTTCATTTTGCGCAACGCGGGAATCCAGTACAGGTAGCGTCGCAGGCCGACGTACCACGGCGTGGCCCAGCCATCGATGTGGATGGGAGGCGCGAGGGCGACCAGCTTGCCCTTGGTGTGCCGCTCGCGCTTGACCAGCTCGATCGACAGCAACGCACCCATGCACATGCCACAGACGTGCAGGGTTTCGTACTTGTCGACGAGCTCGCGATAGAGCGTCTGCACCGCTTCGATCCAGTCCTCCGCCTTGACCTCCATCAGGTCTTCCGGGGTCGTGCCGTGGCCCGGCAGCGTCAACGAATGCGTGGTGAAGCCCGCCCGCTGCAGGATCTTGTGCATCGATCCGAGATCGTATTGCGTGCCGCCGAGGCCGTGAATCATCAGTACTGCGGCCTTGCTCGCCGGCGCTGGTGCCGCGGTGGTCATCGCTTGCCTACGATCCGGATCAAAGGCCGCGCGCCGATCAACCGGCCGCGCCTGTGATCACCCGGGCCATGCCGGCGATGCGATATACCGTCCCATCGAAGTCGGCAATGGCGCGCGCCACGAATTCCACCTGCCGCGCGCCCTTCGCCGAAGGCCAGACGATGGTCGTGGCCTCGGCTTCGATGTCGGACGCGCGCAGCGCGTCGAACATCAGCCGCAGGCGAGCCCGCGCCGCGCCTTCGGCGTGCCCGGTCAGCGCTTCCACCGATGCGAGTTGCGCGCCGCTCACGCCCAGCACATCGGCGACGTTCTCGCCCCACACAACGCCGCCCGAGGCGGGATCCACGTCGAAGATGACCTGTCCGGCGGCCGTCGCGGCCGCCTCGTAGCGCAGGCGCCAGGCGTTGGACTCGTTGAGCGCGCGATCCTGCTCGGAGCGCATCGCGGCGATGAGCAGCGCCATCAGCGCGGTGATCGCCAGGTAGAGCTGCAATTCGTAGATCGATTCTTCGAGTCCGGACGCCTGCGAAATGAAGTGGCCGTTGCCGTGGCTCATGCTGTGCAGCGACACCGCCGCCAGCGCCAGAAGCGACAGACTGCCGCCGCGCACCCCCCACGCCAGCGCGGTGAGCACCACAAACGGCTCGGGCAGATAGGTAAGCGCCAGCCGGATGTATTCGGGGAAGATCTCGATGACCCGGTTACCGAACACGCCAAACAGCGTGACCAGCAGCAGTACGAAGAACACCAGTCCCAGCCGAAAGTCGCGGCGCACGAGCCCGCCGGAGCGCTTGGGCCGAAAGCCCGTCCAGGCGATGATGGCAGGCGCGATCACCAGCGTGCCGACGGTGTTCGCGGTGATCCACATGCCCCACATGGACGCGAAGGACGTGCCGCGGTTCGCGGCGAACAGGGCCGCGCCGGCGGTTGCCGATAGAATCGCGCCGCCCAGTGCTCCGACGAAAAAGAATATCGCCACGCCGCGCAGCGAATCGAGGCGTGGCGGGCAGCCGAGCAGGCGCTGCAACGCCCACGCCGTGACGCCCGAGGTCACGAGCTCGATCACCGTGAGTGCCAACGCGACGCCGATCGATTCGCCAAAGACCAGCGAGACCGCAATCGCCGCGACGCCAATCGCAACCATGTACGCCGGCCACCGTGCGAAGGGCACGAGCGCGAGCACCGCGATGGTGACTCCGGTCGCGGGCCACACGTACGCGGCGTGTGTCTGCGGGTCGATGAAGCTGTTGCCGACCAGTCCGCAGCCAAAGAAGAGCAGCGCTGCGATCAGCGGCAGGATTATGGGCGGGAAGTTCCCGCGGGTGGAGTTCGCGTCCAAGGTAGCCCCCTGATGGATTCGCGCTGCCAGCCGCCGGTCGTGGCATGTACTGCCCGCCACGCGCGCTTCAGGCTTTCACGCGCCCGTACTGGTCGTCGAATCGAACGATGTCGTCTTCGCCCACATAACTGCCGCATTGCACTTCGATCATCACCAGCGGATCGGTGCCCGCATTCTCAAGCCGGTGGCGAGTCTCGACCGGGATGTAGGTCGACTCGTTGGTGCGGATCGTGTACACGCGATCGCCGTTGGTGACGCGTGCTTCGCCGTTGACCACGACCCAGTGCTCGCTGCGCCGATGATGCAATTGCAGCGAGAGAATGCCGCCGGGTTTGACCTCGATGCGCTTGATCTTGAAGCCCGGCCCTTCCTGCAACACGGTGAACGCGCCCCATGGACGCGCCACGGTCCGATGCAACCTGTAGGCCTCGTTGCCCCGCGCCTTCAGCTCGCCGACGACCTCTCTGACGCGCTGCAACTGGTCTCGATGTGCGACCAGCACCGCGTCGGGCGTATCGACGATGACCAGGTTATCGACGCCGACCGTCGCGACAATGCGATCCTCCGCATGCACGAACGTATTGCGGGTGTCGATGGCGATGCGCTCGCCTTGACCGCGATTGCCGGTGCCGTCCGCCTCGGTCAGCGCAGCAATCGCCTGCCATGAGCCGACATCGCTCCAGTCGAAGGCGCCACGCACAACCGCGACGTTGCGCGCCTTTTCCATCACTGCGTAGTCGATGGATATGTCCGGCACCGACGCAAACAATGCCGGGTCGATTTCGAGCATCGCTGACCCAGCCGGTGCGCGCAGCGGCTGCCACACCGCGCGTGCGGCTTCGAGCACCACCGGCGCGTGTTCGGAAAAGGCTGCCAGGATCGTCGCGGGAGTGAAGCAAAACATTCCCGAGTTCCACACATGGCGGCCGCTGGCCAGGTACGCCGTTGCATCGGCGAGAGGCGGTTTCTCGATGAAGCGATGCACGCGAAAACCGCGCTCGATGTCGAGCGAGTCGCCGCATTCGATGTAGCCATAGCCGGTCTCCGGCTGGGTCGGATCGATGCCGAAGGTCACCAGCCAGCCGTCGCGCGCCAGTGCCGTAGCACGCGCGACCGCAATGGCAAAAGCCTTCACGTCGTGAATGAGGTGATCGGCGGCCAGCACCAGCATGATCGCGTCGCGACCGTAGGCGGCCTCGACGTAGAGCGCGCCCAACGCAACCGCCGGCGCCGTATTGCGCCCGAAGGGTTCGAGGATATAGTCAAGACGCGGCGCCGCGATGCGCGCGCCGGAGTAGACGTCCTTGGTCTGGAAGTAGTAGTCGCGGTTGGTGATTGTCACCAGGCCGGCGACGTCGGCCAGCGCGGTTGCGCGCGTTGCCGTCTTGCCGAGCAGAGTCTCGCCATCGGGCAAGGGCATGAAGGGCTTGGGCGCGGCTTCACGCGAGAGTGGCCACAGGCGGGTGCCGGCACCGCCGGAAAGGATGATCGGGACCAGCGCCATGCGTGCAGTGCTCCAGACGGGAAGCGAGGACACGGAATTGTACTCGATAGTGTCAGCGTTCGAGCCGTAGCCCGAACGGTGGCAACACGAGGTGTAGGGCTGCTCGCGCTTGATTTCGACTGCTCCGACCCCACGTTCGGACTGGTCGACTCACACCCTGCTCGAATGCGTGAGTGTTCGTCAGTGGTACAATCGACACACCAGCGCGCCAGTCGTCCGGGTCCGGCAACAGCGAACCCAGACAACTTGCAGCAGGACCGGTTACCGGGGGCGACCTGGCTTCGACGGGGACTGTGAAGCAGCGCGGGGCATGCCAAGGTGCAGTACCTTGTAAATACTCTGCAATCGCAAACTTAACTGCGAACGACGAAAACTACGCTCTGGCGGC
>JBDTLK010000042.1:0-23154 GCA_039934835.1 Edaphobacterium sp. (SeqCode) | reverse complement strand
ACATCCACGCGTCGTTCAACAACACGATCATCACCATCACCGACCGGCAGGGCAATGCGCTGTCGTGGGCGACGTCGGGCGGCGCCGGATTCAAGGGGTCGCGCAAGTCGACGCCGTTCGCGGCGCAGATCGCCGCCGAAGCCGCCGGCAAGGCGGCGCAGGAATGCGGCGTCAAGAACCTGGAAGTGCGGATCAAGGGACCGGGTCCCGGCCGCGAATCGGCCGTGCGCGCATTGAACGCGCTGGGCCTGAAGATCACCAGCATTTCGGATGTCACGCCGGTGCCGCACAACGGCTGCCGGCCGCCGAAGCGCCGTCGAATTTAACCTATTTGACCTAGAAACTGGGATAGCAATGGCTCGATACCTCGGACCCAAATGCAAGCTGGCGCGACGGGAAGGCACCGACCTTTTCCTGAAGAGCGCGCGGCGTTCGCTCGACTCGAAGTGCAAGCTGGACTCCAAGCCTGGCCAGCACGGCGTGCGCTCCGGCATGCGTCAGTCGGACTACGGCAAGCAGCTGCGTGAAAAGCAGAAGCTGCGCCGCACCTACGGCATTCTCGAGCGCCAGTTCCGCCGCTATTTCACGATGGCCGCGCACGGCAAGGGCTCGACCGGTGAAAACCTGCTGCGCCTGCTGGAATCGCGTCTCGACAATGTCGTCTATCGCATGGGCTTCGGCTCGACCCGCGCCGAGGCGCGGCAGCTGGTGTCGCATTGCGCGGTGACCGTCAACGGCAAGATCGTTAATATCGCCTCGGCGCTGGTCAAGACCGGCGACCTGATCGCAGTCAAGGAAGGCGCCAAGACCCAGCTGCGCATTGTCGACGCGCTGCAGCTGGCAGAGAAAATCGGCTTCCCGTCGTGGGTGGACGTGGACGTGAAGAAGATGGTGGGCACATTCAAGGGCGCCCCGGATCGATCCGAGTTCGGCCAGGACATCAACGAAAGCCTGGTGGTCGAGCTCTATTCGAAGTAACCGGCGAGCCACGAAAAGCCACGACTCGGGTCAGCTCCCGTCAGAGTTTCGTTTTAAGGACTTAGCATGCAGAGCAACGCTTTCCTGAAACCGCGCATCATCGATGTGCAAAGCACGTCGCCGTTCCACGCCAAGGTGGTGATGGAACCGTTCGAGCGTGGGTACGGCCACACGCTGGGCAATGCGCTTCGCCGCGTGCTGCTGTCGTCGATGCCCGGCTACGCCCCTACCGAGGTCAAGATCACGGGTGTGCTGCACGAGTATTCGGCGCTCGACGGTGTGCAGGAAGACGTCGTCGACGTGCTGCTCAACCTCAAGGGCGTGGTGCTCAAGCTGCACAATCGCGACCATGTCACGCTCAAGCTCGCCAAGAATGGCGAGGGTCCCGTGACCGCCGCGGACATCGAGGCCCACCAGGACGTCGAGATCATCAATCCCGATCACGTCATCTCGCATCTCACCGCGGGCGGCAAGATCGAGATGGAAATCAAGGTCGAGAAGGGCCGCGGCTACCAGCCGGCGACCGTGCGCGTGAAGCCCGAAGGCGGCCGCAGCATCGGCAACATTCTGCTCGATGCGTCGTTCTCGCCGGTGCGCCGCGTGAGCTACTCGGTCGAAAGCGCGCGCGTCGAACAGCGCACCGACCTCGACAAGCTGGTGATGGACATCGAGACCAACGGCGTCATCGAACCCGAACAGGCGATCCGCTATGCGGCATCGATCCTGGTCGAGCAGCTCGGCGTGTTCGCCGACCTGAAGGGCACCGAAGCGCCGGCGGAACAGCGCCTGATGCCGCAGGTCGATCCGATCCTGCTGCGCCCGGTCGACGATCTGGAACTTACCGTGCGCTCGGCCAATTGCCTCAAGGCCGAGAACATCTATTACATCGGCGACCTGATCCAGCGCACCGAGACCGAGTTGCTGAAAACGCCGAACCTCGGCCGCAAATCGCTCAACGAAATCAAGGAAGTGCTCGCTTCGCGCGGCCTGTCGCTGGGCATGAAGCTCGAGAACTGGCCGCCTGCCAACCTGGACCGGCCGTAACAAGGAACCACTAGGAACCATCATGCGCCACCGCCACGGACTCCGGAAACTCAATCGCACCAGCAGCCATCGCCTGGCGATGCTGCGGAACATGACCAACTCGCTGTTCAAGCACGAGCTGATCAAGACGACGCTGCCGAAAGCGAAGGAACTGCGCCGCGTCGCCGAGCCGCTGATCACGCTGGCCAAGAACGGCACGCTGGCCAACCGTCGGCTCGCCTTCGATCGCACGCGCGACAAGGACGTCGTCTACAAGCTCTTCAACGAGCTCGGTCCGCGCTACGCCAAGCGCCCCGGCGGCTACCTGCGCATCCTGAAATTCGGCTTCCGCCAGGGCGACAACGCGCCGATGGCGCTGGTCGAGCTCGTCGATCGTCCCGAGCCTGCCGCCGAGGCCGGGGCGCAGACCAAGGCTGCCGCGTAAACGCACGACAGCGAAGCAACGAAGCCGGGCCGCGTGCCCGGCTTTTTTGCGCCTGCGAATCACGCTCGCGTAATATATGAAAATGGCAGACACGGTACTGGTCACGGGAGGCGCCGGTTACATCGGTTCGCATGTCGTCGCCGCGCTCGCCGTAAGCGGCAGCACGCCGATCATCCTCGATAGCTTCATCAACAGTTCGCCGGACGTCGTGACGCGGCTGCGCCGCATCGCCGGTCGGACGCTACGCTGCGTCAGGGCCGACGTGCGCAACCGGTCCGCTCTCGATGCGGTCTTCGCCGAGCACCGCGTCAGTTCCGTAGTGCACTGCGCCGGATTGAAGGCGGTTGGCGAGGGCGAGGAACAACCGCTTCGCTACTACGACTACAACGTCGGCGGCGCCATTGTGCTGGTCGAGGCCATGTCCGCCGCGGGTGTCAGGTCCCTGGTCTTCAGCTCGTCGGCAACGGTATACGGCCAGCCCGACACCAACCCCGTAGCTGAAAATGCGCCACTGCGACCGGCCAGCGTGTATGGCCGAACCAAGCACATCATCGAGCAGATCCTGTCCGACCTGGCCGCCGCTGACAGAGAGTGGCGGGTGGCGCTGCTGCGCTACTTCAACCCCGCCGGGGCGCACGCGTCGGCGCTGATCGGCGAAGCGCCTACCACCCGGGCCAACAACCTCGTGCCCATTCTGGCGCGAGCCGCGGTCAATCCATCGAGCCGCATCGATGTCTACGGCGATGACTGGCCGACCCCAGACGGCACCGGCGTGCGCGACTACCTTCACGTCGTGGACCTGGCAGAGGGCCACGTTGCGGCGCTCCGTCACCTGGCGCGTGAACGCGGCATGACCACCCTCAACCTCGGCGCCGGCAACGGCTACTCGGTGCTCGAAGTCATTGCCGCGTTCGAGCGCGCGTGCGGGCACGCGATTGCGCATCGCATCGTGCCGCGCCGGGCCGGCGACATCGCCAGCTGCTTTGCCAATCCGGCGCGCGCAAACAAGCTGCTGGGGTGGCGCGCGGAGCGCGCTATCGACGCGATCTGCGCCGATGCGTGGCGGTGGGAAACCAGTCAATGGAACGCTTCTACACCGCGCTGAACCGCTTCGATGCTTACCTGCTGCTGCATCGCCTGCAGCAGATCGGCGTCGCGGCGCACGTGTTCAACGAGCACATGTCGAGCATCGTCGGCGATGTCCCACCGGACGTCGCACAGCCGCAGGTATGGCTCGAAAATGTGCGCGACCGCGAGCGTGCAGAAGTCGCGCTTGCGGCGCTGGCCACCGAGCGGACGCAGACCGGCAGCGTGCGCTGTCCCGCCTGCGATGAGGAAAATCCCGCGAATTTCGAGTTGTGCTGGAGCTGCGGCGCCAATTTGGCGTCGTAGCGCTACGAAGCGTCGACGCCCTCGAGGCGGCTGCGGGCGCGCGACTGCGCTTCGGCATCCGGAGGCATTGCCGCGGAGTTGCGCTCGCGCCGCCCGCTCACGCTGACCCACAGCAGCGCGCCACCAACCAGCAGCGCGAATGGCCCGCCCCACAGCAGCCACGTCGTGGTCTTGACCGGCGGATCGTAGAGGACGAAATCGCCATAGCGGGCGACGAGGTACGCCTTGATCTCGTCGTCGCTCTTGCCGCTGCCGGCAAGCGTGCGGACTTCGCGCCGGAGGTCGCCGGCGAGATCGGCGTTGGAGTCGGCCAGCGTCTGATTCTGGCAGACCAGGCAGCGCAACTCGCCTTCGAGTTTTCTGATCCTCGCATCGAACGCGATGTCGGTCGCTGGCGGATCCATCGTTGTCGCGCTCGCCGCGATCGCGACCAGACACAAGAGCAACGGCTGCGCCACCCGCGCGCCCCGACGCGTCACTTCTCCAGCTCCCGCACCAGCGGCAAAATCATCTTCTGCAATGCTTCGTCAGTCAGCGGCCCGATCTGCTTGTAGCGGATGACACCCTGCTTGTCGATAACAAAGGTCTCAGGCACGCCGTAGACGCCGTAGTCGATGCCTACGCGTCCGTCGAGATCGAGCAGCGACGCGGCATATGGATTGCCGTTTTGGGCGAGCCATGCGCGCCCTGCGTCCGGCTGATCCTTGTAGTCGAGGCCATACACAGGGACTGCTTTCGATGCCGCGAGTTGCATCAATACCGGATGCTCGACCCTGCAAGAGACGCACCACGACGCCCAGACGTTGAGCAGCCACACCTTGCCCTTGAGATCGGCATTCGACAACGTCGCAGCAGGGTCGTGCAGCCGGGTGAGCGAAAACGACGGTGCCGGCTTGCCAATCAGCGGCGAGGGCACTTCGCGCGGATCGCGGCCCAGTCCGACCCACAGGAACGCAAGCAGGACCAGGAAGATCGCGAGGGGAATCGACCAGCGGGCGGTTTTCATGGTCCGCTGTTTTTCGGATACGGCATCAGTCCGCGGCGGCGGACGCGGCGGTGGCATCGATCACCGGGGCGCGGCGCCTTACGGCAAGCCGATAGCGGCGGTCGGCGATCGCGACGAATCCGCCGAGCGCCATCAGGAACGCGCCACCCCAGATCCAGTCGATGAATGGCTTGAGATAGATGCGCACTGCCCAGGCGCCGGCGATGCCGGCGTTCCCGCCCGCGCCCACTGGTTCGCCCAGCGATACATAGACGTCGCCGCGCAAGCCGGAGTCGATTGCGGCAATGGTCATCGATTGTCCCGACGCGTTGTAGATGCGTTTTTCGGGCTGCAGTTTCTCGATCAACTCGCCGCCCCGCCGCACTTCGATGTTGCCGACAATGGCGCGATAGTTGGGTCCGAGCGAGGGCGCGACGCCGAGGAACTTGAAGTCGTAGGCACCGACCGCGACGCTCTCGCCGACGTCCAGTCGCACATCGCGCTCGACTTCGTAGCTTTTCACCAACGTCACGCCGGCGACAAACACGCCGACACC
Organism: Edaphobacterium sp. (SeqCode); assembly: GCA_039934835.1. GTDB lineage: Bacteria > Pseudomonadota > Gammaproteobacteria > Burkholderiales > Casimicrobiaceae > PALSA-1003. Next base: position 17,775 of record JBDTLK010000042.1, on the reverse strand, counting down.
GAGGTGCGCGAGCAGCATGCCGTAATATGAGGGCGAGTTCGCGCGCAATTTCTCGACGAGGTTCGGGCGCGGTGTGCTGGCCAGCCGTTGCCGGAGATTGGCGACGGTCGAAGCAAAGATCCACAACGCCAGGAACAAACCGAAGGCAATCAGCGGCGACCAGCGTCCGAGCACCAAGGGCAGGAGCAGCGCGCTGACGACCGCGACCCCGAGCGCCCAACGCAGCCGCGTCCACAATTCCGGCAGTGGCGCCTCGCTCCACCGCGCGACCGGTCCGACACCCATGAGGAAGGCGGCCGGCGCCATCAGCGGATAGAACACCGCATCGAAGTAGGGCGGTCCGACGGAAATCTTGCCGAGATTCATCGCGTCGAGGAACAGCGGGTAGAGCGTACCGAGCAGCACGCTCGCCATCGCCACGACCAGCAGGATGTTGTTGCCGAGCAGCATCGACTCGCGCGACACCATCGAAAAGGCGCCACCCAGGCCGACGCTTCCGGCACGCCATGCGAACAGCGTCAGCGATCCACCGACCACGATTGCCAGGAAGGCGAGAATGAACACGCCGCGTGCCGGATCGGTCGCGAAGGCGTGCACCGAGGTCAGCACGCCCGAACGAACGATGAACGTGCCCAAAAGCGACAGCGAAAACGCGAGGATCGCCAGCAGCACCGTCCAGCTGCGGAACGCGCCGCGCTTTTCAGTGACCGCGAGCGAGTGGATGAGCGCCGTGCCGACCAGCCAGGGCATGAACGACGCGTTCTCGACCGGGTCCCAGAACCACCAGCCACCCCAGCCCAGCGTGTAGTAAGCCCAGCCGCTGCCCAGCGCGATGCCGATGGTGAGAAAACTCCACGCCACCGTCGTCCATGGCCGCGACCAGCGCGCCCAAGTGGCATCGAGGCGCCCGCCGAAGAGCGCGGCGACAGCAAACGAAAACGCCACCGAAAAGCCGACGTACCCCATGTAGAGAATCGGCGGGTGAAACACCATGCCCGGATCCTGCAGCAACGGGTTCAGGTCGCGGCCGTCGGCCGCCGGCGGCACCAGTCGATCGAAGGGATTCGACGTGAACAGCAGGAAGAGCAGGAAGCCGACGCTGATCAGTCCCATGACCGACAGCACGCGCGCAACCAGCGGCTGCGGCAGATTGCGCGAGAACAACGACACGGCGAAGGTCCAGCCGCCGAGCATCAGCGTCCACAGTAGCAGCGAACCTTCGTGCGATCCCCACGTCGCCGCGACGCGATATTGCAGTGGCAATTCGGAATTCGAGTTCGCGGCCACGTTCTGCACCGAGAAGTCGTTGCTGATGAACGACCATGCAAGGCAACCGAAGGCGAAGGCGACCAGCAGCGCCTGTGCGCGCGCCGCTGGCCGGGCGATCGCCATGAGTCGCGGCGCTCCGACGGATGCGCCGATCAGCGGCAGGGTACCCTGGGCGAGTGCCACCAGCAGCGCGAGGATGAGCGCGAAGTGACCGAGTTCCGGGATCATCGCGCGGCGGACCCTGGTTGCTGCAGGCTGTTCATGGTCATTCCCTTTTGCGCGGCATCGACCGCCGCCTTGGCTTCCGGCGGCATGTAGTTCTCGTCGTGCTTGGCAAGCACCTCGGTGGCGTTGAACACGCCATCAGGCCCTATGCTACCTTGCGCCACGACGCCCTTGCCTTCCTTGAACAGATCCGGCAGCAGTCCGGTGTACGTCACCGGAATCGTCTGCGCGGTGTCGGTCACGCGAAAGCGCACCGTCAGCGTGTTGGGTTCGCGCGCCAGGCTGCCGGTTTCGACCATGCCACCGATGCGAAAGGTGCGTCCTTGCGGCGCTTCCCTGGCTGCGACCTGCGACGGGGTGAAGAAGAACACCAGGTTCGACTGGAACGCGTTGAGCACGAGCGCCGCGGCGATGCCCAGCGCGGCGAGACCGGCGGCAATCCATGCGAATCGGCGCGTGCGTGGTTTCAAATTGCCCGCCCGCGATCGCCTGCAGCACGCCGCGCGGCTTGGTAGCGCGCGCGCAATGCGACAACCTCCGCGCAGATCAGCAATGCCGCGATCGCATACGAGCCCCAGATGAAAAATCCGTAGCCACCCATGGCGAAGAAATCGTTCGCGTTCATCGTGGGCGCTGGCCGAGCCAGCCCGCGCCGCGCTCGCGTTCGAGGATGATCGCGCGCACGCGTACCAGCGTGACCGCGATCGCGTAGAACCACGCTGCGAAGCTCATCACCAGCAGTCCGGTAACCATGATCGCGGCCATCTTGGGCGCGGCGGTCATGCTGATGGTGGCGCCCTGATGCAACGTGTTCCACCACCTGACCGAGAAGTAGATGATCGGCACGTTGATCGCGCCGACCAGCGCCAGCACTGCGCTGGCGCGATCGGCGCGGCGTGGATCGTCGATCGCATTGCGCAACGCCATGTAACCGAAATACAGGAACAGCAGGATCAGTTCCGAGGTCATGCGCGCGTCCCACGCCCAGTACGTGCCCCACGTCGGCCTCCCCCAGAGCGCGCCGGTCCACAGCGCGATCGCGGTGAACAGCGCACCAGTCGGTGCCAGCGCCTGCGCCAGCATCGCCGCCAGCCGTGCGTTGAACCCGAGCGAAACAGCGCACCAGAACGCCATCAGCATATAGATGAACATCGACATCCATGCGGCGGGAACGTGGATAAAGATTATCCGGTACGCATCGCCCTGCTGGGCATCGGTCGGCGCGACCACGAGTCCGATCCACAGCCCGATGACCGTGAGCAGTGCGGCGGCGCAAGCGAACCACGGCACCAGCCTTCCCGCCAGAGGAAAGAACGACGCAGGGGACGAGAACCTGAACCAGTTGATGGTGGCGGAGCTCATCGCTTAGGTCAGTCCACCGCGATCCGCACGCCCGCTGCGGCCGCCAGCGGCGCTCCGACCGCGGCAACGAGGAGGGCAGCGGCCTGCAACGACAGGTGCGGACTTGCGGAGACGCCATCGCGCACCGCGTCGACCGCGCCGGCGCCGAAAATCAGTATCGGAACGTACAGCGGCAGGATCAGCAGTGCCAGCAGGCCGTTACCGGAACGCACGCCCAGCGTCAGCGCGCTGCCGATCGCGCCGAGCAGCGACAGGGTGGGTGTGCCGAGCACTAGACCCAGCGCCAGCACCATGAGTTCATCGCCGCGCAGTCCGAATTGCAGGCCCAGGAGCGGAGAGAGCACCGCCAGCGGCAGTCCGGTCGACGCCCAGTGCGCCACGATTTTTCCGCCGATCAGCGCCGGCAGGGGATACGGTGAAAGCGTGATCTGTTCCAGCGTCCCGTCGGCGAAATCGGCGGCGAACAGGCGCGGCAGCGACAGCAGCGACGCCAGCAGCGCGGCGACCCACAGCACGCCCGGACCGAGCGCGCGCAGCAGCGTCGCCTCGGGACCGACTCCCAGCGAAAACAGCGTCACGACAATGACGTAGAACAGCAGCAGGACGCCGATCTCGGCCTTGGAACGCGATGCGAGGCTCAGGTCGCGCGTGGCACCCCAGGCGATGCCGCCCCAGGCACCCGCGCGAGGCGCGACGTTGATGGCGACGGCGGAGGTCGTCATTGCAGATGCAGCTTGCGCTGGGCGCCGGAGGTCAGAGCCAGGTCATGATGCGTGGCGATCAGCGCGATGCCGCCGCCGGCGAGGTGCGTTGAAATGTGTTGCTCCAACAGCGCCACGCCGTCCGCGTCGAGCGCGGACGTCGGCTCGTCGAGGATCCAGACCTCGCGTCGCTGCAGGCGCAGGCGCGCAAGGCTCACGCGCCGACGCTGCCCTTGCGAGAGCGCGCGCGCCGGCAGCTGGCGTTGCGCGTCGAGCGACCACGCCCCCAGCGCCGCGCGTATCGCCGCACCGTCAGCAGCGGCGCCGTGTAGTCGCAGCAGCGCGACCAGATTCTCTTCGGCCGTAAGCTCATCATTGAGCGCCGACGCATGGCCGACATAAAGCGCGCTCGCGCGCAGCGCGGCGTCGAACGGCACAACCACGGTGCCTTGCCAGACGAGACGGCCCGCCGCCGATCGCGTCATGCCCGCGACGATTTTCATGAGGGTGGTCTTGCCGCTGCCATTGGCACCGGTGATCAGCAGCGCTTCCCCCGCTCGCAAGCTGAAATCGACGTTGGCGAAAAGGACTGCGGACCCGCGCTGCGCGGCGAGTTGCTGCGCTTCCAGCATGGGAAATTTGCCTGCGGAAATAAGAGGTGAATTATAGCCGAGCGGCACGGGCCGCCGGAGCGGTGCTAGGGGACGACCTGATCGATGACGATGCGCAGATCCGCAGTGCCGGGCTTGACAGGTGCGGTTCGCCCGAACAGATCGCCGGGTTGTGGCAACGCGCCGCCGCTCTTAGAAATGCGCGCTTCGACGACCACCGCCGGTGTGTCCGACAGCTTCACGCCCGGGGCCATGCTCATGCTGTCGTCGAGCCTGAAATCCTTCGGCAGTTCGCGCGCCGGGATGCGCACCACGGCCAGCGGCATGCGCGAGCCTTCTGCGGCGCGCGCGAAAATGAATACGGTATCGCTGAGCGCGACCTTGGCGGCAAATGCGGGAGCGAGATCGACGCGACCGCTGACCGCGCCTGCGGCAGTCTGCGCGGGCGCCTTGGCCGGTATCGAATTGCGGGCCTGAGGCAGGGCCACCGAACGCGGCAAAGACTGAGCATCAGCGACCTTGCCCTCGGCTCGCGCGGAAATATCCGCGATGAAGCCGGCGACCTCGTGCGCCTCTTCCGATCCCGGCTGCAATTCGGCGGCGAGCCGGCGCCAGTACAATAACGAAGTCGGCAGGTCACGCGCTTCGAGAGCAACCGTGGCGGCCAGCGCCAGCGCCTTTTTCTGCCTGGGATCGATGACGAGCGCGCGCTCGATCAGCGCCGCGGGTTGGCCGGCGAGCTTGCGGCCCTGCGCCATAGCCAGCGCGTCGGCGTAGTCGGCAAGTAGGCTCGCGTCATCCTTGATCAGCGCCGCGGCGTGTGCGTAGGCGTCGGCGGCCTCAGGGAACCGATCCAGCGCCTGATACGAATGGGCGAGCAGCACCCAGCCCGTGGCATCGTCGGGACGCTGCTTAAGGCGTTGCGCGAGGCCCTCGACCATGACGGCGACCTGCTGCTCGGTCACATGGTGACCGCCCGCCACCGCGGCGACCGCGGTGGCGGACGGGTTGCCGAGCCGCTGATAGATCAGCAACGCCGCGACCGGCACGAACGCGGCGAGAATCAGCGCCACCGGCCACGCCCGCGGTTGCGGTGGTGGCACCGAGGCGGGCCGCACGTCAGCACTTTCTTCGGCGACGCGTCGAGTGAGTTGGGCAAGCGCGGCGTCGTACTCTGCCGCACCGATGGTACCCGCGGCCTGCTCCGCTTCGAGCGCGCGCTTCTGATCGCGAAACACGGCGAGTGCCGCGAGGTCTGCGTCGGGCGCGTCGGCGCGCGTTGCGCGGCGCAGCAATGGCCACAGCAGCATGGTGAGCGTGGCGGCCACGAGCAGCGCCGCGAAAGTCCAGAAGAGGGCCATGAAAGGAAATGTTCGACGCTGCCCGACGCGTGCCGGCGCGCCTTGCGATTATACCAACCTGCGCAATCGGTCACCGGCGCCGAAAACGGGGTCGCGCAGCGATTCTGCTATCATCTTTTCCCCTCCGTCCTGACCTACATCAAGGACACTGCGATGCCGGACAAGGAAATCCGCGAAGCGGCCCTCGAATATCATCGGGCGTACCCACCGGGCAAGATTTCGATCCTGCCGACCAAGCAACTGACCAACCAGCGCGACCTGGCGATGGCGTACACGCCGGGGGTCGCCGCCGCCTGCGACGAAATCGTGCGCGATCCTATCGAGGCGCGCAATCTCACCGCGCGCGGCAACCTGGTCGGCGTTGTCACCAACGGCACCGCGGTCCTCGGTCTCGGTGCGATCGGGCCGCTGGCAAGCAAGCCGGTGATGGAAGGCAAGGCGGTGCTGTTCAAGAAATTCGCCGGCATCGATTGCTTCGACATCGAAATCGACGAACGCGATCCCGACAAGCTGGTCGACATCATCTGCGCGCTCGAGCCGACTTTCGGCGGCATCAACCTCGAGGACATAAAGGCGCCCGAGTGTTTCTACGTCGAGAAGAAGTGCCGCGAGCGCATGAACATTCCGGTGTTCCATGATGACCAGCACGGCACCGCCATCATTGTCGGCGCGGCGATCACCAACGGCCTGCGCGTGGTCGGCAAGAAAGCCGCGGAGGTGAAGCTGGTGTGCTCGGGTGCCGGCGCTGCGGCGCTGGCATGCCTCGATCTGCTGGTCGGACTCGGCATCAAGCGCGAGAACATCTGGGTCGCCGATATCGCGGGCGTCGTTTATTCGGGCCGCAAGGAGGAAATGGACGACAACAAGTCGCGCTATGCGCAGACGACCGAGGCGCGCAAGCTTGCCGACATCATCGGCGGCGCCGACATCTTCCTCGGGCTCTCGGCGGCGCGCGTGCTCAAGCCCGAACTGCTGAAGCTGATGGCGCCGAATCCGCTGATCATGGCGCTCGCCAATCCCGAACCCGAGATCATGCCCGACCTCGCCAAGCAGGCACGGCCCGACGCGGTCATCGCCACGGGGCGCTCCGACTTCCCGAACCAGGTCAACAACGTCCTCTGTTTCCCTTTCATATTTCGCGGCGCGCTCGACGTCGGCGCGACCACGATCAACGAGGCGATGAAACTCGCCACCGTGCACGCGATCGCGGACCTCGCGATGGCGGAACAATCCGACATCGTCGCCACTGCCTATGGCACCGACGACGTGAAGTTCGGCGCCGAGTACCTGATTCCCAAGCCTTTCGACCCGCGCCTGATCGTCAATATCGCACCCGCGGTCGCGAGAGCGGCGATGGAGTCGGGGGTGGCGACCCGGCCGATCACCGATTTCGATGCATATCACCAGCAGCTCATGCAGTTCGTCTACCACTCCGGCCTGCTGATGAAGCCGATTTTCCAGGCGGCCAAGCGCGCGCCCAAGCGAATCGTTTTTGCGGAGGGCGAGGACGAGCGCGTGCTGCGCGCGGTGCAGGTGGTGGTCGACGAGGGCCTCGCCAAGCCTGTGCTTATCGGCCGTCCGGAGATCATTGGGCAGCGCCTCGAACGCTTCGGCTTGCGCATCCGTGCCGGCCGCGATGTCGAGGTCATCAACAACGAGGACGATCCGCGCTATCGCGCCTACTGGACCGAATATCACCGGCTGACCGGCCGCCGCGGCGTGACTGAGCAGCTCGCCAAGATCGAGATGCGCCGGCGGCTCACGCTGATCGGCGCGATGATGATCCACATGGGCGATGCCGACGGCATGCTTTGCGGCACCTTTGGCACCTATGATTCGCACCGCTACTACATCGACCAGGTGCTCGGCCTGCGCCGGGGCGTGCGCACCAGCGCGGCGATGAACGCAGTGTTCATGCACGGCCGCACCGTGTTCATCGCCGACACCTACGTCAACGCCGATCCGACTGCCGAGCAGATTGCCGAAATCACGCTCCTCGCGGCCGACGAGGTGCGCCGCTTCGGCATCACGCCCAAGGTCGCGCTGGTGTCGCACTCGAACTTCGGCTCCAGCACGCATCCGCAGGCGAAGAAAATGCAGGCCGCGCTGGCGCTGATCAATGCCATGGACTCGGACCTCGAGGTCGACGGCGAAATGCACGGCGACGCCGCGCTTTCCGACGAAGTGCGTCGCGGCGTGTTGCCGAATTCGCGCCTGAAGGGCGATGCCAACCTGCTGATCATGCCGACCATCGACGCGGCCAACATATCCTTCAACCTGCTCAAGGTCGCCGCCGGTAGCGGACTCACTCTGGGGCCGATGCTGCTCGGCGTGGCCAAGCCGGCGCACATCCTGACCCCGTCGGCGACGGTGCGTCGCCTCGTGAACATGACCGCGCTGACGGTCGTCGACGCCAACTTCGATCGGCAGCGCGCCTTGCTTTAGTCGTGAGCCGGCGCCCGCGCCGGACAACGGCGCCGCGCTTGAAATCGGCGTCGATCGGCATCAAGTAGCGGTGTATGGCGCCCCTTGACGGTTTTCCGCTGCCGCGGCTGCGCTACGTGCTGGACGATGCGGCAGAGCCAGAGCTGGCCGAGTCGCCCGTCCCCCGGACGAGCGATGAAGCGCTGCTCGACGCCTACTCGACGGCGGTCAGCGCCGCAGTCGCGCGCACCAGCCCGGCGGTTGTGCACATCCGGGTCGAGCGGACCGCCGGACGGGGCAAGCGCGAAGGCTCCGGTTCCGGCTTCATCATCACGCCTGACGGATATGTGGTTACCAACAGCCACGTCGCCGGTGGCGCCAGTGCGCTTGAAATCACGCTGCCCGATGGTCGCGAGGCTCCCGCCAAGCTGGTCGGCGACGACCCGGACTCCGACCTCGCGCTGGTCAAGATCGGCCTCCCGGGGCTTGCGCATGCGCAGTTTGCCGATTCGACCCGCGTCAAGGTCGGCCAGATCGCGATCGCGATCGGCAGTCCGCTGGGGTTCCAGCACACCGTCACCGCGGGAATCGTCAGTGCGCTGGGGCGCTCGATGCGTGGCCAGACCGGCCGCCTGCTCGACAACATCATCCAGACCGACGCGGCGCTCAACCCCGGCAATTCCGGCGGACCGCTGGTCGATTCGACCGGCATGGTGATCGGCGTCAATACGGCCGTGATCATGCCCGCGCAGGGTATCTGTTTTGCGATCGCATCGAGCAGCGCCGAGCGTGTCGTCATCGCGCTGATTCGCGACGGTCGCGTGCGCCGTGCGTACCTCGGCGTGGGTGGCCAGGACACGGTGATCGGGCGGCGCATCGTTCGTCACTTCGCGCTGGCGCACGAGTCCGGCGTGCGCGTGAGCAGCGTGGAACGCGATTCGCCGGCCGCGAGCGCGGGGATCCGCGACGGCGACATCGTCGTTGGCTTCGGCGCTGCCCCGGTCACCGGCATCGACGACCTGCATCGCATGCTCACCGGTGGCCTGATCGGCGACGGCGTCGACGTCTCGGTCTTGCGCCGCGATCGCCGGCTTGCGCTGCGCGTGACGCTTCGAGAGTCGGCGCAACCCGGCTCTCGGCGCTGAATCGGGCGGCAAGACGCGCGGTGCGGGATGGAGGTCGCAGTGCGGATTCGGCAGCCTCTGCATTCATTGGTATAGTGGTTCGCTTACCAAGCGCCGCGCCCGCGATAACCAGCGGATCATGCCCACCGACAAACTTCCGCCGTCGCACATCCGGTTGACTTCGCACCCGGTCGAGGGCGGCTACGCGGCGTTGCCGGTGCGCTGGGGCGCCGCCGATCCGGGCGAACGCGGCCCCGTTGTCGGCAGCACCGCCAATCGCAGCCAGCGCAACGTGATCGGCACGCACAGCGGCAGCTACGGCGTTTATCGGGCGCTGGCAGTGGCGGCGGGCGCACTGTTGCGCGGGCACAAGCCCGACCTCACCAACACCATGCCGACCGATCCCGTGGGGCCGTATCCGCGGTGGGGCGATCCGACCAAGATCGTGGCGATGGATCCATTTGGCGCAGTCGTTACCGAAGCCTTCAAGAGCGAGATCGCGCAGGGGTACGACATTCGCCCGACGATCGCCGTGACCAAGGCGCACATCGACATGCCGGAAGTGCGACAGGCGATGGCAGCAGGGCGGCTCCAGGCGGACGGCCGGATCCTGCATGCGAATGGCTCCGCGGTGGTGACCAAGGCGGCGATCGAGCCGGTGTGGTGGTTGCCCGGCGTCGCGGCGCGCTTCAAGTGCAGCGAGGCCGAGTTGCGGCGCGCGCTGTTCGAGGAAACCGGCGGCATGTATCCCGAGCTGGTCACGCGCAGCGATCTCGAGGTCTTCCTGCCGCCGATCGGCGGGCAGACTGTCTACATCTTCGGCAACCCGAAGGATCTGGCCAACCCCGCAGTGACCCTGATCGCGCGCGTTCACGACGAATGCAACGGGTCGGACGTGTTCGGCTCCGATATCTGCACCTGCCGGCCGTACCTGACGCACGCGATCGAAGAGTGCATACGCGGCGCCCAGGCCGGCGGCGTCGGCCTGGTGGTGTACAGCCGCAAGGAGGGTCGAGCGCTCGGCGAGGTGACCAAGTTTCTCGTCTACAACGCGCGCAAGCGGCAAGAAGGCGGCGACAGCGCGACCAATTATTTCCTGCGCACCGAATGCGTCGCCGGCGTGCAGGACATGCGCTTCCAGGAGCTCATGCCCGACGTCCTCCACTGGCTCGGCGTGCAGCGCATCCATCGCCTGGTATCGATGAGCAACCTCAAATACGACGCGATCGTCGCATCGGGCATCGAGGTCGGCGAACGGGTGCAGATTCCGAACAACCTGATACCCGACGACGCGCGCGTGGAAATGGACGCCAAGCGGGCCGCCGGGTATTTCAGCGCCGGCGCGCCGGTGCCCGACGCGGAGCAGCTGGCGACGACCAAGGGCCGCGGCCTGTGACGCTTGCAACTCGCGTCGCCGACGCCGCGCACGCGCCGGTCAGCGCGCTGCTGGAACCGGCGACGATTCGTGAGCGCAGCCGCAACATCCTTGAGGCGGCGACGGCAGGCAGGACCCGGCACTTTCGTGTCGACCACGCGCGCCTTGACGATGCTGCGGCGCTGGTCGAGGCGGCAACGCGCCGGCGCTATCCCGGACTGCGCATTCCGTATCACAGCCGCTGGCGACATTTCGCGGCGGGCGGCATCGACCGTGCGGCGGAGCTCTCGCACGCGCTCGGCGGATTGGACGCGGCAGCATGCGCTCGAGCGCGGATCGACCTCACGGTCGTCAGCGTGCTGCTCGATGCGGGAGCCGGTCCCGTGTGGTCGTACCGCGAGGCCGTCACCGGCGAGCGCTACGCGCGCTCGGAGGGTCTGGGCGTCGCCAGCTTTCGTGCCTTCATGGCGGGCACCTTCTCCGCGCGACCCGACGAGCCATGGCGAGTCGATGCGGTGGCACTGGCGCGCATCGACGCGGCGCGGCTCGCCGAGGTCTTCCAGGCGAATGGCGAAAATCGCCTGGTGGGTCTGGACGGGCGCGCAGCGCTGCTCCGGCGCCTGGGTGACGCGCTCGTGGCTCAGCGCCACATCTTCGGTCAGCACGCTCGCCCTGGCGCACTGTATGACGCGATGGAGGCCGACGGCGGAGCGACAGTTGCGATACCGGCGCTGTTGCAGGCGCTGCTCGATGGGTTGGGCCCGATCTGGCTGTCCGGCAATGCGCTGGGCGGCGTCGCGCTCGGCGACGCATGGCGCCATCCGCACGCCGGCGGCACCGGACCCACGGCAGGCTGGGTGCCGTTCCACAAGCTCTCGCAGTGGCTCGCCTACTCGCTATTCGAACCGTTCGAATGGGCGGGGAGGGTGCTGAAGGATCGCGACGCGCTGACCGGCTTGCCGGAGTACCGCAACGGCGGGCTGCTGATCGATACCGGCGTGCTCGCGCTGCTGGATGCGGCCGACGCGCGCAGAGTCCACGACGTCGGCAGCGAACTCGTCGTGGAATGGCGGGCGCTGAGCGTGGCGCTGCTCGACGAACTGGCACCGCGGGTACGCGTACTCCTGGCCATGCCGGAGTTGCCGCTCGCCTGCGTACTCGAAGGTGGCACGTGGGCGGCAGGACGTGAACTCGCACAGTCGTTGCGCGGCGGTGAGCCGCCGCTATCGGTCAGGTCCGACGGAACCGTTTTCTGACGCAGGAGTACGCCATGCCCGGCATCGTTCACGTCTTCGATCATCCGCTCGTCCAGCACAAGCTCACGCTGCTGCGCAAGAAGGAAACCAGCACCACCAGTTTTCGCCGATTGCTCAACGAAATCGGCTCGCTCATGGCCTACGAAGTGACACGGCAGATGCCAATGCACGAGGTCGAGATCGAAACGCCGCTGGAAAAGATGACCGGTCACCTGATCGACGGCAAGAAACTCGTTTTCGTCCCCATTTTGCGCGCCGGCACCGGGCTCCTCGATGGCTTCCTGTCGATCGTTCCGGGTGCGCGCGTCGGGCATATCGGCCTCTATCGCGATCCGAAGACGCTGGTCGCCATCGAGTACTACTTCAAGATGCCTGGCGGCATGGCCGAGCGTGATGCGATCGTGCTCGACCCGATGCTGGCCACGGGTCACTCGGCGGTTGCGGCGGTGGACCGTCTCAAGGAAACGCGACCCAAGTCCATCCGCCTGGTGTGCCTGGTAGCGTGCCCGGAAGGCATCCGCGCCTTCCAGCAGGCCCATCCCGAAGTGCCGATCTATACCGCAGCGATCGATCGTCAGCTCAACATCCACGGCTACATATTGCCCGGACTGGGCGACGCGGGCGACCGGATCTTCGGCACGAAGTGACGCCATCCCTGCCATAGGGAGCATCCAGAAAGACTGGGCTTGCCGCGCCCTAGGCAGGTCGGCGGCGCCTGGGGCGCGGCAACCGCTTTGCAAGCGCCCTGATCTGTGCAAAAATCTCCTTAACTAGCTGAATCAAGGTGATAGTGATGCTGGACCGTGACGGGTATCGCCCGAACGTCGCCATCGTCGTCGCGAGCTCGAAGAATCAGGTTTTCTGGGGCAAGCGGATCCGCGAGCACTCGTGGCAGTTTCCGCAAGGTGGCATCAATCCCGGCGAGACGCCCGAGACAGCGATGTATCGGGAGTTGAAGGAAGAGGTCGGGCTCGAGCCGCAGCACGTCAAGATTCTCGGACGCACCCGCAACTGGCTGCGTTACGAAGTGCCGCAGCATTGGATCCGGCGCGAATGGCGCGGCAGTTATCGCGGCCAGAAGCAGATCTGGTATCTGCTTCGCCTGACCGGGCGCGACAACGACGTGTCGTTGCGCGCCAGCGATCACCCGGAATTCGACGCGTGGCGCTGGCACCAATACTGGATCCCGCTCGAGAACGTCATCGAGTTCAAGCGCGACGTCTACCGCCGCGCGCTGACCGAGCTGGAACGCTACCTCCACCAGCGCCCGCAGACGCGGCGTGAACGGCTCTATGGCTGGGCCACGCAGAGCGTCATGCAGTCGCCGTATCCGAACTCGTCGGGCGAGGCCTGACCGCGTGCACCACCGCGACACGCGTTGCTGCGGTTTCTACAGCATGACCAGGTTGTTGCGGTGGATGAGTTCGGGCTCGTCGACGTAGCCCAGGATCGCCGCGATTTCCGCTGACGGCTTGCGCAGGATGCGCTGCGCTTCGCCAGCGCTGTAATTGACGAGACCGCGCGCGATTTCGCGCCCGTCCGGATCGAAGCAGCCGACGACTTCTCCACGTTCGAAGCTGCCTTCGCACGCCACCACCCCAATGGGCAGCAGGCTCTTGCCTTCGCGCAGCAATGCGCGCGCGGCCCCGGCGTCGAGCATCAATTTGCCCGCGGTGCGTATATGATCGGCGAGCCATTGCTTGCGCGCAGCCAGCGTCAGCGTTTCGGCGATGAGTTGCGTGCCAAGCGCTTCCCCGGCGGCAAGGCGCGTGAGTACGCGCTCCTCGCGACCATCGGCGATGACGGTCGATGCGCCGCTCCTGGCCGCGCGCTTGGCGGCGAGTACCTTGGTGAGCATGCCGCCCTTGCCGATCGCCGAGCCGGCTCCGCCGGCCATCGCTTCGAGTGCTGGATCGCCCGCGAATGCCGATTGCAGCAGCGTGGCCGTCGCGTCGTGGCGCGGATCGCTGCTGTAGAGCCCCGACTGGTCGGTGAGCAGCACCAGCGCGTCGGCTTCGATCAGGTTGGTCACCAGCGCGCCCAGAGTGTCGTTGTCGCCGAGGCGAATTTCATCGGTGGTAACGGTGTCGTTCTCGTTGATGATCGGGATGACGCCCAGGCCGATGAGCGTAAGCAGCGTCGAACGGGCGTTGAGATAGCGGCGGCGATCGGCGAGATCCTCGTGCGTGAGCAGGATCTGCGCGGTGTGCAGTCCGAAGCGCGAGAATGCCGCTTCGTAGGCCTGGACCAGGCCCATCTGGCCGACCGCGGCGGCCGCCTGCAGTTCGTGCATCGCGGCCGGTCGTATCTTCCAGCCGAGGCGTTGCATGCCCTCAGCGATCGCGCCGGAGGACACGAGCACGATTTCCTTGCCGGCGCGACGCAGGCCGGCGATTTCCTCGGCCCAGCGCGCAACCGCGGCGTGGTCGATGCCGCGGCCCTCCGCAGTCACCAGGCTGGAGCCGACCTTGACAACCAGCCGGCGTGCGGCTGCGACAACCGAGGCGGGCGCGGTGGCGGTCACGGCGCGACCTCCGCTGGCGCGCCCGCAGGATGCGCTTCCAGCCACGCCTGGATGGCGTAGACGAGTTCCTTGCAGCCCTCGCCGGTGATCGCCATGACCGGAAACACGGGACCCTTCCAGCGATAGGATTTCACGAACGCGGCGACGCGTTGCTTGCGCTCGCTTTCCTCGATCAGGTCGAGCTTGTTCAATACCAGCCAGCGCGGCTTGGCGGCCAGCGCCGGGTCGTAGCGCTCGAGTTCCTTGACAATGGCGCGCGCGTCGGCGACCGGATCTGCCGCGCCGTCGAATGGCGCCATGTCGACGATGTGCAGCAGCAGCCGCGTGCGCTGCAGGTGGCGCAGGAACTGGTGTCCGAGACCTGCGCCATCGGCCGCGCCTTCGATGAGCCCCGGAATATCGGCGACGACGAAGCTCCTGTTCTCATCGACGCGCACCACGCCGAGATTCGGCGCGAGCGTAGTGAACGGATAGTCGGCGACCTTGGGGCGCGCCGCCGAAATGGCGCGTATCAGCGTCGACTTGCCGGCGTTGGGCATACCGAGCAAGCCGACGTCGGCGAGCACCTTGAGCTCGAGCTGCAGCATGCGCTGTTCGCCCTTTTCACCGGGTGTCGCCTGGCGCGGAGCGCGGTTGACGCTGGATTTGAAATGCAGGTTGCCGAGTCCGCCCTGACCGCCCTTGGCGACCAGCGCGATCGCACCGTGAACGGCGAGGTCGGCGATCGCTTCGCCGGATTCGGCGTCGGTAACCACGGTGCCCACCGGGACGCGCAGAACGATGTCGTCGGCGCCGCGACCGTACTGATCGGCGCCGCGGCCGTTACCGCCGCGCTTGGCGCGATGGATGCGCGCGAAACGATAGTCGATGAGCGTGTTGATGTTGCGGTCGGCGATCAGGCTGATGCTGCCGCCGCGACCACCATCTCCGCCATCGGGACCGCCGCGCGGGATGTATTTTTCGCGCCGGAACGATGCGGCGCCGTTGCCGCCATCGCCGGCGATGACCTCGATTCTGGCTTCGTCGATGAATTTCATGACACGCTCGGTCGTCGGAAGAGCAGGAAGCGCTCGGTGTCGTCACCTCGCCGCCGTCCTTCCCAGACTTTTTGCCAGGCCGAGTCGGGCGGAGCATCGGAATCGTCGCGGCCGACCTGCATGAGCAGCGCCTTGCACGCGTGACCCGGGTCGACTTCTTCGCGAACCGTGGTCAGCCCGATGAAGTATTCCAGCAGCGCGCTCTGCGGTTCGCCGAGATTGCGGCTCGCCACGCAAGTTCCGGAGGGCAGGTGCACCGCGAGCGACTCGGCGACCGGGCGATAGCTGCGCCGCGAATCGAGGTACGGCAACCAGATCGTCGTGTACAGGCCCCACACCAACGTCATGCCCGCGGCCCAGTTGAGGACGGCGCGCCGGTTGGAGCGGCGCGCCGGACGCACCAGCACGATCCACAGAATGGTGAGGAATATCCCGGCCACCAGCGCCAATGCCTGTACCGGCGGCTGGTAGCCGGGCTGGGTGTCACGGAACAGGCGTGCCGCCTGTTCCGGCAGTCCGTTGCGCAGTGCGTCGAGCCAGAGTCCCCACAGCAGGATGCCGATCAGGCCGAATGTCAGGATGCCGAACCAATCCAGCGCGCCGGAGAAGCCGCGCTTGAGCGTGTCCACTTCCGCCGACGCGAGCAGCGCCAACGGTAGCAGCATCGACAAGGCCAGCATGGCGCGCGGTTCGATGGCGGCCATCGACAGCACGATGAGCTGCACCGCGAACATGATTCCGGGGAGCACGATTCCCGGAGTAGCGAGGCCGCCGTTGCGCCCGCGCGAGCGGATCCACAATGTCCACAGCGCCAGCGGCAGTGCCGGCCACGCGTACCACGGCAGGTTCTTGACGTAGTAGAACAAGTCGACCCGCTGCGCGTCGGTAGTCTGGCCGAAAAACCGTGCGACGCTTTGCGCGTTGTGCCAGCGTGCGAACAGCGCCGGGTCGCGCAGGTAGAGAGTCAGCGGCCAGACCGCGATCAACGGCGCAGCCACCGCGATGGCGATACCCAGCGTCGCCAGATGCGCGCGCGTGCGCCATGTCTTCGACAGCGGTAGCAGCAGCGCGGTCACCGCGATCAGCGTCGGCGCGAGCGCGCCCTTGCACAGGAAGGCGATGCCGGCCGCAAGACCGAGCAAGACGCCACCCAGCGCGAAACGGCGCGGCGCCAGCGCCAGTGCGTAGAGTGCAAGCGCATACGCTGCCAGTACACCGATATCGGGAGTGAGAAAATGCGCGCGGTCCCACAACCCGACGCAGCCGATGAACAAGAGCACCGGCAGCCAGCGAAACGCCCGGCCGTTCAATTCCCGTCCCGCGAGTCCGAGGAGCCACAGCGTTGCCGCGAGCCAGAGCCCGGTCGCCACGCGCGCGCCGTCGTGCAGCGCCAGCAGTGGTGCAAACAGTGTGGCAGTTGCCGCAGCGAGCGCGTGGTACAGCGGCGCGCGTTCCGGCATGGCCACCCCTGCCAGGTGCGGCAACACGTAGTCGCCGCTCTTGACCATGTCGAAGGCAATGCCGAAGTTGGTCGCGTCATCGGGCTTCCACGGATCGTGACCGAACAGTCCCAGCGCGATCCAGGCAACACAGAGCACGACCAGGCCGGCCTGCTTGAGTGCGCGATAGGGCCCCGACGGCGACAGCTCGGGTACGTCCTCCGGATTACCGAAGTGCTGGGCGAGTGGCATCGGGCAAGTGCGATGGGCGGGAAACAAAAAGGCAGCCGAAGCTGCCTTTCATACGGTCGCCACGGGCGTGACCGTCACGCCGCCTTCGGGGCGGTCTTGGATGCGTAACGTTGCCGGAACTTCTCGACGCGGCCGGCGGTGTCGACAATCTTCTGCTTGCCGGTATAGAACGGATGACACGCCGCGCAGACTTCGACGTGCAAGGGCTTGTTGACGGTCGAGCGCGTCGCGAAGGTGTTCCCGCAGCTGCAGGTGACCTGAATCTCGCTATAAGTCGGATGAATCCCAGTTTTCATTGAAAGCCTCGTTGGTTCGGCGCCCTGGGCCCCACTCTGCGTCTGGCCGGACCGATTTTAAACACCGATCCCTAAAGCCACGAGGTGGAAGCCGCGCCGCGCGTAGCAAAACTGATCAATTATCCTTGCTTTTGCGCTGCAGCGCAATATTCACAGGCATCGGTGAAGATGGGGGCGGGCGCTGCCAATACAAGACCTTAGGCCAGGCAAGACCTTAGGCCAGGGCGGGGTTGCCTCAACCCCTGCGCATGCTGTCGAAGAACTCCGCGTTGTTCTTGGTCTGCTTGACCTTGTCGACGAGGAACTCGGTGGCCTCCAAATCATCCATCGGGTAGAGCAGCTTGCGCAACACCCAGATTTTTTGCAGCACGTCGGCCTTGAGCAGCAGTTCTTCCTTGCGCGTGCCGGAGCGGTTGACGTTGATCGCAGGATAGGTGCGCTTCTCGGCCATGCGCCGGTCGAGGTGAATTTCCATGTTGCCGGTGCCCTTGAATTCTTCGTAGATCACGTCGTCCATGC
>JBDTLK010000041.1:0-23492 GCA_039934835.1 Edaphobacterium sp. (SeqCode) | reverse complement strand
GCCTTGCGCCGCGCCTCGCGACCCTCCACGCCGTGGTCGAGAGCGTTGCGGAGCAGGTGCTCGAGCGGGCCGACCAGTTTTTCCAGCACCGAACGGTCGAGCTCGACCTGTGTTCCGCGGATTTCCAGGTTGGCGCGCTTGTCGAGCTCTTTCGCGGTTTGCCGCAGGATCCGGTACAGACGTTCCGACAGACTGCCGAACGGTACGGTGCGTATCGAGAACAGCTGCTGCTGCACGTCGCGCGACAGCCGCGACTGCGCGAGCAACGCGGCATCGGCTTCGTCGAGGTTCTTGAGCAGCGATTGCTGCACTGTAGAAACGTCATTCACGCCTTCGGCGATGCCGCGCGTCAATTCCTGGAATCGCGTGAACCGGTCGAACTCCAGCGGATCGAATCCTTCGGCGGTTTCGCTGGCATGCGACATGCGCGACTGGATTTGCGAGTCGGCCTGGATTTCGATTTCGCGCACTTGCGAGCGCAGGCGAATCACGCTGCCGGTCAATTCGAGAAGGTTGGCTTTGAGCGCGCGCAATTCGCCTTCGACGCGCGCCCGCGCGATGGCGACTTCGCCCGCTTCGTTTACCAGCCGATCGATCAGGTCGGCGCGTACACGCAGCAGCGCGTGCTTGCCTTCGCCTTCGACGATCGCAGCGGCCGGCATCGCCGCCGCTGCGGTCGCGGGCGTCACGGACGGGATCGGCGTCGGCAGCACTGCGATTTTGGCTTCGAAATCAGGGGCAGAGGCGACGGCGGCGTCCGTCGGGGATTCCTCCAGCCATGGCAAGGCCGTGTTCACTTCACCCTTGTGCAGCCGGTCGAGGACAAATGCGAGGTGATCCAGATCATTGTCCAGCGCGTCGAATAAGCTCGGCGTCGGCCGCTCCAGTGCCTCGTTTTCAGGCAGGCGGCTTTCCATCAGGTGCGCGAGCTCGCCCAGGCGCATGGCACCGGCCATGCGTGCGCTGCCCTTGAACGTATGCAGGATCCGTTTGAGGGCCTGTACCGGTTCCACATCCGCAGGCTTCTTGCGCCACGCCCGCAGTTGTTCACCCGCCTCGGGAAACAACTCGGATGCTTCCTCGAGGAAAATCGGCAGCACCTGTGGATCGACGTCGTCGCGCACATCGAGCAACGGCGCTTCCGGCAGCGGTGGGATGGGAGCGGCCGGCGGAATGACGCGCGGCACGGCCACCGGCGCGCTGTGTATTGGGACAAGCGCGGCAACGGCCGCAACTCCAGGCATCACGATGTCTTCGATGGCGGGCGCCGCTACGGCTTCACTCGAGGCCAGCGGCGGCGTCGCTACCTCGACCAGCTTGGGCGGTGGGGGCGCCATAGCCAGCGGCGCCGCATGCGCGAGTTCGTCGGCTTCGGCAATGCGCGCCGCGACCGTTTCGCTGTCGTCCAGGAAGGGCTCCGGCGTTGCCTCCTGGCGCAGCGCTTCAAGTTCGCTGACGATTTCTGCAGCTTCGGCTTCGTCGCCGTACACGAAGGCTTCGCGCCGCTTGACGCGATCGGTGAGCGCCCCAAGTCCGGCGATTGCGCGCGTCAGGATCGGATACGCAGCGCTGGAAAGTGGCGCGCCGCGCTCCTGCAAACCGAGCAGGCATTGTTCAAGCGCCTTCGCGGTGGTCGCGACCAGCGGAAATCCTCCTGTGCGATGGATGCCGCACAGCGTGTGTCCGGCGCGAACCATCGCCTGCGAAGGCATCGCCGCGGCGTCGGACTCAAGCAGATGCAATTCACTGTCGAGTGTCGCGAGGTGTTGCTGTGCCTCGTCGCAAAGGATTCGGTAGAGGGCGGTGGACAGCGTGACGCCGCCGATCGTCGTTTCTTCGGCCTCCCGTAGTCCACTGACCGGCAAAGCAGGCAAGGGCGCCGTGTCATTCGGCTCCGCGTGCACGCTGCGCGGCGCAAATTCGATGACTTCGGACGTCGCGACGAGAGGTGGCAGATCGTCGTTGGCGGAATGGATGTCCGGCGTAAAGGTCTCGTCGAGCTCGAGTACCTCGATCATCGACGATTCGAGTGGTGCCGGCACCGCGTTGCCGATCTGCGCCATGACGGCCGGCGGCGCCACCGCTGGCGAAGCGGGTTGCACCGGGAGTCCCCCATCGGGTCCTCCAGGCGTGGGCAATTCAGCGGCTACCCTGGCAATCGCAACGCGCAGCGCACCCGCATCGGGCGTCACGCGCCCGTCGCGTTGCAGTGCATTGACCCAGGTTCGGAAACTGTCCTGTGCCACGTCGATGAGATCGAGCATCGCGGCGCTCACCGGCAGATCCTCTTCGAGCACCCGGTTCTGCAGCTTCTCGACTTCGAACGCCAGCTCGCCCAGGTCGGTCAGGCCGACCATGCGCCCGCTGCCCTTGAGCGTGTGAAAACCGCGGCGTATTGTGGTCAGTGCGTCGCGATCGTCGTGATTGGCCCGCAATGCAGCGCCGTTTTCGGCCACGGCGTCGAGGACTTCGCCGGCTTCGATGAGGTAAATCTCCAGCAACTCGGCGTCGAATTGCGCGGCGTCAGTATCGAGCAGGCGCAGGGTTTCATCGGATGGAGCCGGTGCCGGCGCGGCTTCCTGGTTGCTTGCGATCGCCCCTATCGCATCCTGCAATGCCGCAGTGTCGCCGGAGCGCGCGCGCGCCAGTTCGTCGAGTGCGGTGTCCACCTCTCGCTGCAGGCGCGGATCGACGATCAGTTCGGCGTCTTCCTTGAGCGTCGTCAGTTCGGCTTGCAGTCGATCCCGTACCGCGGCATCGCCGGGCGCGTGCTGGAACGCGGCGAGCGTTGCCGGCAAGGTCGCCATGAGGCCGGCAGCGGCCGACTCGACGGTTTCGATTTCAGCGACAGCTTCTTCAGGCGCTTCGCCAAGGCGGCGCGCGAGCATCGGCTCGATGAGGCGCTCGCGTTCCGGCCGCTGCTGCTCTACCGCTTCGATATAGAAGCCCAGTCCCGACAATGATTCGGCGAGGAGTTCGAGATCCTCGTCGGCGACCTGCGTGTCGGGCTTGGCGTACTCGTCGATCTGCTGCTGGCACAGCGCCAGCAGTTGCTCCGCGCGGTCGAGCCCGAGCATCTTCAGCGCGCCGGTGATCTGCTTGCTGTCGTGGGCCAGCGTGGCCAGGTCGCCACGCTTGGCGTGATCGCGGAAGAACGCGTCGAGAACCTGTTCCATGTGGCGCAGGTTGGCCTGGATTTCGCGCGCCACCTGCGCGAGGATCAGCCGCTCCTGCGCCCGGCGTGCCATTTCATCGAGAATCGGCGCTGCGGACGTACTCGGCAGAGGTTTATTCTGTGCGGCGGCGTCGAGGCGGGCGAGCATTGCATCGACCTGCTTCGGGAACTCCGGCGAGAGCGCCGCGAAATTGTCCATTGCCGACTCGGCCAGCAGCAGCCCGGTCGCGTATTCCATCGCCAGCGCTTCGGCGACGACGCCGGTGCCGAGCTTGTCGAGCCGGCCGCTAAGCGCGCTGGCCAGCTTCATGACCGACGGCTCGCCGACCGCCGCGGTCTTGTCGCGCAACTGCGCCATGACCTGGCGCAGCTTGGGCAGATTTTCCTGGCGCCCTCCGGTCAGCTTGAGCCACAGATCCTTGGCGGCCACCAGCAAATCGCGCGCCTCGCGCAGCAACGGCTGCATGCGCACGACGTCTGCCGAGAGCACGTCCGCGGTCGGGATCAGCCCCTGCAGGCGGAACGCGCGCTGTACCGCCTGTACCTGCGGCCCGACCGGCGCACTGATCGCGACGTAATAGAGGACTTCCCGGCGCATGCGGTCGGCGACTTTCGCCGAACCTTCGACAAAGCGACGGATCTGCAGGTCGACCCTGCCACACAACTGCTTCACGCCGAAACCGCTCTCTACACCGTTCTCGACGATGCTCTCGAGCAACGCGCCGACGGTCCACCAGAACGAACGCTGCGAGGAATGCGTCTGCACATCCTCGATGTCCTGGATGGCGTCGCGCATCACCTTCGCGCCCTCGTCGTCGCCGCGCAACCATGCAAGCAGTCCGCGCTGGAACAGGCGCCGCTGCTTGATCAGGAACGACGGCAGTTTCTGCGTCGTCACCGACTTGGCGGTGGCGATCTTCGGCGCGCGTGGCGACAGGTCGGGGTAGAAGAGGTCGGTCGGCGCCGCTGCCTTCACGCCGCGCGAGCGCTGCAAAAGCTCATATTCGGGAAACAACTTGAGCGGCACCGGAGCTACGCCACCGACGAGCTCGTCGAGGAAGATGCGCAGCTTGCGGCACGCGCGGTCGATCAGCTCGCAGCCTTCCTCGAGCTGCCGCGGCGACGCATCCTCGAGCAGCAGCAGCTGGCGCTCGATCTCATCGGTATATGCGGTGACTGCGTCGAGCCCGACCATCTGGATCGCGCCCGCCGCCTGGTGCACGTGAGTGCGTGCATGCTTGAGTGAGGTCGGGTCGCGCGGTGCGGCCTTATAGGCGGCAAGTGCCTCAAGGCCGCGCGCCAGCGCCTGGTCGATCTCCCCCTGGACCCACGTTAGCGGGCCAAGGTCGAATTCCGGTGCGGTATCAGAAGCCACGTGTATGAGCGCGCTTGAAGTCCATGACCCTGCCTATGGAGCAAGAATCAGACCTGCATTGGGCAAACAGCGCGATCTCGCTCGGGAACGCCATCCGCTGCGGTGCAATGTCGCCGCGAAGACGCCACCTTTCCCCCAAGCGCAATCGCGCCGACCTTATACCTTGAATCCCGCCACCGAGCTGCGCAACTCCGCGGCCAGCTTGGTCAACTGCCCGATCGACACGTTGGTCTGCTTGGTGCCTTCGGTCGTTTCCTCGGTGATCTTGAGGATGCCCTGCATGCCGCGCGTCACGTCGGAAACCGACGCGGACTGTTTCTGCGTCTGCGCGGAAATTCCACCGATCAACTCGGCAAGTTCACGCGAAACCTTGCGAATTTCGTCCAGCGCCTGCCCCGCGGCGTCAGACAGCTTGGTGCCTTCGACCACGCCCACGGTGCTCTTTTCCATGGCGGCGACCGCATCCTGCGTGTCGGCTTGAATGGTCTTCACGATGGCTTCGATCTGCTTGGTCGCTTCACCCGAGCGTTCGGCCAACCGCTGCACTTCCTCGGCCACCACAGTGAAGCCCCGGCCCGCTTCGCCGGCCGATGCCGCCTGAATCGCCGCGTTGAGCGCCAGCACGTTGGTCTGCTCGGTAATGTCCGAGATCAGTTCGACGATCTCGCCAATTTCGAGCGACGACTCCCCCAGGCGCTTGATCCGTTTGGCGGTGTCCTGGATCTGGCTGCGGATTTCGTTCATGCCCGCAATCTGGTTGTGCACCGCTGTCCCGCCTTTTTCGGCAGCCGCGAGCGATTGTTGCGCCACGCGCGCCGACTGCGATGCGGTTTGTGAGACTTCGTTGATCGACTGCGCCATCTGCAGCACCGACGCCGACGCCTGCTGGATCTCCTTGTTCTGCCGCTGCGACGCCTCATACAGGCGGTTCGAGATCGACTGCGCGTCAGTGGTCGCCTTTGCCACCTGGTCGGTCGCGGAGTTGATGCCGCGAACCAGCGTTCGCAACTCCTCGATGGTGAAGTTGATCGAGTCGGCGATCGCCCCGGTGACATCCTCGGTCACCGACGCCTGCACTGTCAGGTCGCCGTCCGCGAGATTGCCCATCTCGTTGAGCAGCCGCAGAATGGCTTCCTGGTTGCGCTTGTTCTCCTGCTCGCTGCCGAAGGCGCGCACCCGCGCGTCGTCCAGGAACACCTTACCCAGCGCGATCAGGCACAGCAGCGCCAGGCCCGCGAATACCAGGCCCGCGCCCGCGGTGAAGGTTCGGGCGGCGCTAACGCCGTCGAATTCGCCGGTGAGCTTCGTTGTGTCGGCGAGCAGCGGCTCGGAATCCTGGTTGATCCCGCGGCCGGCCTGCTTGGCGACGATCAGTCGCTGCATATTCTGCAGGATCGCGTTGACGCCGGCTTCGTAGCCAACGAAACGCTTCTGCAGCTCGGTGAGCGTCGACCGTGCATCCTCGGCCCGCACCGCCTGGATGCGCAGCGAATCGCTACCCTTGAGCAGGCCATTGAGGATATCGCGGAAGGAGCCGGTGTCCTTGCCGAGCAGGAACGCCACTTCGGGATCGATTTCATCCGACGAGACCAGCGAGTTGGCGTTCTTGGCAATACGTTGCGATAGGATCGCGAGCTGGTTGGTGAAGTCGACTTCGCGCAGCGTGCCGCCTCCCTGCGCGACCTGCGCGGAGGCCTGCTGCGCGAGTTCCAGCAAGGCGTTGTTGCCCTGATTGATCCCCTCGAGGCCCTTGGAAAGCGATACCAGCGACGCCTGATTGTCGACCACCGCGCTGGCATTCTTCTCCACCCGCTCCCACCGGGTCGTGACTTCGCCCAGCGCCGACTGCACCCCGTCGCTGGTGGAAGCCTCGATGGCGCCGCCCCTCACACTGCCGCCCTTGGTCAGCGCGTCGAGGTCGGCACGAAAACGGTCGCGCGAATCCTTGACGCCTTCAAAGGCGCCGACGTTGCCCTGCACTGCCAGCGAGGAGCCTCGCGCAAGGCGCTGCGAGAGCATCTGCATTTCGGTCGCCGTGGTGGCGCTGGCGTTGAGCTGCGAGGAGATGTGCGTATTAAGGTACAGCATCAGCAGGGCGAGCAGGATGAACGTGACCAGCAGCACGCCGAGAATCTGGAACTGGCGCGGGATCGGCAGATGCCCGATCAGCCACAGCCGCGTCGGCTGCTGCGACTCGTCGGCGCCGGCGCGCATCTGTTCCATGATCGAGCCCGAACCCAGCGGGTCGTAGCTCTTCGCGACGGCGCCCATCTTGACTTGCGTCGTCGGCTCGTCAAGATCCTCGTCGCCCAGTGTCTGCCCCCTGGCGCCCCCAGCGCCGAACAGGCTCTTCAAGCTAAGCGCCATTTTCTTTCTCCCCTACCAAGCGTCGCGTGCATTGATCGATTCCGCATTGACTGATTTACGTCGGTATCGGTTGGCGCACACTGGTTACAGGCCAACCTGCAAAAATGCTGCATCCTGCGCCAGCAGCGCAAGATCGATTTCCTGCCAGGTGGTGCCGTCAGGCCCGCTCCAGCGCGAGCCATACCAGGCAGGCGCGCCCGCCGGCGATGGCGATTCGGAAAGTTCGGCCAGATTGCGCAATCCCATAACGCGGTTCACGATGATCCCGGCGCGCAGATCGCCCACGCGAGGTCCGAACAGCACCAGCCGCGAAGTGGTCGCGCCCGGCGCCGGCGGCTCGATCGGGTGCCCGAGAAACCCGCTGAAGTCGATGCACCCGTATAAATTGCCGCGAATATTGGCGATGCCGAGGTACCACGGCCGCGTCATCGGCACTGTCGCCATCGACGGCACGGCGATGACTTCGCCGGCGTCGGCCAGCCTGATCAGCCATTGCGATCCGCCGGCGGCCAGGCCCAGCCGCGATTGCTCGACCTGCGCGGTGGTCTTGGCGGCGAGCCGCGCCGCGAGTTCCTGCTGGAACGCGCGCAGATCGAGTTTGGCGGCACGGGCCATGGTAAGCGGCTAGCCAAGCGCGGTGATTTTCGCGAGCAATTCTTCGCGTCGCACCGGCTTGACGATGTAGTCTCGGGCACCCTGGCGCATGCCCCAAATCTTGTCGGTTTCCTGATTCTTCGACGTGCACAGGATGATCGGCACCAGTCGCGTCTGCGGATCGCGGCTGATGGCGCGGGTGGCCTGAAAGCCATTCAATCCCGGCATGACGACATCCATGAGTATCAGGTCCGGCTTGGCCGTCTTGGCCTTGAGAATGGCATCCTCGCCATTGTCACTGGCGACGACCTCGTAGCCGGCCTTGGTCAGCATGTCGTTGAGAACATGCCGCTCGGTCGGCGAGTCGTCCACGATCAGCACCCGCTTGATGGTCATGTTCTCCCAGCCTTCCCGCCGGGCCCCCGGCTTGCTTGTCCCTGGCGGCGCAGCGTCAATGCGCCGCGACCTTGACGTGCGTTCCCACGGCCTTCAACAGGCTTTCCTTGGTAAACGGCTTGGTAAGGTATTGATCCGACCCTACCATGCGGCCGCGCGCGCGATCGAACAAACCGTCCTTTGAGGACAGCATGACCACCGGCGTTTGTTGAAATCGCGTGTTTTTCTTGATCAGTGCGCAGGTTTGGTAGCCGTCCAGCCGCGGCATCATGATATCGACGAATATCAGGTCGGGCTGATGATCGGTGATCTTGGCTAGCGCGTCGAAGCCGTCCTCGGCCAGAATGACTGTGCATCCCGCCTGGAGCAAGAAAATCTCGGCGCTACGACGAATGGTGTTGCTGTCGTCGATCACCATGACTTTCACGCCTGACAGTGCCGCCGGTTCCGCCAACTTCCTGCTCCTTGCGTCTACGCTCGCGTTCTCGGTCGAGTTTTCGCTCGCGTTTTCAACGAATACCTCGTGTACCGCAATCGAACCCATCGCTGCCTCGAGAAAGTTTGCCATGGTTGCAAGCAAATGACCAGAGCATAATCCTTGCCAGAAGGCGGAAAGTTGTGGATTTTGAGCGATTTGCAACACTGGCGGCCCTTAACGAGCGCGTAAAAGCCGCCGAATTTCGGCACTTTTAGCTCCCCAGGAACAGCCGGTAGGCCGGGTTTCGGGTCTCGTCGACATAGTGGTAGCCCAGGCGGGCAAGGAATGCCGCGAAGTCGGCCTTGTCCGAGGGCGGGACCTGCATCCCCACCAGCACCCGGCCATGGTCGGCGCCATGGTTGCGGTAGTGGAACAGACTGATGTTCCAGCCTTGGCTCATGCTGTCCAGGAACCGGATCAGCGCGCCGGGGCGCTCGGGAAACTCAAAGCGGTACAGAATCTCGTTCTTGGCGGCGGGCGCGTGTCCACCGACCAGGTGGCGCACGTGCAGCTTGGCCATCTCGTTATCGGACAGGTCGTACGCCTCGATGCGGCGCTTGTGCATCTGGCGCAGCAGCTCGGCGGTCTCGTGGCGATTAGCGACCTCGATGCCCACGAAGATGTGCGCGAGCTTGGAATCGGCGTAGCGGTAGTTGAATTCGGTAACGCTGCGCTTGCCCAGCAGCGCGCAGAATTCGCGAAAACTGCCTGGCCGCTCCGGAATCGTGACCGCCAGGATCGCTTCGCGCGCTTCGCCCAGCTCGGCGCGCTCGGCGACGAAGCGCAGCCGGTCGAAGTTCATGTTGGCGCCGCAGGCGATGGCGACGAAGGTCCGGTCCTTGACGCGATGGCGCGCGCACCACGCCTTGACGCCCGCGACCGACAGCGCGCCCGCCGGCTCGAGAATCGCGCGCGTGTCCTCGAAGACATCCTTGAGCGCCGCGCAGGTCGCGTCGGTGTCGACCAGCACAATGTCGTCGACGAGTTCGCGACAGATGCGAAAGGTCTCCTTGCCCACCTGCTTCACCGCGACGCCATCGGCGAACAGGCCGACGTGATCGAGTTTCACCCGCCGCCCCGTAGCGAGCGAGCGCGCCATCGCGTCGGAATCGACCGGTTGCACACCGATGACCTTGATCTCCGGCCGCACCCGCTTGACGTATGACGCGATGCCCGAAATGAGACCGCCGCCTCCGATCGCCACGAAGATGGCGTCGATTGGCCCCTGCCACTGACGCAGGATCTCCACCGCGATGGTGCCCTGCCCTGCGATCACGTCCGGGTCGTCGTACGGGTGGACGAAGGTCGCGCCGCTTTTTTTCTGCAGTGCCAGCGCGTGCTCGTAGGCATCGCTATACGAGTCACCGTGCAGTACGACCGTCGCGCCGCGCGCCTCGACCGCGGCAGTCTTGATCGACGGAGTCGTAACTGGCATCACGATCGTCGCCTTGCAGGCAAGCCGCTGCGCCGCCAGCGCGACGCCCTGCGCGTGGTTGCCAGCAGACGCTGCGACGACGCCGCGCGCGCGCTCGTGCGCCGTCAGCTGTGCCATCTTGTTGTAGGCGCCGCGCAGCTTGAACGAGAACACCGGCTGCTGATCCTCGCGCTTGAGCAACACGCGGTTGCCAATGCGCAGCGACAGCGTCGGCGCCAATTCGAGAGCGGATTCAATCGCGACGTCGTAGACTTTCGCGGTGAGAATCTTCTGCAGGTAGTCGACTGCCATCGCGGATCGCGGGGTGGGGTGGCAAGCGTCGAGGGTAGCAGAAACGGATAGCACAAACACGTGGCTCGCCTAAGCCTGCCGCGCATGGCGCGCAGCTTTTCTGCTAGGCTAATCCGCCCGCGTCTTTCGAGAAGCAGCTACGTGACTGCCACTAACCTCGCCGTCGTCGACCTCGGTTCGAACAGTTTCCGGCTGGAGATCGGCCGTGTCGACGGCGGGCAGATCTATCGGCAGGACACCTGGCGTGAGACGCTGCGCTTCGGCGCCGGGCTCGATGCCGAGGGTCGCATCACTGCGCCGGCGATGAAGGCGGCGCTCGAATGCCTGGCGAGGTTTCACGAGCGACTCTCCGGTGTTCCGGCAACCGCGGTGCGCGCCGTCGGGACCAACACCTTTCGCGTGGCAAGCAATGCACGCGAATTCCTGCGGCTTGCCGAACGCGCTCTGGGCTTTCCGATAGATGTCATCGGCGGGCACGAGGAAGCGCGGCTCATCTATCTTGGCGTCGCGCATGTGCTGCCCCCCTCGACCGCGCCGCGACTGGTCATCGATATCGGCGGCGGCTCGACCGAGTTCATCATCGGCCGAGGCCTCGAGCCCGAGCGCCTGGAATCGCTCAAGATCGGATGCGTCGGCTTGACGCAACGCTTCTTTCCCAAAGGTCGTGTCACCGCGGCATCGTTCGCGGCGGCGGAAACCGCCGCGCGGGTCGAGGTAGAGGCCATCGCCAACGAGTTCGGCCCCAAGCATTGGCGCCATGCGTACGCTTCGTCGGGGACCGCAGCGGCGCTCGCCGAAATCCTGGAGCAGAACGGCTTCTCACCGGCCGGCATCACTCCTGCAGGCCTCGACCGCCTCCGCAAGCGCCTCGTGCTCGCGGGCCATGCCGCCAAGCTCAATCTCAACGCGCTCAAGCCCGAACGCGTGCCGGTGCTCGCCGGCGGCCTTGCGATCATGGCGGCCGCGGTTGCGGAACTGGGTGTCGAGCGCATCGAACCCGTCGGCGGCGCACTGCGGCTCGGCGTTCTCTACGACCTGCTCGGCCGCAGCCTCGACGAGGATGTGCGCAAAGTCACTGTCGAGCGCTTCGTCGAGCGCTACCGCATCGAACGGGCGCACGCAACGCGCGTCGCGCTGCTGGCCGCCGCGCTCTACGCCAAAGGCGCGACCGAGGCCAACACCGCGCAAAAGCAGCTATTGCAATGGGCCGCGTTGCTGCACGAGGCGGGCATGTCGGTGTCGCACCTCGGTTTCCACAAGCACGGCGCGTACATCCTGCAGCACGCCGACATGCCGGGATTCTCCGCCGGCGAGCAGAGCCATCTCGCGTTGCTTGTTTTCGGCAGCCGTGGCGGCCTGTCCAAGGTACAGTCCGCGCTGTCCGATGCCCGTGTCCGCGCGCAACTCCTGGCCCTGCGCCTGGCGGTGCTGTTTCACCATGCGCGAACGCCGATCAGCCTGCCGCGACTCAAGTTCGACGTGGCCGGACATGTGAAATTCGGCATCCCGGCCCGCTGGCTGAAGGCACATCCGCTGACCGCGCACTTGCTCGGCAAGGAACGCGCGCAATGGGAGGCGCTGGGCTACCGTTGGCGGCTGGGATAGCGAAACCCGTTAGTGACCAGGTTTCGATTTCGCGGTGTCGATTTCGAGCATCGTTCCTCGGCATCTGGGCGCACCGCAGCGGCAGGTCATCGCCTTGCGCTCGCGCTTGGTCACCTTCCCGCTCGGCACCAGCTTGTAGTCGTAGCAAAGCTCCTCGCCGGCACGAATTGTCCGCCGGGCATGAATGAACACCCGGAATTCCTCGTGCTCGAAGGGCTCGCAGTTCGGATCGCAGCTGTGGTTGATCCAGCGGGCGGCGTTGCCGCGCACCGCCGCGTCGATGACGCGTCCGTCGCTCAGTTCGAACATGAAGGTGTGAAATGGATCGTCGGGATCGGTCAGGGGCCGCTCGCACGCAATCGCGTAACTCGATCTGACTCCACGGTACTCGATGATGCACTCGCCCTTGCGGATGGTGCGCGTCGCGAACGCTCCGCGGCCATGCGTGGTGGAACTGCGCACGACGCATGGCGGCTTGGTTGTCTTCATGGCCATTGCCGTTGCTCTGTCACACGAAATCCGGACCGATCATCACTTTCAGCACGACCGCGGCGCCGCCGTCGCGCACGCGGTTGGTCAGCCACCACACCGCGCCCTTGCGCACGCTCCAGGGCGCGTCCTCCCCCGACAACAGAAACGCCGCGACCTCGCCAAGTGTCGGCTGATGCCCGATCACAAGCACCGGCTCACGCGCGTCGGGCCAGCCCGCAGCCGCCAGCGTCGACACCACCGTCGCGCCCGGTGCAAGTTCCGGCACCGTCCGGAACTTGCGCTTGAGCGCCAGCGCGGTCTGTTGCGCGCGATCGGCCGGACTCACGAGAATCCTGCAGGTATCGGGCAGGTGAACTTCGAGCCACATCGCCATGCGCTCGGCCTGCTTGATGCCTTTCGCGGTCAGGCGCCGGCCCAGGTCTGGCTCGCCGGGCTCGGCTTCGGCGTGACGCCACAGGATGAGGTCCATGAGTCGATGCGCCTAGGGTCGCGGTGGAGTGTGATCGGCCAGGCGTTCGAGCATGACATGTTGCGCCGACACGCCATGGCTGCGTCCCTTGGGTTTGAGGCGGTGGTAACTGCCGTCCGGGTGCAGTTCCCAGGCGTCGCAGTTGTCCGACAGGTATGGCGTCAGGCTCTCGGCGATGACGCGCGCGCGCAACTCGGGGTCGAGCACCGGAAACGCCACCTCGATCCGGCGGAAGAGGTTGCGGCCCATCCAGTCGGCGCTGGCAAGATAGACGTCCGGCGTTGCGTCGTTTTCGAAGTACCACACGCGATGGTGCTCGAGAAAGCGGCCGAGCAGCGAGCGCACGCGGATGTTCTCGGACGCTCCCGCAACGCCAGGTCGCAACGCGCACGCACCGCGCACGATCAGGTCGATCTGCACGCCTGCCTCCGACGCGGCGTACAAAGCCTTGATCACCGCTTCTTCGACCAGCGCATTCATCTTGGCGATGATCTTCGCGGGCTTGCCTTCCTTGGCGTGCCGCGTCTCGCGCCGAATAGCGTCGAGCAGGTGCTTGTGCATCGTGAACGGCGCGAGCCAGAGGCGCTTGAGCTTGTTGACCTTGGACAGGCTGGTGATGTGCAGAAACACTTCGTTGACGTCGGCGCAGATGTCGGCGTTGGTCGTCATCAGGCCGAAATCGGTGTACATCCGCGCGGTCCGCGGATGGTAGTTGCCGGTGCCGAGGTGAACATACGGCTGCAGGACCGCCTTGCCCACCGCGTCGCGTTCGCGGCGAAACAGTAGCGCGAGCTTGGCATGCGTCTTGAGTCCGAAGACGCCGTAGACCACTTGCGCGCCTGCCTGCTCGAGGCGCTCGGCCCAGTTGATGTTCGCTTCCTCGTCGAAGCGCGCGAGCAGCTCGACGACCACCGTAACTTCCTTGCCGCGGCTGGCGGCGTCGATCAGCGCCTCCATGAGGACTGAATTCACGCCGGTGCGATACACGGTCTGTTTGATCGCGACCACGTCCGGATCGTCGGCTGCCTTGCGGATAAATTCGACGACCGGATCGAATGCCTGGTACGGATGATGCAGCAGCACGTCGTGCTGACGAATCACTGCGAGGAGATCCGGCTGATCCTTGAGCCGGTCCGGAACGCCAGGCGTGAAGCGCGGGTACAGGTACTGATCCAGGTCGGTCTCGTCGATCAACGCCGCCATGCGCGCCAGATTTACCGGGCCATCGCAGCGGTACAGGTCGAATTCCTGCAGCTCGAACTGCTGCAGCAGCAACTCGGCGAGATGCGCGGGACAGTTGGCCGCGACTTCGAGCCGGACCGCGAGACCGAACTGGCGCTGCGGCAATTCGCCTTCGAGCGCCTGACGCAGATTCTTGACCTCTTCCTCGTCGAACCACAGGTCGGCGTCGCGCGTCACCCGGAACTGCGAGTAGTGCACGACCTCGCGGCCGGCGAACAATTCGCCCAAGTGCGTGTGGATAACCGACGACAGCAGTACAAACGTGTCCTCTGGCGCCACCGAGCGCGGCAGCTCGATCACCCGCGGCAGCAGCCGCGGCGCTTTCACGATAGCGATCGACGTGTCGCGTCCGAACGCGTCGCGACCGGTCAGTTCGATGATGAAATTCAGGCTCTTGTTGACGACCTGCGGAAACGGATGCGCCGGATCGAGGCCGATAGGCGTCAGCAGTGGCTTGACCTCTCTGCGAAAATAATCGGCGATCCACGCGCGCTGCGCGGCGTCGCGATCGGCGTCGCGCAGCAGCCGGATGCCGGCCGCCGCCATTGCTGGCAGCACCTGCTGGTTGAGGACGCGGTACTTGTCGGCGACGAGCGCCTGCGCCTCCTCGCTGATGCGCGCGAAGTTCACACGCAAATCGTGCAGCGTCGTGCCCGGCGGTGGCGCCTTGATGCGCAGCTGCTCGCGCAGGCCGGCGACGCGCACCTCGAAGAATTCGTCGAGGTTGCTGCTGACGATGCACAGAAAGCGCAGTCGCTCGAGCAGCGGTACTGCGGGATCCTCCGCCAGCGCCAGCACCCGCCGATTGAATGCGAGCAGCGACAACTCGCGATTGATCAGCGGCGGTTCGCGGCCCTTCGGCGAATCTTCTGGCATGATCGGCGGGGTCGTGGCGCCGGGGCGTGCACGCTCCGGCACCGGCGTTGCAGCATGCTCGTCCTTTGTTGCGGGCGTATTACTGGCGTCGTTATTCACGCTTAGTGGGTCCCCGCCGCTGTCGCCAGCCACAGGCACGCGCCTTTTGAAGCGCGGTCGAGATCGACCAGATAGGCGTGATGGGCTTCGAGTTCGGCGTCGTTCGGCGCGATGACGCGAACCGCCACTGGCTCGAAATCAACTCCGGCAACGATGCCTCGCGCGGAGCCCGCGGGCGCGACGATATCCATCGTCAGCGACTCCTGCCCGCGCGTCATTGCCAGGTACACCTCCGAGAGCAACTGCGCGTCGAGCAATGCTCCGTGCAGCGTACGACGGGCATTGGCGACGCCGAGGCGCTCGCACAGCGCATTCAGATTGTTCTTCTTTCCCGGAAACTGCTCGCGCGCCAGTGCCAGTGTATCGATGACAGATCCTGCGAGGGAAGCCGTCGCGGGCAGGTTCGCTCGCTTGAGCTCCTCGTCGAGAAAGCCTATGTCGAAGGGCGCGTTGTGGATGATCCATTGCGCGCCGCGCACGAATTCGCCGAATTCATGCGCGACATCCACGAAGCGCGGCTTGTCGCGCAGCATGTCCCAGGTGAAGCCGTGGACCTCGGTCGCGCCGGCGTCGATGTCACGTTCCGGATTGACGTACAGGTGCAGGTGGCGGCCGGTCGGCCGGCGGTCGATGAGTTCCACACAGCCGATTTCGATGATGCGATGCCCTTGCCGTGAGTCCAGTCCGGTGGTCTCGGTGTCGAGTATCAGCAGCCGCATATGCCGGCCGGCGACTGTTGCGACGGACGTCCGACCGCGCCGCTCATCGCCGGTACCTCTTGATGGTCTGCTGGATCTCCTCGATGGCCCGCTCGATCTCGTCGTCGGTCAGGTCGCGTTGCGCGCCCTTGCGGTCGGTCAGCGTCAGGGTGCGGTCGATCTCGGTCTGGAATTCGCCCAGGCCCAGCGTTTCGGTGATCGTCGTGGTCGGATCGTCGGTCAGGTTTTCCGGTCCCCAGCGCACCGCGATCATCGACAGGTTGTCGCCATCGGCGCCGCCGCGCGCCTCGGCCTCGCGCATCAGTACCGGCGCGGCCTTGAGCACCGGCGCGCCGGTCAGCGCGCGCGCGATTTCCTCCTGCGGATAGACGCTCCACAAGCCGTCGGTACACATCACCACCAGATCGCCATTGCGCAAAGGCGTGCGTCGCGACAGGTCGATCACCGGGTCGACCAGTCCGCCGAGGCAACTGAAGATCTTGTTGCGGTCCGGATGATCGGCAACTTCGTGCACGCCGATGATTCCCTGATCCAGCAGGTACTGCACCTTCGAATGGTCCTTGGTTTGCCCGATCAGGCCACCCTGGCGGAACAGATAGAGGCGCGAATCGCCGACGTGGCCCCAATATGCATAGTTCTGCTGCACGATGCACGCCACGCAGGTGGTGCGCGGAGTTTCGAGCATCGAGAACTGGTTGGCGTAGGAACCCAGCGCCGAATGCGCGCGCAGCATCGTCTCCTGCAGGAACTTGAGCGGATTCTTGAGTGTCGGCTTGGCTTCCTGCTGGAAGCGCTCGATGAACAGGCGGACCGCGATCTGCGCCGCGATTTCACCGCCAGCATGGCCGCCCATGCCGTCGGCGAGCACCAGCAGCAGCGTGTCGCGGCTATAGGTGTACGCAAGGCGGTCCTGATTGACCTTGCGCTGGCTCTTGCGGCTTTCCTGAAAGATCGTGAACCGCATTCCCGCCTACATGACCTCGGTGAACAGACGTTTCTTGATGGTGTCGATGAACGTCAGTTTGCGTTTTTTTGGTGGAATGTCGCGGATGGCCTTCTGCAGCGCGAACACGCTCTGCGGACGCTCCATCGGGTCGAGCCGCAGGCACCAGTCGATGACTTCGAGCAGATTGTCGGAATACGCGCCGGCCCAGATCTTCTTGGCCGAAACGAGGTGATCTTCAGCCACCCGCGCATCGGCGGCCTGCGGCGCGAACGCGGCGAGGCAGGCGAAAATGCTGGCGCCGATGCCGTAGACATCGGTCCAGGGGCCAAGTCGATCCGGATCGCGATACTGCTCGGGCGCGGCGAACCCGGGCGTGTACATCGGCGCGAGCTTCGGACGGGCCGATGTTAGCGTCTGCCGTGCCGCGCCGAAGTCGAGCAGCACCGGCGAGCCGTCGGTGCGCAGGTAGACATTTGCCGGCTTGATGTCGAGGTGCAGCAGCTTGTGCGTATGCACTTCGCGCAGGCCATTGAGCAGGTGCATGAACACGTGGCGCACCAGGCGCTCCGACATCTGGTCCTGGCGCAGCTGGATCTGCTGCTGCAGCGTACGCCCGCGTTCATAGCGCATGACCATGTACACGGTTTCGTTGGCGCGAAAGAAATTGAGCACGCGCACGACGTTGGGGTGGTTGATCTTGGCGAGCGCGCGACCCTCTTCGAAGAAGCATTTCATCCCGTAGCGGAAAGAGGTCAGATTCTCGGCCGAGCTGGCGCGGACGATGTCGCCTTCGGTGCGCAACACCAGCGACGCGGGCAGGTATTCCTTGATGGCGACCGGCGCACCAGACTCGTCGAAGGCGCGATAGACAATGGAAAACCCGCCGCGGCTGATCTGGCGGTCGACGCGGTAATTCAGCAACTGGTAATTCGACGGGAGGGCTTGGTTGGTGACGCCCATGGGGGCTGGCGGCGGCGCGAAAAAGCGCCCGGCCTGTACTTGCGCATAGGATTGATAACCTCTACATTCTCTGCAACCCTGCGCATAAAGTAAAGATTTCATTGACTTTCCCGCTCAAGCGGCGCGAACGTAGACCCCCATGATCCTCAGCATGACCGGCTTCGCCGCGGTTGGAGCCGAACTGACCGGCTGTTCGCTCGCCGTCGAGTTGCGCTCGGTCAATCATCGCTATCTGGACCTCCAGTTGCGCCTGCCCGACGAGTTGCGCGCGCTGGAAACCACGCTGCGCGAACTGCTGGGCGCCGAATTGAAGCGCGGCAAGATCGACTGCCGGATCGCGCTCAACCGTGCCGTCACGGGCGCGGCGACGCTGGCCGTCAACGCCGATCGCGTGGCGCAACTTCGCGATGCCGCTGTCGAAGTGCTGCGCCATGCGCCGGGCAGTTCTCCGTTGTCCACGACAGAGATCCTGCGCTGGCCCGGCGTGCTGACCGAACCCTCGCTGGATCCCGACGCGCTCGCTGCGAAGACCGTCGAGTTGGTCCGCGAAGCATTGCGCGATCTGGCCGCGTCGCGTCGCCGCGAAGGCGCGAAACTCGCCGTGATGATCGAGGAGCGCTGCCGCGGCATCGCCGAACAGATCGGGCGCGTCACTCCACGCATTCCCGCCATCCACGCCGCCTACACCGAGAAGCTCGGCGCACGTTTGCGCGAAGCCGGCCTCGATCCCGACACCGAGCGGCTCAAGCAGGAGCTGGCGCTGTTCGCCACCAAGGTCGACGTCGCCGAGGAAGTATCGCGTCTCACCACCCACGTCGCCGAGGTCAGGCGTGTGCTCCACGCTGGCGGGTCGAGCGGCAAGCGCCTCGACTTCCTGATGCAGGAACTCAATCGCGAGGCCAATACGCTGGGTTCGAAGTCGGTCGACGCCGAGTTGTCGCAGGCCGCGCTTGAGCTCAAGGTCATGATCGAGCAAATGCGCGAGCAAGTGCAGAATATAGAATGAATCTGCGGTCGCTCGCGCCAGTGCAGGCACCTGTGGCGCGGCGGCTGCGAGGATGGCGCTGACCCGATGGCGACGCCTGCCGGAAACCTGTTCGTCATTGCCGCGCCATCCGGCGCAGGCAAAACCAGCCTGACCCGCGCCTTGCTCGAGCGCGAATCGGGTGTCCGCCACTCGGTGTCGTACACGACGCGCGCGCCGCGCCCGGGCGAGCGCGACGGCGTGGACTATCACTATGTCGATACCGACCGCTTCATGGCACTCAAGGGCAGTGGCGAGCTCCTGGAGCACGCGCATGTCCACGGCAACTGGTACGCCACCTCCGCGACCTGGCTCAAGGCCCAGGTCGCCGCCGGACAGGACGTTCTGCTTGAGATCGACTGGCAGGGCGCGGCGCAGGTGCGCAAGCTGGTGCCCGACTCGATCCACGTTTTCATCCTGCCGCCGTCGCTGGAATCGCTGGAGCAGCGCCTGGTCAAGCGCGGCCAGGACGACCCGGCCACGATTGCGCGCCGGCTGGCCGCTGCGCGCGAGGAGATTCGGCATTGCGGGGAGTTTGACTATGTTATTATTAATCAGGACTTTGCCTCCGCAGTCGACGACCTTTCCGCCATCCTGCGGTCGGCGCGCCTGCGAAGCCCGCAACAACGCTCGCGCTATCGGTCGCTGATCGCGCAATTGACCTGAAGGAACGCCGCATGGCTCGCATCACCATTGAAGACTGTCTGACCCGCATCCCCAACCGTTTCGAGCTCACGCTCGCGGCGACTAACCGCGCCCGCCAGATCAGCGCCGGCTCGCAGCCCATGGTCGACGGCGACCGCGACAAGCCCACGGTGATCGCGCTGCGCGAAGTCGCGGCCGGCAAGGTGGGCATCGAAATGCTGCTCAAGCCGCAGAGTTGAGTTAGTCGCGCAACGGCCCAACGTGATCAAGCATGTCGGAAATCGCGGAATTTACCCGACACCTTGGTCACTACCTGCCGCCTCCTGACGTCGCGCTGGTAGAGCGCGCGTTCGCGTTCTCCGAGCACGCGCACCAGGGCCAGTTCCGCAAGTCCGGCGAGCCCTACATAACGCATCCGCTGGCGGTCGCCAGCATCCTGTCGCAATGGCGGCTCGACGCGCAGGGCCTCGCCGCGGCGCTCCTCCACGACGTCATGGAGGACACCAAGGTCACCAAGACCGAGATCGAATCCTCGTTCGGCAAACTCGTCGCCGACATGGTCGACGGCGTATCCAAGCTCGACCAGATCGAGTTCCAGACCCGCGAAGACGCGCAGGCCGAGAGTTTCCGCAAGATGCTGCTGGCGATGGCGCAGGATGTCCGCGTCATCCTCATCAAGCTCGCCGACCGGCTGCACAACATGCGCACCCTCGACGCCATGGCGCCGACCCACCGCGAGCGCATTGCCCGCGAGACGCTCGACATCTACGCGCCGCTCGCCAATCGGCTTGGCCTAAACGCGCTGTTCCTCGAGCTGCAGGAACTGTCGTTCAAGAACCTTTATCCCATGCGCTACCGCGTGCTGGCCAAGCAGATCAAGGCGGCGCGGGGAAATCGCCGCGAGGTCATGCAGCGCATCCTGCAGTCGATTCGCGAAGGCCTGAAGGCGGCCGGTATTGTTGCCACGGTGAGCGGGCGCGAGAAAACCGTATATAGCGTGTACAAGAAGATGCGCGAAAAGCATTACACCTTCGCGCAGGTATTCGACATCTACGGTGTGCGGGTGCTCGTCAAGGACGTCAACGCCTGCTATTCGGCGCTGGGTGTGCTGCACAACCAGTACAAGCCGATCCCGGGCAAGTTCAAGGACTACGTCGCGATCCCCAAGGCCAACGGTTACCAGTCGTTGCACACCACGCTGTTCGGCCCGTTCGGCACGCCGCTGGAAGCCCAGATCCGCACCCAGGACATGCACCGCATTGCCGAGGCCGGCGTCGCCGCGCACTGGCTCTACAAGACCGGCGACCAACTCGATATCGCCGAAGCGCAGCAGCAGACGCATCGCTGGCTGCAGAGCCTGCTCGAGATCGGCTCCGAATCACGCGACTCCAAGGAGTTCCTCGAGCACATCAAGGGCGATCTTTTCCCCGATGCCATCTATGTGTTCACGCCCAAGGGCAAGATCATGGCGCTGCCGCATGGCGCCACTCCGGTCGACTTCGCCTACTCGGTGCACACCGACATCGGCCAGCATTGCACCGCGGCGCGAATCAACTACGAGTTGATGCCGCTGCGCACCGAGCTCAAAAACGGCGATCAGGTGGAGATCATCACCTCGCCGACGGCGCGGCCCAACC
The DNA here is from genome assembly GCA_039934835.1 of Edaphobacterium sp. (SeqCode). GTDB lineage: Bacteria > Pseudomonadota > Gammaproteobacteria > Burkholderiales > Casimicrobiaceae > PALSA-1003. The sequence goes on along the minus strand of JBDTLK010000041.1, from coordinate 2,667 downwards.
CATCGTGGCTGAGCTTCGTGGCGACCGGCAAGGCGCGCTCGCGCATCCGTCACTTCCTCAAGAGCCTGCAGCAGCGCGAGTCGGCGGCGTTGGGCGAGCGGATGCTCGAACAGGCGCTGGCGTCGCTGAAGGTGCCGCCCGAAGCCGTGACCTGGGAGCGCTGGGAAGCATTGACCCGCGAGTATGGCGCCAAAAGCCGCGTCGACGTGCTGGCCGACATCGGCTTGGGCAAGCGCCTTTCGTTTGTCGTCGCGCAGGCGCTTACCCGTGCAGCGAACCGTACCGGCGAGGAACCGGTGGCGCAGCCAGGCAAACCCGACGCTCTGCAGTTGCGTGGCGTGGAAGGCGTGGCCATACAGTACGGCAAATGCTGCCGGCCAATTCCCGGTGACGCCATCGTCGGCCAGTTCCGCCGCGCGCAGGGGCTTCTGGTGCACACCCGGGACTGCCACACGCTCAAGAAGAGTCGAATCGATTCCGATCAGATCGTGGATGTGGAATGGGCGCCCGCGGTCGAAGGCGTGTTCGAAGCCGGCATGCGGCTGCTGGTCACCGACCAGCGCGGCCTGCTGGCGCGACTCGCCACCGAGATTGCCGACGCCGGCGCCAACATTGCCTACGTGTCGATGGAGCGGCCCGACGAGGGTCCTGTCGCCAACATGTTCTTCGGGGTCCAGGTGCGCGATCGCCGCCACCTGGCCAATGTGATGCGGGCCGTGCACCGCATTCCCGAAGTCAAGCGGGTGCAAAGAGCGCGAACCTGAGTTTCGTTGCGTTGGATGCCCTGCCGTTGGGCCGCGCTGCGCAGATCCTTTGCTCAGCCTTGCCGGTCCGCGCCCGCCGCGGCTCTACCTCATTCATTGCAGCAGGACCTGTCAAGGAGCGCAGCCTTAGCGCGCTTACCTGCTGTTGACCCGTCCAATCCGCCTGCTCCCCTACGGTCGTCGGGTCAACCTGCCGCAGGACTTCCGCGGGTCGCATTCGACCCCGATGAGAACGCCAACGCCGTCACATTCGGTCGCGGGTATGCCCTATACCGCAACCATAAGTAGCTGATTCATATCTGCCATATCGCATGGCACGGCCGTTGCTTAGATAGGTCCATCAATATCTAACCAACGACTTAACCTGCATCCCAATGAACCTAAAAGGAATGGCAATGAAACGGCTTAATCTCAAGCACGTAGCACTAGCTAGCGCAGTCGCATCCATCGTCGCCTTCAGCACTTCGGCCGACGCCCTGCAGGCGACGACAACGTTTACCGCGAGCGCAACCGTGCTCAGCAATTGCACGATCAGCGCGACCAATCTGGGTTTCGGCACGTATGACCCGCTGTCGGCATCGCCGAATAATTCCAGCAGCAGCGTCACCATCACCTGCACCAAGAATGCGGCATCGACGATTGGCATGGACCTCGGCATCCACGTGGTCGGCGGCGTGCGCAACATGCAGAATGGCACCGATGTCATCGCCTACTCGGTCGGACAACCCCCCAACAACACACCGGGAACCGCCTGCACGTTCCCTGCCGCTACGCCGTGGACCACCGCCGGAGCCGGCCTGCTCACTCCGGCCGCGGCCCCAAGCAAGGCAGCACGCACCTACAATGTCTGCGGAACGATTGCGGCAGGCCAGGACGTTCCGGGTTCGGTCGCGGGTATCGTCTACTCCGACACCGTGACTGCATCGGTCAATTTCTAAGCGCGAATACGCCTACGACATCGTTCGCAGGCGTGCTCGCCGAAGGCTCCGCATGTTGACCTGAGCCGGCGAGTGCGCCAGCGCGACAATCAAGGATGAGATGAAGACACCTCACGGCAAGCAAGCCCTTTCCCGCCTTGCGGGCATCGCCGGCCTGTTCCTGCTGACCTGCAACGTGGCCAACGCACTGACGGCGACTACGACGTTCACGGTCACTGCAACCGTGCTGAGCAACTGTACGATCAGCGCGACGAACCTGAATTTCGGCACCTACAATCCGCTGTCGGCATCGGCAAATACCGCCAGCAGCGCCGTGACCATCACCTGCACCAAGAACGCGGCATCGACGATCGGCATGGATCTCGGCATCCACACCGTTGCCGGCGTGCGCAACATGCAGAACGGCGCCGATGTCATCGCCTATACAATCGGACAACCGCCGAGCAACGTCGCCGGAGCCGCTTGCACATTCCCCGCAGCGACGGCATGGACCACGTCCGGTGGCGGCTTGTTCACCCCAACAGTCGCTCCAAGCAAGGCGGCGCGCACTTACAACGTCTGCGGATCGATTGCACCGGGCCAGGACGTGCCGGGTTCGGTTGCGGGCATCGTGTACAGCGACACGGTCACCGCATCGGTTAATTTCTAATCCGGATCAAAAGAGGGTAGGCTCGTCCCGTGATCTCGATTTATTCCATCGTAGACAGCGCCTGATCGTGGTGACACAAGCAATCGTGACGGCGGCCTTCCGGGCCGCCTTTTGTTTGTGCCTCGCCGGAATTTCAATGCTGGCGAGCGCCGGATCTTTTCAGGTGACGCCCATCCGCTTGGAATTTTCAGGCCAACAGCGCACTGCGGCGCTGACCGTGCGCAACGACAGCGCCGAGCCGCTGGTGGTACAGATCGAGCTGGCGGACTGGTCGCAGCGCGACAGCCAGGACGTTTACGCCGACACCACCGATCTC